>NZ_JALQDQ010000035.1:0-279512 GCF_023631105.1 Caballeronia sp. AZ10_KS36 | reverse complement strand
ATTGCGATCGGGCATCCGATCGGCGCATCGGGCTGCCGCATTCTGGTCACGCTGCTGCACGAAATGCAGAAGCGCGATGCGAAGAAGGGCCTCGCGTCGCTGTGCATCGGCGGCGGCATGGGCGTCGCGCTGGCGGTCGAGCGGCTGTAACCTACATCGCCCGCAGAGCGGGCATCGACGGGCAAAACATCCCGGCGTCGCGCATCAAACCTACACTACAAGCGCGCCGCCGGGAGGCATTCGAGCACCATAGAACCTGAGAGGACTATTAGTATGACTAAGCGTATTGCAGTGGTAACGGGCGGCATGGGCGGCCTCGGTGAGGCCATCAGCATCAAGCTGAACGACGCGGGCTATGCCGTCGTCGTCACGCATTCACCGGGCAACACGATCGTCTCCGACTGGCTCGCCAGCATGGACCGCCAGGGGCGCAACTTCCGCGCGTACCCCGTCGACGTCGCCGACTACGAAGCAAGCCAGCACTGCATCGCGAAGATTCAGCGCGAAGTCGGGCCGATCAGCATTCTCGTGAACAACGCGGGCATCACGCAGGACACCACCTTCAAGAAGATGACGAAGGTGAACTGGGACGCCGTCCTGCGCACGAATCTCGACTCCGTGTTCAACATGACGAAGCCCGTCTGCGAGGACATGGTCACGCGCGGCTGGGGCCGCATCATCAATATCTCGTCGGTGAATGGCTCGAAAGGGCAGATCGGGCAGACCAACTACGCGGCGGCGAAAGCGGGCATGCACGGTTTCACCAAGTCGCTCGCGCTGGAAGTGGCGAAGAAGGGCGTGACCGTCAACACCATCTCGCCGGGCTATCTCGCGACAAAAATGGTGACGGCCATTCCGCAGGACATTCTGGAGTCCAGAATTCTTCCGAAGATTCCGGCGGGGCGTCTGGGCAAGCCCGAGGAAGTCGCGGCGCTCGTCGCGTTCCTCTGTTCGGACGATGCGGGCTTCGTGACCGGCGCGAACATCGCGATCAACGGCGGCCAGCACATGCATTGATCGCTTCGCGCGACAACGCAAATCTCGTTCATCCTCTACGGCAACGCGAAGCAGGCGCTTCGCGTGCCTCGTTTGTCCAAACCGAACGCCGTGCGTCGCTACGACGCGCGGCCGCATCTCGCCAATGGAAGACTTACGCCAGGGCCCACGTCCCTACAACGTGAATCATCTCGACGCGGCTATCGCGCATCTCGAACAGGTGCTGAATCTGGACGGCGCGAATTCGCTTTTCTCGAAGACCTATTGGCGCTCGCGCGTGGACCAGGCGCTGTCGACGCCGGGTCTCGCGCCGTGCCAGCACGCGCGGCTGCAACGTCTGCTCGATCGCATCAGCGAGTCTTGAGCGATTAAGAAGGGCGGCTGCTGCGCCGCCTCATCGCTTGAATTGTCTGATCCGTGAAGGATTCGGCGTACGGCGTTACCATGCGTGCCTCATCGAGATCACGACACGACGCGTATGCCTCATTCATCTCACCATTCATTCGCTAAGCGTGCCGCTGCCGCGCTCAGCGCAGGCTTGCTGCTCGCGCTCGCCGCGTGCGGCACGACGACCGCAGTCACCGCCGGCCCGCAGCCCAACGTCTTCACCGTCACGGGCAAGGCCACCGGCACGCGCATGTCCTGGGTCACCGCGCGTAACCGAGCGATGGACGCAGCCGACGACTATTGCAAGCAGCGTTCACAGCGCCCGCTCGTCAGGTCGGAATCGACGAGCGGCGTGCGATCGCTCGAAGAACAGACTTCCACGGTGACGTTCACCTGCGTCGCGCAGCCGACGCAAGCGGCGAGCGACTGAGCGCGCACGGGCTTCGCCGGGCAGGCACCACGCTATTCGAGTCGAGCTGGCGCTGTATCGCACGACCGGCTTGTCGATCACCGAGGTCATACGTAGAACTAATTAAGGCACGTCGTCCGAGAGAGCCGCAGAGTCAAAAAACAGCGCGCCGCGTCCAACGCGGCGCACGTTCAGCTACGGCATCACTGACCGATGCCGGCCTTCTTCTGGGCCTTCTGAATGTCCTGCGGATACGACGCGTCGTCGCGCTGCGCGGGGTTATAGCCCGCGCTTTCGAGCTTCTTCAGCTCGGCGTTCTTCTTCGCACGCGCTTCCTTGCGCGCTTCCTTGCGCTGGGCTTTGGTCGACGGCGCGGCATCGGTCGTGCTGCTGTTGTCCTGCGCATACGACACGCCCGCGACGGACACGCCGAAGGCAGCCACGATCATCGAGACGGCGAGCTTTCTGGCAAGCATTACGTTCATATCCTCTCCAGGTTTAGATTGCATTGACATCGACGATGCGCGGCCCGCCGTGATCGACACGGCCGCCGCGCGACGATTGTATGGCGGTTCGCGCCATCGTTCAGCGAACGTGCAACGCAAAGGCGGAAACGCGAAGGCAGCTTCGCTCGCTCAGATATTGAGCGCGCGCTTGTTCACCGCGAGCGCCGCCTCGCGCATCACTTCCGAGAGCGATGGATGCGGATGCGAGATGATGCCGATATCCTCCGACGCCGCCTTGAACTCCATCGCCACGACCGCTTCGGCGATCAGATCTGACGCGTTGGCCGAGACGATGTGCACGCCGAGAATCTCGTCGGTCTTCGCATCCGCGATCATCTTGATGAAGCCGTCCGTCTCGCCGATGCCGAGCGCGCGGCCGTTCGCCATCATCGGGAACTGGCCGGTGCGGTACTCGCGGCCTTCCGCCTTGAGCGCCTGTTCGGTCTGCCCGACCCACGCGATTTCCGGGTGCGTGTAGATCACCCACGGAATGCAGTTGTAGTCGATATGCGGCTTCTGTCCGTCGATGATCTCGGCCACCAGCACGCCTTCGTCCTCGGCCTTGTGCGCGAGCATCGGGCCGCGCACGACATCGCCGATCGCGTAGACGTTCGGGACCGTCGTCGCGCAATGGCCGTCGACGGGAATGAAGCCGCGCTGGTCCGTCGCGAGGCCGATGGAATCGAGCCCGAGATTGTCGGTGTTCGGCACGCGGCCGATGGACACGATCAGGCGGTCCGCGTCGAGCGTCTGCTCGGCGCCGTCCTTGTCGGTGTACGAGACGGACACGCCCGCATCCGACGCCTTCACGTTCTCGATCTTCACGCCGAGGTGAATGGTGAGCCCTTGCTTCTTGAAGAGCTTGGCGGCTTCCTTCTGGATCGCGGTGTCGGTGGAGGCGAGAAATTCGGGCAGCGCTTCGAGAATCGTCACTTCCGCGCCGAGCCTGCGCCACACCGAACCGAGTTCCAGGCCGATCACGCCCGCGCCGATCACGGCGAGCTTCTTCGGCGCGGAGTCGAAGGCGAGCGCGCCCTCGTTGTCGGACACGATGCGGTTGTCCACGGGCACGTTCGGCAGATGCCGCGCTTTCGAACCGGTCGCGATGATCACGTGCTTCGCGGTATGCGTCCCGCCTTGCTCGCCGCCGCTCACTTCGATGCGAAACGCGCCGCCCGCCTTGCCCGCGAGCTTGCCGTGGCCCTTGAGCCACGTGATCTTGTTCTTGCGAAACAGGAACTCCACGCCGCCCGTGATCTTCTCGACGATGGCTTCCTTGCGCCCGATCATCTTCTTGATGTCGACGTTCAGGTTGTCCATCGAGATGCCGTGATCGCCGAAATGCAGCTTCGCGTTCTCGAACGCTTCGGACGATGCGAGCAGCGCCTTCGAAGGAATGCAGCCGACGTTCAGGCACGTCCCGCCGAGCTTCGGCTTGCCGGCCGGGTTGATCCATTCCTCGACGCACGCCACCGACATGCCGAGCTGCGCGGCGCGGATCGCGGCGATGTACCCGCCGGGGCCCGCGCCGATCACGATCACGTCGAAGTCGGCTTTGTCTTGCGCAGACTCTGCCGGGCTCGCCTGTTGCGCCGGAGCAGCGGCGGGCTTTTCAGATGCTGTGGCAGGCGCGGGTGCCGGTGCGGGCGATGGCGCGGGCGATGGCGCGGGCGCGGCCGCAGACGGCGCCGCGGCTTTCGCCTCAGTGTCGATGGCGGCGAGCAGTTCGTCGGCGTGGACGATATCGCCTTGCTGCTTGAGCACTTCCGCCAGCACGCCCGATGCGGGCGCGGGCACTTCGAGCACGACCTTGTCGGTTTCCAGCTCGACGAGAATCTCGTCTTGCGTCACGGGGTCGCCCGCTTTCTTTTTCCACGGCAGCATCGTCGCTTCGGTGACGGATTCGGAAAGCTGCGGAACCTTGACTTCAACCCTGGCCATTCAGTTTCTCCTGTCTGCGCTGCTTGATCGATTGAGGACGCGCGTCACCGTTCACCGAAGCACGGCCGCGTCGAAGCCACAGGATACGCCGTGTACGCGGCGTGCGTGCGTGTCCGTGCCGGGCGTCGCCGCGCAGGGTGCGGTCGGCGGCATCGACAGGTTGAAAGGGAGAGTGGGATTGAAGAGTAGGCGGCGCGCCGTTCGAATGGCGGCCGCCGCATGCCGGAGAGACGATGTCCGACGCGCCGCTCGCCGAATCAAGCGAGCGGCGATTACGAGCTTAACGCGACTTTAATGCGGCGCCGACCAGCCCTTGTAATTGGCGACGTTTTCGCGCGTGACGAGCGTGGACGGCATCAGGATCATCGTGCTGCTCGGCTTCTTGCCGTTCATCAGGTCATAGCCGACGCTCACCGCCTGCTGCGCCATCGACCACGGGTCCTGGCTCGCGGACGCCTGAATCAGCGTATCGGTCTTGAGCGCATTCTCGATGTCAGGCGCGCCGTCCACCGACGTAATCACCAGATTCGAGCGATGAAGCTGCTTCGCCGCGAGATCGCTGCCGATAGCTTGCGGATCGTTGATCGCGAACAGGCCGTCGAGCTTCGGGAAGCGCGTGAGATAGCCTTGCATCGCGTTCATGCCGCCTTCGCGCGAGCCTTTCGCGTCCTGATCGTCGGAGAGCACCTTGATGCCCGGGTTCTTCGCGAGCACGGACTTGCAGCCGTTCACGCGGTCGATCACCGCCGACACTTGCGGCCCGTTCTCGATCACGACATTGCCCTTGCCGTTGAGCTTCTTCGCGAGGAAGTCGCACGCGAGCTGGCCGGCCTGCACGTTGTTGGTCTGCACGGTCGCGTCCGCGCCCGCCGCCGCGACGTCCACCGCGACCACGACGATGCCCGCCGCCTTCGCCTTCTTCACCGCCGGCTCGATGGCCTTCGGATCGACGGCATTCAGCAGGATCATGTCGACGTGCGCCGAGATGAAGTTGTCGATCTGCGTGAACTGCTTGTTCATGTCGTAATCGGACGAGACGGCCGTGACCTTCACGTTCGGATTGATGGCCTTCGCCTTGGCTTCCGCGCCCTTCGAAATGGTCACGAAGTACGGGTTGCCGAGCGAGCCGACCGTGATGCCGATGGCCTTCAGTTGCTTATCCGCCGCGTGCGCGGCGAGCGTCATCGTGCATCCGAGCGCGAGGGCCATGCTCGCGAACAGCTTGTTATGCTTGCGCATAGGGTTGTCTCCGGTTGTTTCGTTGATGTTGATGTCGATGGTTGCGACTCTAAGCGATGTAAGGCGTCGTGAACCGACAAGACTCATTACGTACGCGCCGATCCGCGCTGGCGATAACGGTCGAGCGCCACCGCGCCGATAATCACGAGGCCCTTGATGATGTACTGCCAGATGTCCGACACGCCGAGCAGCACGAGGCCGTTCGACAGCACCGCGATGATGAGCGCGCCCACCAGCGTGCCGACGATCGAGCCGACGCCGCCCACGAAGCTCGTGCCGCCCAGAATGACCGCGGCGATGGCGTCGAGTTCATACGACTGGCCCAGTTGCAGGCCGTTCGCCGCATAGAGCCGCGCGGCGGACATGACCGCGCCGAGTCCGGCGAGCAGGCCCGACATCGCGTAGACGAACATCTGGATGCCCCACACCTTGATGCCCGAAAGCCGCGCCGCTTCCGGATTGCCGCCGACCGAATAGATGCGCAGGCCGAGCACCGTGCGCCGCAGGATGAACCACGAGACGATCACGACCGCGAGCGCGATCACGACGAGCCACGGCACGCCGAGAATCGAATCGTTGCCGATGAACGCGAACGGCAGTTGCGGATTGAAGATGGTCGTGTCGTGACCGATCAGCCGCGCGATGCCGCGCACGGCGGTCAGCGAGCCCAGCGTCACGATGAAAGGCGGCAGCTTGAGCAGCGCGATCAGCGCGCCGTTGATGACGCCGAAGCCGAGCCCGACGCCCAGCGCCGCGGGCACGCCGAGCCAGCCCATGCCCTGCAGATTCGACGCGAGCAGCGCCGTGACCGCCGCCGCCGACAGAACCGAGCCGACCGACAGGTCGATGCCGCCCGTCAGAATCACGAAGGTCATGCCCGCCGCGAGCACGATGTTGATCGACGCCTGCTGCGTGACGATCGAGATGTTCTGCAAACTGAAGAAGCCGTCGGTGACCACGCCGAAGCCGATGCACAGCAGAATCAGCACAGGCAACATGCCCGCCGTGCGCATCAGCACTTGCATGCGCTCGCGATGCTCGATGCGGCGCTGCCGCTGGTTCGCGCTTTCGGCGCTTGGAACAGGGGCTGCGCCCGTGTCGTGGTGTTTCGTCGTGTTAGCCATGTCTGTCTCCGAATAACGTCAAGCCGCCTGACCGAGCGCGGCCCGCGAGCCCGTCGCCAGTTCAATGATTCCTTCCTGCGAGATCGGCGTGCCCGAATGGCCGCCGAGTTCGCCCGCGATCACGCCTTCGCGCATCACCAGCACGCGATCCGCCACGCCGATCACTTCCGGCAGTTCACTCGATATCACGATCACGCCGACGCCCGATCGCGCGAGGTCGTTGATGATCCGGTAAATCTCCGACTTCGCGCCGATGTCCACGCCGCGCGTCGGTTCGTCGAGGATCAGCACTTCGGGCTTCGTTTCGAGCAGGCGCGACAGCAGCACTTTCTGCTGATTGCCGCCCGAGAGCGCGCCCGCGTTCACGCGCGCGTTCGGCACGCGAATGGACAGCGCCGCGATGGCGTCGCGCGCCCGCGTGTTTCCACGCGCGATGTCCATCACGCCGGCTTTCGCGTCGCGCCCGGCCACCGCGATGTTGATGTTGTCGCGCACGCTCATGTCGAGAAAAAGGCCCTGGCCCTTGCGGTCTTCGGTGAGATAGACGAGGCCCGCGTCGATGGCGTCGCGCGGCGTGCGCAGCGCGAGCGGCTTGCCGTGCATCGACACTTCGCCGCGCGTGCGTTCCTCCGCGCCGAAGATGAGCCGCGCAAGCTCGGTACGCCCCGCGCCGACCAGTCCCGCGATGCCGAGCACTTCGCCCGCGTGCAGGTCGAGGCTGCATCCGCGCACGCGGTTGTCGTCGGCCATGTCGCGCACGGACAGCACGACGTGGCCGGGATCGTAAGGCGCGTGCTCTTTCTTGTAGAAGCCGGAAATGTCGCGGCCGACCATCATGCGCACGAGGCTTTCGGCGGAGAGTTCGTCGCGCATCAACGTGCCGACGTAGCTGCCGTCGCGCAGCACCGAGACGCGGTCCGACAATTCGTAGATCTCCGCCATGCGGTGACTGATATAGATGATCGCGATGCCTTCCTCGCGCAGTTGACGCACGAGCTCAAAGAGGCGATCGGTTTCGCGCGACGAGAGCGGCGTGGTCGGCTCGTCCATCACGAGAATGCGGGCGTGCGCGTGTACGGCGCGCGCGATTTCGACCAGTTGCCGCTCGGCAATCGACAAGTCGCCGACGAGCGTGTGCGGCTTGAACGCCGCGCCCAGGCGCTTCAATACGTCTTCGCAGCCGCGCTCCATGCCGGGCCGGTCGACGAGCGACCACGCGCCTTTGCCGCGACGCAGTTCGCGCCCGGCGTAGATGTTCTCGGCCACCGAGAGGTTCGGCGCGAGACTCAGTTCCTGATAGATCACGGCGACGCCGAGCGAGCGCGCGGCAAGCGGCCCGTCGATGACGACAGGCTTGCCGTCGATCAGAATCTGGCCGCCGGGGTCCGCCTGATACGCGCCCGAGAGAATTTTCATCAGCGTGGATTTGCCCGCGCCGTTTTCGCCCATCAGCGAATGCACTTCGCCGGGATACACGGACAGGCGCACGTCGTTCAACGCGCGCACGCCGGGAAACGTCTTGCTGATGCCGCGCATTTCGAGCAGCGGCGTGCGTGCCTCCGGCGAAAGGGCAGAGTCATGCGGCATGGTTCACCTCCTGCGATTTGACACCCGCGCCGCGATGCAGCCCCACGCGTGGCGAGAAGTTGAAGAACATCGGCAGCGTGGCCGCGCCGATTGCGCCCGCGTCCGGGCCGAAATTGCCGCGCACGATCTCCGGCGTGCCGCGCGCTTCGGGCGCGTTCGCGGCCATCGTCGCGGCGAGACGGTCGATCAGGCGGTCGAGCAGGCCGCCGTCGATATCGGAATCGATCACGACCATCGGCACGTCGAGCACGCAGAGCATCGCGCGCAACGCGGGAGCCAGGGCTTCGATGCAGTCGTCGATCCATTCTTCGACTGCGGGCAGACGCCGCTCGATGCACGCCTGCACGTCCAGGCGGCTCGCCGCCGGCGCGCCGGAAAAGTGCAGATGCCGCACGAGCGCATTGAGCGATGCGCGCGAAAGCAGAATGTCCCACTGGCCGGGCGGCTGCGGCGCGGACGGCAGGCGGCTCGGCCGCACCGGCATCACGCCGATGTCGCCCGCGTTGCCGGTCGCGCCGCGCAGACAGTCGCCGTCGATGGCGACGCCGCCGCCGATGGCCGAGCCGAGAAAGAGATAGACGAAGTCGTCGCAGTGGCGGCCGTGGCCGTAGAACAACTCGGCGGTCGCGGCGGCGTTGCCGTCGTTTTCGCCGAAGACGGGCAGGGCGAGCGCGCGGGACAGCGCGGCGGGAAAGTCCGTCTGATCCCACGCGCGGAAGATGTCGGCGCTCGTCGTATCGGCGCTCACGCCCAGTTCGCGCAGCCAGCTGCCGAGGTTGTACGGCTGCGCGACGCCGATTCCGGTCAGACGCTCGCGCTCCGCTTGGCTCAAGAGGCCGAGCATGCCTTCGATGTCGCGCTGAACGATCTCCAGCACCGCCGACGGATGCGGCAGCACGCGATCCAGCGCGCTCCGGACGAGCACGTCGCCCGCGAAATTGACGAGCACCGTCTCGATGCTTGTGCGGTCGAGCCGCACGCCGATGCCGAACGCGCCGCGCGGATCGAGCCGGATGAGCGACGCGGGCTGGCCGCGCTGGCCTTCGAGCCGCCGTCCGCTGTATTCGATCAGACCGGCGCGTTCGAGCGACTCGACGATACTGCCGACCGCCGTGCTCGTCAGATTCGCGTGACGCGCGAGATCGGCCTTCGACGCCGGTTCGGTGCGGCGCAGCGCCTGTAGCAGCAAACGCTCGTTGTATCGGCGCACGGACGCGGAATTGCTTCCTCTGCCGCTCGGCAATTTCACTGGCTGTCTCCGGTTATGCTGGCAACCGTCATCTGTGTGACGATTAATTAAATCAAGTTGATTTATTTAATACCGGGGCCGACAGGGTGTAAAGCAGGGAAATCCCGAAGCCGATTTGGCATCCGGCGTGCGGCGATCAGCGCATAGACGCTAAGCTACACCTCGATCGCACTTCGAGCCGCCGCCATGTTCACGCTCTCCACGCCTTCCACGCCTTCCCACGCCAGCAAGTCCGCGCACTACGACGACCTGCTGCACCAGGCCCGTTCGCTGATCGGCGACGAAGCCGACTTCATCGCGAACGCGGCGAACTTCTCGTCGCTCGTCTATCACTCGCTGCCGGATATCAACTGGGCCGGCTTTTATCTGTTCGATGGCGACGAACTCGTCGTCGGGCCGTTTCAGGGCAAGCCCGCGTGCGTGCGCATCGCGCTCGGACGCGGCGTGTGCGGCACGGCCGCCCGCGAACGCAAAACGCAAGTCGTCCCCGATGTCGACGCATTTCCTGGCCATATCGCGTGCGATTCGGCGTCGCGCTCGGAGATCGTCGTGCCGCTCGTCGGGAGCGACGGCACGCTGATCGGCGTATGGGACGTCGACAGCCCCGTGCCCGGCCGCTTCGACGAAGAAGACGCCCGCGGCATGGAAGCGCTGTGCGCCGCGTTCATCGCGCTCGCATGGGAAGAGCGTCCGCAAGCGTGAGTCGTGGTCGCTGCCGTTTGTCTACAATGAGGCGACCGTCGATCCCCGACCCGCCTCCATGATCAGCCTTGCTCGCCGCCGTCTGCTCACCACGTGCGCCCTCGCCGCGAGCGGGCTCGCGTCCGTGCGACCGGCCGCCGCGCAGCCCGGCGGCAAGGCGAGCGTCGCGCTCGTGATGAAATCGCTCGGCGATCCCTTCGTCCAGTCGATGATCGACGGCGCGAAGAACTACCAGCGGCACTATGCGTCGCAACTCGACCTCACGACCTACGGCACGCTCACGGACAACGACGTCACCGGGCAAAGGCGCATCATCGAAACGCTCGTCGCGGCGAAAGTGGACGCCATCGTGATCGCGCCGACCGATTCGAAGGCGCTCGTGCCGGTGGCCGCGAAAGCGGTCGCGGCGGGCGTCATCGTGATCGCCATCGACAATCCGTTCGACGACGACGCGCAGGAAGCGGCGCACGTCACCATTCCGTTCGTCGGGCCGGACAGCCGGCGCGGCGCGCGGCTCGTCGGCGCGTATCTCGCGTCGAAGCTAAAGGCAGGCGACGAAGTCGGCATCATCGAAGGGCCGCCGAACGACCGCAACGCGCAGCAGCGCACGATCGGCTACAAGGAAGCGATGAGCGCCGCGCAACTGCGTGTGAGCGCCCTCGACACCGGCGATTGGACCGCGCCCAGCGGCAAGTCCATCGCGCTGCAAATGCTGTATGCGCACCCGGCGCTGCGCGGTTTGCTCTGCGCGAACGACAACATCGCGATGGGCGCGATCGACGCCATTCGCATCGCAGGCAAAAAGGGCCGCGTGCTCGTGACCGGCTACAACAACATCAGCGCGGTGCAGCCGCTTCTCGACGACGGCAGCATGCTCGCGACCGTCGAGCAGTTCGGCGCGCGGCAGGCCGTATTCGGCGTGGATGTCGCGGTGAAGGCGCTCGTCGAACGGCGCCGTCAGCGCGACTTGTCGCCGTACATGGAGACGCCGGTGCAGGTGGTGACGCGCGAGAAGACGCGCGCCCCGCGCGCTTAAGCGTCCGCCGCGAGCAGGCCGCGCGCAGCGAGGCTGCGATACAGCGCGCGCACGCCGAAGGTCCACGGCTCGATTTCCGTCGAAAGGCGCACGGTGTTCACGAGCGCGCCGAGTTCCGGCGTCGAGATGGTGACGACATCGCCCAGATGATGCGTGAAGCCGCCGCCTTCCGTGTCGCGGTCCTTGATCGGCGAGAACATGGTGCCGAGAAACAGCATGAAGCCGTCCGGATATTGATGATGCGCGCCGTGCGTCTGCGCGACGAGATCGGCGGGATCGCGGCTGATCTCGCTCATGTGGCTCACGCCTTCGAGCACGAAGCCGTCGTCCTCGCCTTCGATGCGCAGCGACACGCTCGTGCCTCGCACGGTGTCCAGCGTGAATTGGCCGTCGAAGAGCCGCACGAACGGGCCGATCGCGCACGACGCGTTGTTGTCCTTCGCCTTGCCGAGCAACAGCGCGCTGCGGCCTTCGATGTCGCGCAGATTCACGTCGTTGCCGAGCGTCGCGCCGACGATCTCGCCGCGTCCGTTCACCGCCAGCACGATTTCCGGCTCGGGGTTGTTCCACTGCGAGGTCGGATAGAGGCCTACGTCCGCGCCGAAGCCGACCGACGACATCGGCTGCGACTTCGAGAACACTTCCGCATCCGGCCCGATGCCGACTTCCATGTATTGCGACCACGCGCCGCGCCGCTCGAGTTCTTCCTTCACCTTCTGCGCGCTTTCGGAGCCCGGCTTGATCTTGGAAAGATCCGCGCCGATCAGCTTGTTGATGGTGTCGCGCACTTCCTGCGCCTTGGTCGCGTCGCCGCCGGCCTGTTCTTCGATCACGCGCTCCAGCAGACTCACTGCGAAGGTGACGCCGCACGCCTTCACGGCCTGCACGTCGCACGGGGCGAGCAGGCGCAAGCCGCCGGGCGCGGCCTCGAGCGTCGCTTGCAGCAGTTCTTGCGCGGTGCCGAGGCGTTCGCCCTGTGCGTTCTTCGCGATGTCGAGCGCGTCGGGGCGGTCGAAGAGATCGGCGGTGGTCGGGGCGGCGCGGGTGATGTCGAACACTTCGCCGTTTCGCACCGCGACGACAGCGGGACCATCGACCGGCGCGGGACGCCATACGCGGCCGATCAACACGGCATCGGCTAAGTCTTCGGGCAGGCAGGAGGAGACGGAAACGGGCGGCATGGCAGGGTCACCGGGCATCGGAAAAGGGAAAAACGATCGTAGCTTGCCGCTCCCTCACTGTCCATTGGGTTGCATGTTTGTCCAATATGCTGGACGATGCACGCATCCCCGATGCGACGACTCACATGGAAAAAAACTACGACGTTCCGGCGCTGCGCCGCGCAAACGATATCCTCGAAGCGCTCGCCGACGCGGCCAAGCCCGTGCGCGCCGCCACGCTCGCGGAGCGCACCGGCCTCTCGCGCAGCACGCTTTATCTGATGCTGGAAACGCTCGCGCGCATGCAGTGGATCGAGAAGCGCGACGACGGCTATGTGATCGGCGTCGGCCTGTTCGAGCTCGGCAACGCCTATGTGCGGCACGATGCGCTGCAGGCGGCGTTTCGCGAGGGCGCGGGCGCGTTCATCAACACGCACAACGAAGTCGTGCAGCTCGCTGTGCTGGACGGCGTGCAAGTGGTGTATGTCGCACGCGAGGACGCGCATCGGCCGGTGCGGCTCGTGTCCGATCTCGGCTCGCGGCTGCCCGCGCACTGCTGCGCGCTCGGCAAGGCGCTGCTTGCGGGACTGGCCGACGAAGCCGTCGTCGAGCGGCTGCCCGAGCGTCTCGAAGCGGTGACGCCGCGCACCATCACGCGCCGCGCCGCGCTCTTGCGCGAACTGGCCGCGATACGCGCGAGCGGGCTCGCGGTCGAGCGGGAGGAAGTGGCCGAAGGGCTCGCGTGCTTCGCGGCGTATGTCGGCGTGACGCCTGCGGGCAAGCGCGTCGCGGTATCGACGAGCGTGCCTGTCGGACGGCTCGACGCGAAGCGCGAAAAGCAGATCTCGATGGGCATCGTGCAACTCGCGGCGAAGCTGCGCCAGGCGCTCTGAGGCAATTGTTTGCACGACTGCGCCGTGCAGCTTTTGCCAGCTATTTTGAAAACCGCGCCGGGCAATCAGCGCCTCGAAAACGCGCGGATTCATGCCAGTCCGCACGGGCGTTCGGTTCGGCCGGTTTGCGGCCGAATTGCACGCATTTGGGAATGCGTCTTGCTCAGATCGTCCGCTCGAATGCCCTGACCGGCAGTCGCACACCGGTCACGCTCGTCACGCAGTATCCGCACGAGGACCGCCCGGCCGCGCCGGGATTTCACCCCGAGTCGAACTTCGGACTCCAACCGCAAAGCGAACGCGATGTCAGATCGAGACGAAACTCAGGACGATGCACGCCCCGGCGCCGCGAAGGAAGACGGCGAGCGCGAGTCATCGGAGAAAAACGACCAAGCCGGGAAGGGCGATAAAGCCAAGAACGGCGACAAGACGAACGGCAACGGCAAGGAAGAGCGCAAAGGGCCCGGCAAGAAGCCGTTGATCATTCTCGGCATCGTCGTCGTGCTGCTCGCGATAGGCGCGCTCGTCTGGTGGTTCATGACGCGCAATCAGGAAACCACCGACGACGCCTATACCGATGGCGACGCCGTCACCATCGCGCCGAAGGTATCGGGCTATGTCGTCGCGATGAACATCGACGACAACCGCTTCGTGCACAAGGGCGATCTGCTGATCCGCATCGATCCGCGCGATTATCAGGCGCAACTCGATCAGGCGAACGCGCAACTCGGTCTCGCGCAGGCGCAATTGCATGCCGCCGAAGTGCAGTTGCAGGTCGCGCGGGTTCAGTATCCCGCGCAACTCGCGCAGGCGCAGGCGCAGGAAGCCAGCGCGCGCGCCAATCTCGCGCAGGCGAGCGCGGCCTACCAACGCCAGCAGTCCGTCGACGTTCGCGCGACCTCACAACAGAACATCGACGCTGCGACCGCGCAACAGAAGAGCGCTCAAGCGAACGTCGCCGAGGCGCGCGCGCAGGTGCGCACGGCGAGCCTCGTGCCGCAGCAGATCGCGCAGGTCGTCGCGACAGTCGAAGAGCGACGCCAGCAAGTGCGGCAGGCGCAGGCGCAAGTGGAAACCGCGCAGCTGAATCTCTCGTACACCGAACTGCGCGCGCCCTCCGACGGCTGGGTCACCAAACGCAACGTGCAGTTCGGCACCTTCTTGCAGGCGGGCACGTCGATTCTCACGCTCGTCACCACGCGCGTGTGGGTGACGGCGAACTTCAAGGAGTCGCAACTTTCGCGCATGCATCCGGGCGACAAAGTGGATATCGACGTCGACGCGTATCCCGGCCTCTCGCTGCACGGCCATGTGGACAGCATTCAGCTCGGCAGCGGCTCGCGCTTCTCCGCGTTCCCCGCCGAAAACGCGACCGGCAACTTCGTGAAGATCGTGCAGCGCGTGCCGGTGAAGATCGTCATCGATAGCGGCATGAAGCCGGACACGTCGCTGCCGCTGGGCTTGTCCGTGGTGCCCACCGTCATGCTGCGCCACTGAGCCATGAGCGAATCCACAGCACAGGACCACAGCGGCTGGAAGCCGAGCGCGAATCCGTGGCTCATCGCCGTGGTCGTCACGCTCGCGGCCTTCATGGAAGTGCTCGACACGACCATCGTGAACGTGGCGCTGCCGCACATCTCCGGCACCATGTCCGCGAGCTACGACGAGGCGACGTGGACGCTCACGTCCTATCTCGTCGCGAACGGCATCGTGCTGCCGCTTTCCGCGTATTTCTCGAAGATTCTCGGGCGCAAGCGCTACTTCCTGATCTGCATCGCGGCGTTCACGGTGTGCTCGTTTCTCTGCGGCATCGCGACGAATCTCGGACAACTGATCGTCTTTCGCATTCTGCAAGGCTTCTTCGGCGGCGGTTTGCAGCCGAGCCAGCAGTCGATCATTCTCGACACGTTTCCGCCGGAGCAGCGCGGCCGCGCGTTCTCGATCTCGGCGGTGGCGATCGTCGTGGCGCCCGTGCTCGGGCCGACGCTCGGCGGCTGGATCACCGACAACTTCACGTGGCGCTGGGTGTTTCTGCTGAACGTGCCGGTCGGCGTGCTGACGACCATCGCGGTGATGCAGTTCGTCGAAGATCCGCCGTGGGAAAAGCGGCAAAGCCACAAGGACGTGGGCATCGACGTGGTCGGCATCGGTCTGATCGCGCTCGGGCTCGGCTGCCTGCAAGTGTTCCTGGATCGCGGCGAGGACGACGACTGGTTCGCGTCCAACTTCATCGTGACCTTCGCGGTGCTCGCGGCGATCGGCATCGTCGGCGCGGCGTTCTGGCTCGTGTACGCGAAAAAACCCGTGGTCGATCTGCGCGTGATGAAGGACCGCAACTTCGCGCTCGGCTCGCTCTCGATTGTCGGCTTCGCTTCGGTGCTCTACGGCAGCGCGGTGCTCATTCCGCAGCTCGCGCAGCAGCAACTCGGCTATACCGCGACGCTCGCGGGCCTCGTGCTGTCGCCGGGCGCGTTGCTTATCGTGTTTCTCATTCCGGTCGTCAGCAAGCTGATGCTGTGGGTGCAGACGCGCTATCTCGTCGCGTTCGGCTTCTTTCTGATGGGCTGCGCGTTGATCTATTCGCATCACCTCGTGCCGAACGTCGACTATCGCACGCTCACGATGATGCGCAGCGCGCAGTCAGCGGCCATCGGCTTTCTGTTCGTGCCGGTGACGACGCTCGCGTATCTCTCGCTGCCGAAGTCGATGAACAACGACGCCTCCGCGCTGTTCACGATGTTCCGGAACGTGGCGGGCTCCATCGGCATTTCGCTCGCCACCGCGATGATCCGCGAGCGCACGCAGGCGAACATGGCGCATATGGTCGAGCATCTGACGCCGCTGAATCAGCCGTACAACGACACGGTGCAGCGCATCGCGCGAACGCTGATGGACACGGGCCAGACCATGTCGCAGGCGATGGGCGCGGCGACCGGCCAGATGTACAAAACGCTCGTCTCGCAGGCGACGATTCTCGCGTACCTCGACGTGTTCGCCGCGTGCGCGATCTTCTCGTTCCTTTTCATTCCGATCACGTTCTTCTTCTCGCCGGTGAAGGCGTCCGGTCAGGCGGGAGGACATTGACATGACGCAGCGACTTTCCGCTCGACTTTCGATTCCGGTACTTGCGCTGGCGATGGGCGCCTGCACGGTCGGCCCCGACTTCAAACCGCCTGTCGCCGACACGCCCGGCAACTGGACCGACATGCAGCGCGCGCAGAACGCAACGCCGGATGCGCGCGCGCCGCACGCCGACGCGCCTTCCGTGGCGAGCACATCCGCCGATCCCGACCCGCGCTGGTGGAAGCAGTTCGACGATCCGATGCTCGATTCGCTGATCGATCGCGCGGTGGCCGGCAATCTCGATCTGCAAAGCGCCGTGCTGCGCATCGCGCAAGCGCGCGAGCAGAGCGTGTCGGCGGTGGCGCAAGGCTTGCCCCAGATCAGCGCGAACGCGAGCGTCATGCGCGAGCAACTCGGGCTGAAGGGCTTGCTCGAATCGCAAGGGCTGTACAGCCGCATCGACTCGCTGGGCGCGAACCGCGCGCCGATCCGGCAGGGCCTCGACTCCGCGACCGGGCCGGTCACGCTGTTTCAGGGCGGCTTCGATGCGTCGTGGGAGCTCGATCTTTTCGGGCGCGTGCGGCGCTCGGTCGAATCGGCGAATGCAGAGACGCAGGCGGAGATCGAAAGCCGCAACGACGCGCTGGTCTCGCTCGAAGCCGAAGTCGCGCGCACGTACGCGCAGTTGCGCGGCGCGCAGTCCATCCGCCAGATCACGCTCGACGAGATCGACGCCGAGCAGCAGATTCTCGACCTCACGCGCGAGCAGGCGCGCGTCGGCCTGACGAGCCAGCAGGACGTGCAGAGCGCGAGCGCGCAAGTCGGCGCGTTGCAGGCGCAGGTGCCGTCCTTGGAGGCGCAGATCGCGCAGGCGATGAACGGCCTCGCCGTGCTGACCGGCAGCGCGCCCGGCACGCTGGACGCCGAATTGTCCGATGCCCGCGCGGTGCCGCCCGTGCCGCCGACGGTGCCGGTCGGCGTGCCGTCGACGCTCGCGCGCCGCCGTCCCGACATCCGCCGCGCCGAAGCGCAATTGCACGCGGCCACCGCCGAAGTGGGCGTGGCCGTCGCCCAGCTGTATCCGGACATCTCGCTGACCGGTCAGGTCGGCACGCGAGCGACCAAAGCGAAATACCTCGCGCGCTGGTCGAGTCTCTTCTGGTCGGTCGGGCCGAGCATTTCGCTGCCGATCTTCGAAGGCGGCGCGCTGCGCTCGAACGTTCGCGTGGCGAAGGCGCAGGCCGCGCAGGCGGCGCTGCAGTATCGGCAGACGGTGCTCACGGCGCTTCAGGATGTGGACAACGCGCTCGTTGCATATCGCACCGAGCAGGACCGGCGCGCGGCTCTGGTGCGCACCGTGGAGGCGAATCGCGTGAGCCTGCAACTCGCGACGGACAGCTATCGCAAGGGACTGACCGCGTTCGTCACGGTGCTCGACGCCGAGCGCCAGCTTGCGCAAACGCGCGAGCAGCTCGCGCAATCGACGGTGAACGTGACGACGGATCTGATCGCCGTGTACAAGTCGCTCGGCGGCGGATGGCAGGACGATGCGCAAGACGGCGGCAGCAAGAACGCCGATGCAGGCAACGGCTAGCGGCGGCGCTTCTTCCAGTCGTAGTCGGCGGGCGGATCGGCGACGCCCGGCTTGCCGACCGATTGCGGATTCTCGCTGCACAACGTGACGAAGCCGACCGTCTCGCCTTGCGCCTGGCGCTTGCGCAATTCTTCGGCGAAGCGCAGCGCCTCGGCGAGCGCGGCGGCGTCGAACTGCCGGTGACGCGCGTGGCTTTCGGCCTCCGCTTCGCCTTCGAGCCAGTAGACGACGAACATCGTGTGCCTCCAAAGGAAGCGAGCATGTCGCTCGCAGGTGAGCTCGGTTCTTCTTGGTGCAAGCGTCCGGCCCGCGCGGCGTCCGGGTATTCCCGAGGTGCAACGTTGGCGCGCGCCGCATTGTTCGGGCAAACCCGTGCATGCTGCGTCGCGGAACGCGCGTTGCTGAAATAGTCGGTCTATCCGAGGCCAAAAATGCAATCTACGCAACGACAAGCCCGCGTACCCGAAGAAGCGATCTGGCAGATTCCCGTTCGCGCCGCGCATCACGACGAACCGCGCGTGCTCATCGCCGACGACGACCTCGACGCGACGCGCGCCATCTGCCTCGCGTTCGAGGACGCCGACTTCAACGTGCGCGCCGTGCATACGGGGCTCGACGCCGTGGCGCTCACGCGCAAGTGGCGACCCGGCGTGGTGCTGCTCGATCTGATGATGCCGCTTGGCGACGGCTGGGAAGCGGCCGAGGCCATTCGGGCGCTGGATATGTCGATGATGCTGATTGCGCACACGGGCCGCACATGCCCCGACGATTGCGCGCGGGCGCGTCGCACGGGGTTCAACGGCTACTTCGTGAAGCCGAGTCCGCTGGATCGCATGATCGATGTGATGCGCGCCTATTATTCGACCCACGAGCCACGGCGCGAGCGCGAGTGCTGAAGGTGCGCCGGATGACTAGACTTGCTTGAGACGGCGCAGGGCGTCGTTTCGCGAGGTGCCGGCCGCGGCCGGCGGGCTCAGCAGCGCGCTGTCGTTCCGGTCGACCGGCCGCGCGGGCAGCGTGCGCTGCAATCCGGCGCTGAAGCCCTTCCGAAATGCGCGGCGGTAGGTTCGGCGGTACGCTTCTTCAGCCGACACTTCGCCGGTGTAGTCGGACAGCGCCTCGGTCAGCGCGCGTTGCTCATGCGCGAGCGTGCGCAGCAGATCGATCAACACGGGCTGACCGACGCCCGCGCCGTCCCCGCTCGCGAGCACGTCCGACAGCGCGGCGACCGCACGCGCCACATCGGTGCTGCGCTTTTCGATTGCCACCGCATGCGCGATGACAGGATGCCCTTCGGGGGTGATCGTGATCTTGACTCGGTCCATAAGCTCTTCCTCATTGCTCGGTACATGGCGCAACGCGCCAACTCCTTCGCGAGAAAGCATTTCTGTGCCTCTGGACAAATGGCTGCGCGCGGCCGCGCGAAGTGTGCCCGACTCGATCGCGGGCGGCAACTGCCGTGGCGCGCGGACGCAGCGTTTCAGGCGTTGACGCGCCGTGCCGGAACTTCGTCCACCGCCACCGCGGGCGCGTCCATCTCACGATCGACATGCTGCTTCAGCACGTCTTCCCAATATTGGCAGTAGCCGGCCCAGAACGGCACTTGCGTTTGCGCGCAGGCATCGGCCGGCAGCGGATGCGGCAGCATGCGGGCGAGCCGCGCAATCTCCCTGCGCTTCCACTGCAGCAGCGTGCGGCGCGGGCCGCGTACGGCCGGGCACAGTTCGTTCATGCGCGTGATGGCCAGCCACAGACCTTCGGCCGGATGCGAAGCCATGGTCGTGAGAATCGCGGTGTTCGGGCGCGGCCCGCGCTCGTGACAGACGATGGCGCCGATCTGCCCGAGGATATACATGCTTCGTTCGATACTCTCACCGGCTGGCGGCTGCATGGCGCGTCCTTTTTCTGATGGTTGTTTCATGGCGCTCTCGATTGCCTCATTGCAGCAGGAAGCCGTTGCCACACGGATTCCGGCATCGCGATATTGATACGTTATAGCGTGAGCACATTACGATACCGTATCGAAAATAATCGGGATCGCATATCGACAAAAATCTACATTGACGAGGGCGGTTTTTGCTGCCGCTGGCCAGCGATCACCCGCGATCACCGCTGCGTGTAATCGATGGGCTCCGGCGGCGCGTTGGCCGCCAGTTCCTGGCGCCGCTGCTCGGTCGCGGCGTGAACGCCCTTGTCGTAGAAGGCTTGCGCGGTGTGCTGTTCCAGCGCGGCGAGCAATGGAACGCTTTCTTCGGCGAGAGAATGCATGAGATGCAGGATGTCGCGCTTCATCGGCTCGGGAAACGCGCAGAAGTGCTCGAACGCGCCGGGCGCGGCGATCATGCCGACCAGCGACGAAAGCAGTCGCGCGCGGCTTTTGCAATGCTCGCCGATGGGCTCGGCGTGCGAAACGACGACGCGCCCCTGCGCATCCACCGTAATGTCGAAGGACTTCATGCGATACCTCGCTCGCCTCGAATGTCCGCCATGGCAACGGACGCAAAGCGAGATTACCTGCGCGCGAGGCTTTGATCTGCGCTCAGTTCGGAAACGACGCCGCGAGCAATTCGAAACAACGCCGGCGAGGATCAGCGTGCGTCGAGGCCGAGCACGTGTTCTTCGAAGAGCGCGCGGACGTTCTTGTTCGCGGCGGTGTTGTCGCATGTGGCGGCTGCGACGATTCCCGCCTCGCGCGCAACGAAAATGAACTGCTCGCCGAAGCCCGCCGCGAACGCATAGCGCGGCGCGATCCACCACAGGTAGCCGTACTGCGCGTGCTGCATCGGCGGGCCGCCTTGGCTGTGCACCGACATGGCGTCGTCGATGAACGACGCATCAACCAGTTGCGCGCCCTGCCATGTGCCGCGATCCAGCATCAGCGTGCCGAGCTTCGTCATGTCGCGGGCGCGCAGCATGAGGCCGCGCCCCGCAAACGTATGACCGTCTTCGTCGGCGATCCATTCGCTCGTTTCGATGCCGAGCGGCGCGAACAGCTTGTCGCGCACATAGGCTTCGACGGTCGCGCCCGTCACCGCTTCGATGGCGAGCGAGAGCAACTGCACCGCATGCGAGTCGTAGCGAAAACGCGTGCCGGGCGCGTCGGCCATCGGACGCGAAAGCACGAAATTCAGGCGGTCGTCCTCGCCGGCGAGCCGCTCGCACGCGCCGAGCAGACACTTGTCCACTGCGCCCGGTTCGCAGTCGAAGCCCGAGGTCATCGTCAGCAGATGGCGCAGCGTGATGCGTCGCACGCGCGCGTCCAGCGCTGGATCGCGCGCCTTTTCGATGATGTCGCCGATCGGCGTGTCGAGGTCCGCGAGCAGCCGCTCGGTCAGCGCGATGCCCACGGCGAGCCCCACGACGCTCTTCGTGACCGAATTGACGTTTTCGAGCGTATCGGGCGCGGCGTCGCTGCGGTAATGTTCGAATTCGATGCGGCCGTCCCGCACGACGACGAAGGTTCGCACGCCGCTGTTCTCGCTTTGCAGCGCATCGCGCAGGGCGCTAGGGTCTCGTTCATCGACGGAAGCGTCTTCCGTTGTCATGTGCATGGTGGTCCAAAGTAGACCGCAGGAACGCGGGTTCGATTCGTGCTGCAAGATGCTGCAAATCGAGCAAGCCGAATGCCACGGCACACTCAAGCCAAAAGGACTTCATTTGCCCGTCCGACGACTCGCAACGCTCTGGCGTCTTGGCCGGGCGTTCGTCCGCGAAAGCCATTCAGATAGCGACGGCGCGTCGATGCAACGCATCGCGCGCTTTTTCGCCATGCATGGCGCGCGCGCCGCGCCGCTCGCAGGCGGCGTGCCGGCGTTGAGCCAGTTGCCGCGCGTGTTCTCGCTGGCATCCGACGCGCTCACGCGGCATCCCGCGCTCGCGGAAGCCGCGGTGCGCGTGGCGCTGTCCGAGATGGAAGGTCTGTTCACGCCCAACGATGCCGCCAGCTTTCGCAGCGCGTGCGCGCTCGCGCTCGCAGCCGCGCCGCGCGCCGACATCACCGGGATCAGCGCAGCGCCGCTGCGCTCGGGCATCGCGGAGCAAACGCATACGGCACGTATCGACGGCGTGCCGGTCCGCATCACGCTGCTTCGCGCGGACGCACGCCAGGAACTCGCCGACGATCTCGATCTGGCGCTCGCCGCCGCGCGCTTCGCCGAGCGGCGTTCGGCGACGGCCCGCGAGCTGCAGGCGGTGCAGTGGTTGAGCCGCGTGCGCGAGAGCGTGCATTCGATGATCGACCTGCGCCAGCGCGCCGCCGATCAAAGCTATCTGCGTTACCGCCTGCGCGACGACGACCGGCTCGCCGTGCCCGAAGTGCTCTGGGACTTTTGCAACGACGCCGTGCTGACGACGCGCGCCATCGACACCGTGTCGCTATCCGACGGCCACGCGCTCGCATCGCATGGTCTCAAACAGGCGGATCTCATCGCGACGCTGATCGAAGCGTTCTTCGAAATGGCGCTCGGGCAGGGCGTGTATCACGCGGGGCTGGATGCGGCGGGCGCGCGCGTCAGCATCGATCCCGGCACGCGCGGCCAGATCGTGCTCGAAGCCGACAACGCGATTTCGTTCTTCGCTGCGCATGAGCGCGATTTCATCGTCGGTGTATCGAACTCACTGCTCGAAGGCGATCACAAGGCGGCGGCGCGCACGCATCTCGAACACGGGCGGCCGGAGCAACACGCGGCGCATCACGAAGTGCGCGTCGAATCGACGTATCGCCGGGAAGCGGAGCGGTTCTCGTCGCCGGATGCGCGGCAGGGCGCGCGCGTCTCGCATTTGTTCGATGCGATCGGCAAGGCGCCCGCCGAGCACATGTTCAGCGCGGCGCACGGGCGCATTGCGTCGCGGGCCGTGCTGCTGTCACGTTCGATGGAGACGATCGAGCGCATGGCGCACTCGGTCGCGCCGGATGTCGATGTGTGGAAGATCGCGCGGCGTGTGATCGCCCGGCTCGCGGCGGACCAGTTCGGCTGCCATGGTCTGCTCGCGCATCTGGCGCAGGAAGCGACGCACTGGCCGCAATTGCTCCCGCGTCTGCCGACTTTGATCGCCAAGCGCGCGGGGGCGTCGCAAGGCAACGCGTTCTGACGCTTCAGCGCGTGCCGGGGCTCATGCGCTCGGCAATCGCGCGGCACGCAGCTTTCAGCGGCGCGACGTAGGTTTCCATCGGCGTTTCGCTTTTTCGAAAGAGCGGAATGCTCACGCTGACGCAGCCGAGCGGCGCGCCGTTCGCGCCGACGATCGCGCTGCCGTAGCAGAAAATCTGCGCTTCGTTCTCCTCGCGATCTTCGGCGTAGCCGCGCGCGTGGCACGCGTCCAGTTCGGCATCGAGCGCGCTTCGGTCGACGATGGTGTTCGGCGTGAATCGCTGAAACGGGATGCCTTGCAGGAGCGCGTCGCGTTCGGCGGGCGAAAGCGTCGACAGATACGCTTTGCCGACCGAGCTCGAATACAACGTGACGCGCGTGCCGATGCGCGATGCCATGCGCACCGCGTGCGGGCTTTCGAGCTTCTCGACGTACACCATTTCCGCGCCGCTTCTGACCGCCAGATGCACGGTTTCCTGCGTGGCATCGCGCAGCGCCTGCAACGCGTCGGCGGCGGCGATGCGCAGGTCGGACCGCTCCCAGCTTCGGCTCGCGAGCGACATCAGGCGCGGGCCGAGCGTATAGCAGCCGCCACGCGCGCTTTCGACGACGAGCCCTTCGGCCATCAACGCGCCGACGATGCGGTACACCGTCGGGCGCGGATAGCCGCTTTCGGTCGTCAGACGCGCGATGGTCGGCGGCTCGGCAGCATCGGCGATCAGTTGCAGCACCGCCATGAACTTGGAGAACGCGGCGGTGCCGGTTGCCTTTGCGGCGTCGAGAGAGGCGGGATCAGCGGCCATGATCGGATAGGGAAGCGGCGGCGCGGCGATTATATCGACGCTCGCTTACGCCACGAGATAGCCGCCGTCCACCGGCACGATCGCGCCGGTCATGAACGCCGCCGCCGGCGACGCCAGAAACGCGACGACGCGCGCCACGTCTTCGGGCAAGCCCCAGCGTTTCATCGGCGTGCGGTCGAGAATGGCTTGCGAGCGGCCGCCGTCGTCCTGAAGCGCCTGCGTGAGCGGCGTGGCGATCCAGCCGGGCGCGACCGCGTTCACGCGAATGCCGTCTGCCGCATAGGCGATGGCGAGCGACTTCGTCAATTGCGCGACGCCGCCCTTGCTCGCGCTGTATGCGGGCACGAGGCCGCCGCCGAAGAACGTCAGCATCGACGCCGTGTTGACGATGCTGCCGCCGCTTTTCGCGAGGAGAGGCCGCGCGGCGGCGCACATGCGCATGGTGCCGTTCAGGTTCACGGCGATCACACGCTCGAACGTCTCGATGTCGTGCTCGTCGCCGCGCTTGATCATGCCCGCACAGTTCACGAGCACGTCGAGCGTGTCGAGGCGGTTCATGAGCTCGGCGGTGCTCGCGGCATCCGCGACGTCGAGCGCCGCGACTTCGATGCCGCCGCCGAGCGCGTCGCGTTGCGCATCCGTCGGCGCGATGCCCGCCGCGATCACGCGCGCGCCGAGCGCGGCGAACTGCTGCGCGATGCCCGCGCCGATGCCCTGCGTGCCGCCCGTGACGACGACGGTCTTGCCGTTGAAGAGATCGGACTGGAAGGTCATGTCAGTCACCCTCAAACGACGGGCACGGCAGACGCCGGCTGCTCGGAATCCTGAATCGGCGCGCGGACCACAAACATATAAACGAGCGCCGCCGCGAACGCCACGCCCGCGCTGATCAGGAACGCGTTGACGAACGAATGCGTCTTGTCGACGACGAGGCCGGTGATGAACGGCGCGAACGAGCCGCCGAAGTAGCCGCCGAAGTTCTGAATGCTGCCGAGCGACGCGACCATGTGACGCGGTGCCGCCACCGAGACGAGCGCCCATGCCGCGCCGCTCGCCATGTTGACGAAGAACATCGCCGCCGAGAGGTACGTGATCGCGAGCGCAAGGTTCGGCGTGAACGCGGCCGGAACCGTGAACAGCGCCGCGCCGATGAGACCCGTGCAGATCGGCCACTTGCGGCTGCGTATCGGCGCGACGCCGCGGGCCATGAGTCCATCGGCGATGAAGCCCGACGACAGCATGCCGAGCGTGCCCGCCAGATACGGAATCGACACGATCCAGCCGGTCTTCGCGATAGTCAGATGCCGCTCGTGTTCGAGATACGCGGGCAGCCACGTCAGATACAGCCACACCATGTAGATGACGCCCATGAAGCCGAAGATCATGCCCCACGTGGTCGCCTTGCTGAAGAGGCCGCGCCATTCCGCGAAGCTCATGCTGCGTTCGGTGCGTTGCGCGGGCTCGCCTTCGGTCAAGTGCGCGATTTCCTGTGGCTCGAGCGCAATGTCTTTCCGGTTGCGATACACGATGTACCAGCCGATCGCCACCGCAATGCCCAGCACGCCCATGATGACGAACATGTTGCGCCAGCCGAAGCTCAACAGCAGCACGGTCAGGATCGGCGGCGCGAGCGCGGGGCCGATGGTCGACGATGTGACGAAGATGCCGGTCGGCTTGCCGCGCTCGTGTTGCGCGAACCATTCGGAGACGACCTTCGCGCCGGCCGGAAACTGCGGCGCTTCGCCGATGCCGAGCGCGATGCGCGCGGCGAGGAACTGATGCAGGTTCGTGACGAGGCCGCCGAACAACTGCGCGACCGACCAGACGAACATGCCGAGACCGAGCATGACGCGCGCGCCGAAGCGGTCGAGCATCACGCCGATGGGCAATTGCGAGAACGCATACGCGAACGAGAATGCGGAGAGCAGCAGGCCCATCTGCGATGCGGAGAGTCCGAGTTCCTGCGTGACCGAATGATTGGCGATGGACAGCGTGCTGCGGTCCAGATAATTCACGATCCCCGCGAGCGTGAGGAACGTGAGCGCGATCCATTGAATGCGCTTGATGCGTGGCGATTTGCTCTGCATGGTGTCTCCCCGAATGCGTTTCGTTGACGCTTCGGCTGCTTATGATGGTTTGGCTCTGTGATGGACGAACTAGCTGGATGAACTAGCGAATGAACTGATCGACGAAATCCGCGCCCAGCCCGACCGATTCATAGTGCTTGCGGCACATGTCGACCTTGGTGAACACGTCCTCATAACCGGTGTAGTTGCCGTACGGATCGCAATAGAACATCACGCCGTTCACCTGGAAGTAGGTGATCATCTCTTCGACGTCTTCCGGCACGTACAATGTGTGCGTTTCGCCGGGCGGCTCGAAGACATAGCTGCCTTCCGTAGCGACCCAATCATGCTCCAGATACCGCCAGCGGCCCTTCAGCACCATGCCGTGCACGGCTTGCGGATGACGATGCCGCGAGAGCACGCCGGACTTGCGCACGCGCAGCAGGTTCATCCAGTAGCCGGTGGACACGTTCAGACAGAGCGGGCGGAACCAGACGTTTTCGGCTTGCGGGACCCATTCGCGCTCGTCGGTTGGTATCGCATGACCGATCACGATTTCCTTCTGCGCTTCCTTGGGATTGGGGAATTGGTACGGCGTCATGGCGTCCGCCGACGGTTTAGGCGCGGGCATCGTGTCTCCTGTGTCCATATTGTGGATCGTGAAATCAAATTATGGACAAATGGTCGCGCTGCTTCGTGGAATTGTCAAGATTTGTCAGCGGCCTGCGAAGACGGCGGGCGAAAAAAAAGCGGGCCCGGAAACCGGACCCGCTTCGCTCACCGATGCGTTCAGCGTTAGCGCGCCATCATCAGCATGTGGACGTTATGCATGACCCACACCGTACCGACGACGATCACGAGCGACATCAGGATCGTGTAGGCAAAGGACAGGGCGTGCCAGCGTTGTCCCTTCGACGTATTCACGTGCAGGAAGAACACCACATGCACGACCATCTGCACGGCGGCCAGCACCGCGAGCCACACGATGCCTTGTTCGCCCGACACCTTGCCTGCCGTGACGAGCCAGAACGAAGCCACCGTGAGTACCACGGCCAGCACGAAGCCGACGAGATATCCGCCCACGGTGACGTGCGGAATATCGCTATGCGTTGTATGCGTATGAGCCATTAGACGACGCTCGCAAGGTAGACGAAGGAGAACACGCAAATCCAGACGATGTCGAGGAAGTGCCAGAAAAGGCTAAGGCAGGCGAGCCGCCGGATCTGGCGTTCGTTCAGTTCCGGCTTCTGCATGATTTGCAGCGCCAGCACGACGAGCCACACGAGGCCGAGCGTGACGTGCAGACCGTGCGTGCCGACCAGCGTGAAGAACGACGACCAGAACGCGCTGCGCTGCGGACCCGCGCCTTCAGCGATCAGATGGGCGAACTCATGCACTTCGAGCCACAGAAAGCCCGCGCCCAGCACGAACGTGACGAAGAGCCACGCGAGCACGCCGCCCGTCTGCTTGCGATGCGCCGAGATCATCGCGAAGCCGAACGTCAGACTGCTCGTGAGCAGCAGGCCGGTTTCGATCGCGACATCGCGCAGGTTGAACAGATCCTTGGCCGTAGGGCCGCCCGCGAACTGGTTCGCCATCATCGCGAAGGTCGCGAAGAGGGACGCGAACAGCACGCAGTCGGTCATCAGGTAGGACCAGAAGCCGAACACCGAATGAGACGGCTGGTGTTCGTGCTCGTGCGCGTCATGCGCGGAAAGCGTCGATTGCGACATTTACAGCACCTCCAGTTCCATTTCGCGCCCCGCGCCGGTCTTGGCGGGCGACTTCGGCGGACGGTTCCGCTCTTCGGTCGCCTTCACCGTGGCGGCGGGGATGATGTAGCCGGCGTTCTCGCCGAAGCTGTAGCCGATCACGACGGCAGCGATGCCGACGAGACCGACGATAGCCAGCCACCAGATATGCCAGATCGCCGCGAAGCCGAATGCCAGCGCGAACACGCCGACGAAGAAACCGGCGCTCGTGTTCGACGGCATGTGGATGTCGCGGAACGGACGCGTTTCGACGCGGTTGGTTTCCTTCGCGTGGGCGAAGTCGTCGAGTTCACGGACAGCCGGCACATGCGCGAAGTTGTAGACCGGCGGCGGCGAGCTGATCGACCATTCGAGCGTGCGGCCGCCCCACGGGTCGCCCGTGACATCGCGATAAGCCGGCTGATTGCGGCGAATCACGCTCACCACGATCTGCGCGACCTGGAACGCCACGCCCAGCGCAATGATGCCGACGCCGCACGCCGCGACCACCAGATACGGCTGCCATGCCGGGTTGTCGTAGTGATTCAGGCGGCGCGTCATGCCCATGAAGCCGAGAATGTAGATCGGCACGAACGCGACGAAGAAACCGACGAACCAGCAGACGAACGCATTGCGGCCGAGCTTTTCGTCGAGCTTGAAGCCGAACACCTTCGGCCACCAGAACTGCACGCCCGCGAAGTAGCCGAACACCACGCCGCCGATGATGGCGTTATGGAAGTGAGCGATCAGGAACAGGCTGTTATGCAGCACGAAGTCCGCGCCCGGGATCGCCAGCATCACGCCCGTCATGCCGCCGAGCGTGAACGTGATGATGAAGCCGATGGTCCACAGAACCGGCGTGGTGAACTGCACGCGGCCGCGATACATCGTGAAAAGCCAGTTGAAGATCTTCACGCCGGTCGGGATCGAGATGATCATCGTCATGATGCCGAAGAAGGCATTGACGTTCGCGCCCGAGCCCATCGTGAAGAAGTGGTGCAGCCACACGAGGAACGACAGCACCATGATGCAGCACGTCGCCCAGACCATCGTCTTGTAGCCGAAGAGCGGCTTCTTCGAGAACGTGGAAACGACTTCCGAGTAGATGCCGAACGCCGGAAGAACCAGGATGTAGACCTCGGGGTGGCCCCAGGCCCAGATCAGGTTCAGATACACCATCGGGTTGCCGCCGGCATCGTTCGTGAAGAAGTGCATGCCGAGATAGCGGTCGAGGCCGAGCAGCGCGAGCGCGACGGTCAGAATCGGGAACGTCGCCATGATGAGCACGTTCGAGCAGAAGGCCGTCCACGTGAACACCGGCAGCTTCATCCACGTCATGCCGGGCGCGCGCATCTTCACGATGGTCACGAAGAAGTTCACGCCGGTAAGCAGCGTGCCGACACCGGACAACTGCAGCGCCCAGATGTAGTAGTCGACGCCGACGCCCGGACTGAACTGCGTTTCCGACAGCGGCGGATACGCGAGCCAGCCGGTCGCCGAGAACTCGCCGATGAAGAGCGACAGGTTGATCAGCACCGCGGCCATCGCCGTCATCCAGAACGACAACGAGTTGATGAACGGGAACGCCACGTCGCGCGCGCCGATCTGCAGCGGCACCACGAGGTTGAAGAACGCCACGAGCAGGGCCATCGCCATGAAGAAGATCATGATGGTGCCGTGCGCCGAGAAGATCTGGTCGTAGTGATGCGGCGGCAGGAAGCCCGGCGAGTCGAGCGCGATGGCTTGCTGCGCGCGCATCATGACCGCGTCGACGAAGCCGCGCACGAGCATCAGGCCGGCGACGACCAGATACATGATGCCGATGCGCTTGTGGTCGGTCGAAGTCAGGTACTCGCGCCAGAGCCAGCCCCATTTTCCGAACTTGGTGAGAAGGGCGGCCGCACCGAGCGCCAGGACCGCCATGAGGACGGTCGCCCCCATGATGATCGGCTCGTGGTACGGGATCGCCTCAAGCGTTAATTTGCCGAACATGGCTTACCCCTTGGTTACGCAATTCGTGCCAACGGTGACATTCCCGTTGTTGTACTTGCCGACGATGTTGTTGAAGAGCTTCGGATCGACGGTCGAGAAGTAGCGGACCGCCACCTTTTCGCTCGGACGCGCGACGCCCGCATAGACGTCCATGTTGAGCGCCTCGGGCGCGGTCTTGACCTTCTTGACCCACGAATCGAAGTCGGCCTGCGAGAGGGCGAGCGCGCGGAACTTCATGTCGGAGAAGCCGGCTCCGCTGTAGTTCGCCGAAATGCCCGCGTAGTCGCCCGCGTGGTCGGCTTGCAGGTTCAGACGCGTCTGCATGCCCGCCATCGCGTAGATCTGGCTGCCGAGCTGCGGGATGAAGAACGAATTCATCACGGAGTCCGACGTAATGCGGAAGTTGACCGGCGTGCCGACCGGGAACGCGACCTGATTGACCGACGCAATGCCGAGATCCGGATAGACGAAGAGCCATTTCCAGTCGAGCGCGACGACTTCCACGTTGATCGGCTTGACTTCCGACTGGAGCGGCTTGTACGGATCGAGCTCGTGCGTGGTCTTCCACGTCAGGGTGCCGAGGTACAGGATGATGGCCGCGGGAATCGCCCACACGACGACCTCGATGGCCGTGGAGTGCGTCCATTTCGGCGCGTACGTGGCGTTCGTGTTGGACGCGCGATAGCGCCAGGCGAAGATCAGGGTGAGCAGAATCACCGGAACGACGACGAGGAGCATCGCGAAAGTCGCGGTGGCGATGAGCGAGCTTTCCGCCGCGCCGATGACGCCTTTCGAATCGAGCACCTCGAGATTGCATCCCGATAAACAGACACTGGCCAACAAACCCGATAACAATGGCGCTGCTAAACGGTGAGTATTTTCATTCATTGCATTCGCTGGTTTTTTGGATCGAAGCGTCCTGGGAAGAACGCCGTTTCACGGCGTTGCGCCGCGACGCGATCATGCCACGCGACATTTATCGCGATGTTGCGAATTTATGGAATTTGGTCGTAAAACGCGGCGTTGCGACGCTGTGTCGCGCGAGTTGCGCGCTTCGAAAAAGGCGACGCCTGGAGCGTCTCTTAACAAGGCTTTGCGAGAGCGGAACCCGCTATTGTGCCCGCACCGCGCAACCCATGCGAGCGTTGTTAGCTTGCCATGTCGAATGCATCAAAATTTGGCATGTCGAAGGACTATTCTTGTCAAATGGTGTTGCGCGTGGCATCAGCGGAACGTAAGCCGTCAAAATGCGAGGCTCGAATCGCAGGCGCATCACAACATGAAGAAGAAACTCATTCTGCTTGCCGTCAGTGTGCTCGCGCCGATGCTCGCGCACGCCGGTTGCGAAGACATGATGCAGACGTGGGCAAGCACGCTGCATCCCGAGAAAACGCTCGACAGCGCGCTCAGCGTCTGCACGGCGTGGCCCGCGAGCCCCGGGTTGACGCTCGCGGCGCTTGCGTTCTCCGGCGACGACACGCAAGCGAAGGAAAACGCTGACAACCTGGAGGTGCTCGTTGCCGATACGGCGACCGGCGCGATCGTCGCGCACGTGTATCAACCGGGGGCGATCAGGCAGCGCGCAGGCGCGTCGGCCGATATGGCGCTCGACACGGCGCCGTATCGGCTGGCTCCGGCGCAGCGCGCGTTCGGCGTGCGCATGAGTCTCGACGGATCGTCGGGGCCTAAGCCACATGGCGAGACATCGCTGAGTCTCTATGCGTTCGACGGCCAGGCGCTGCGCCCGGTGCTCGATCGGCTGACGATCGCGCAGGCGAGCGGCGAATGGGATACGCATTGCGACGGCTGGTACGACTCGATCAAGCGGACGCTTTCGATTGGCGCGCCCGGCGCGGAAGGCTATGCGTCGTTGAATGTTGCCGAGAAGTCGGTGCATAGCGTGTCGCGCATCGTCAAGGCGGCGTGCGTGAACAGGAACGGTGTGCCGAAGGGAAAGAGCTTTAGGCTCGTCTATCGCAACGGGCGCTACGCTCTGCCGGAGGAAATGCAGCCAAACGGCTGATGCCTCATCGGCTTTTATGCGATGCGTGGTCATGGCAATTCGTGATGCAACGCGCCGATGCCTTGCTGATCTTCCGGGCTAACACGTTATCGAATGGACATGACGTTCGTGGACGAGGACCGCAAATCAAGCACTGGGGTTCCTGTGACGATCGTCAATGAAAGCGAACTCTGGCTGCTTGCCGCGGGAGGATGGTCAACGCTACGATCTTGACGACATGGGCAGATTTGCCGCGTTGACCATGTCGGAGGACGTCGACGACTTGACCGTCGCGCTGCGCGAAGCGTCGAAGCGGAGACGCTCTGCTGGCCATTCGAAAAGCGGCGGGCGAACCCGTTGTCGCGAACGACATGGCCGCGAAGCATCGTCGGAGCATGCGGCGGCCCGCGATGCTGGCGGAAGCTGGCTCCTGCATCCGACCCGATCCCGTCGCGCGGGGCGAGCACCAAGGAGATCGCGCGCACCCTTTCGCTGGCTGAGAGCACGGTGAAGATCGACGCGCGGAACATCTTGCGCAAGCTCGACATCGCGAGTCGCGCTCTACGCCCCGCGACACGACGCCGATCGCTCCGACGCGGCCACCGCCCCGATCTTCCACGAAACATCATGAACGCCGCTTGACCTTAGCGACGTATCGACGGCTTTTGCCGACCACATCAGGCAGTCAGATCATGAATCGAAATCAAGCTGGAATTCAAACTTCTCCGAGCGCGGGAAAGAACGCGTTCGCGCCGCTGGTCATTCGCGGGCGCAGCGTGCTGCCGATCGTGCAGGGCGGCATGGGCGTCGGTATTTCGGCGCACCGGCTGGCAGGCAGCGTGGCGCGAGAAGGGGCGGTCGGCACCATCGCGAGTATCGACCTGCGCCATCACCACGCCGATCTGCTCGACATGTGCCGCGCCGATCCGTCGCGCGAGACGCTGGAGCAAGCGAATCTGACCGCGCTCCGACGCGAGATTCGCGGCGCGCGCGAACTGTCGGAAGGTCGCGGCATGATCGCCGTGAACGTGATGAAAGCGGTCAGCGCCCACGCCGACTACGTGCGCGTGGCCTGCGAAGAGCGCGCCGATGCCATCGTGATGGGCGCGGGCTTGCCGCTCGATTTGCCCGATCTGACGCAAAGCTGCGATATCGCGCTGATCCCGATTCTCTCCGACAGCCGCGGCGTTGCGCTCGTGCTGAAGAAGTGGATGAAGAAGGGACGCCTGCCGGACGCCATCGTGATCGAGCATCCGGCGCATGCCGGCGGACACCTCGGCGTGAACGACGTCGCGGACATGGACAACGAGCGTTTCGGGTTCGCGCGCGTGCTCGCAGACCTGGAGACCGTATTCGCGTCGCTGGGACTGGCGCGTGCCGACGTGCCGGTGATCGTCGCGGGCGGCATCAACAGCCATGAAGCCGTGCGCACGTGGCTCGCGGCCGGCGCGAACGGCGTCCAGGTCGGCACGCCGTTCGCGGTGACGGAGGAAGGCGACGCGCATCCCGAATTCAAGCGCGTGCTCGCGCAGGCGACGCCGGAGGACATCGTCGAGTTAGTCAGCGTCACCGGCCTGCCCGCCCGCGCCGTGAAGACGCCGTGGCTCATGCGCTACTTGCGCAACGAAGAGCGCATTCGCACTAAGATCGGCGCACGCAAGCAGACGTGCCCGACGGCGCTCGAATGCCTGAGCGCGTGCGGACTGCGCGACGGCATCGAGAAGTTCGGGCACTTTTGCATCGACACGCGGCTCGCGGCGGCGCTGCGCGGCGACGTGGGCAACGGCTTGTTCTTCCGGGGACGCGAGAAATTGCCGTTCGGCGCGGCGATCCGCAGCGTGCGCGAACTGATCGAACTGCTGCTCACCGGCAGCACCCAAGCGGCGGTCGCGGCCGGTTGACTGGCGGACGGCAGGCGTTCGTGAGGAAGGTGACCAAGCCGCCGTCCGCGCACGTCGTAGCCTTCTTCACGCGACGAGCCACATCTGACCAAGGATCGAAGAGATCATGGCAAAGCGATTTCCCCTACATCCCAGGCACCCCGAACGCAATTGCTGGGGCTGCGACCATTACTGCGGAGCGGAGGCGCTGCGTTGCGGAAACGGATCGAGCCGCACGCAGCATCCGGCGGAATTGTTGGGCGAAGACTGGTACGCATTCGGTGACTGGGGGCTGGACATCGTGGACGAGGCGACGTCCATCAAGCCCGCCGTCGCGACCACGCGCTGACGGCCTGCATCGACGCGTAAACGGAAACGCAGCGATCGCCGACCTGCGGCTCGAATTCGGTCTTCTCCTAAGCGTCGGCCATCATCGCGTGCCTAGAATTTGAGCAACTCACACCACCCGTTGCCACCGTCATGCCCACGAAGCTCGAATTCGAAACCCCGGAAGGCCGTCTGTCGCTGTCGATCGACGATGTTCAGTTCATGGCCTACGACGCGGGCGAGGCGACACTGCGGTCGATGCGTCATTTCATCGAGCGCATGCGGTCGATGGGACTCGGCGAACTCGCCGAAGCGCACGCGCGGCTGCTCGCGCAGAACAAGCTTCATGTCATGGAGCTTCGCGAAGCTCGTCACGACGCCGAGGCGCTTCTCGCGTGCGGCGCAATCGGCGAAGCGATCGAAGACAGAATCACGCCTCGAATCGAGGTGCTGCGCGAGGACATTGCCCGGACGCACGCGCAACTGCGCGCGAGCGTCGAACGGCTGGCCGCGCTTTCAGCGGCTTGCCATGCAGCATTGCAGCAGATTCCCGGCTATCGGCCGCTTAGCCGCCTGCGCGACTAATCGGCGACGCCACGCCGACCGAGAATCTATCCGCCCGAATACTTGCGCAACAGCGCGCTCACATCGATGCGCTGCCCTTGCAGCAACAGCAGCCGCGCGTGCAAAACGAGGTTCTCGATGACCAGCAGCGCCGTGGTGAGCATATAGGTGAGGTTCACATCGCCGGGATTAAGCCCGCTCGCCTGCAAGCTGCGATGCCTCTCCAGAAGCGAAGTCAAGACGAGCCCGCGCAGTTCCGGCTCGCCGAACGGCAGATCGCCGTAATCGACGGGATCTTCGCGTTCCAATTCCTCGAGTAGCCCTGTCAATTCGCTGATGGTCACTTCCATGGCGTCTCCGGCGAGCGGTTGCGTGGATGGCGGACAGCGTCTTCATGATGCCACGTCACAACGGAATGCGTGTTGCGGTGGTTGCGGACGCTTCGAGTCGAGTTAGAAGCTGACTGTCGCTGTGATCGTGTCCGAATAATTGCCCGCCGGCTGCGATGGTTGAGCCGGCACCTGGCCGTACACAACGAACGACTGCGACGAGCCCACGCCCGTGCCGGTGTTCGTCGTCGTGCCATTCGTGCCATCGCCCCACGGTCGAGTGCGGGCCGCGTCGGTGTACAACTGGTAGTTGACCGTCGCGGCGCCGGATGGAAGCCCTAGCTTGCGCATCGCGACCGTGCCGCCGGGCGTCGTTCCGCCGTCCAGTGCGACGGTGTACGGGGCGCCGGAGACGCACGTCACCTGCACGGTGCTCGTCGCCTGAAGCGGCTGGTCGAGCAGACTCGCAGCGGGAAAAGCGAGCGGTGCCGCGACGATGTTGCAATCGGCGACGACGCTGGCAGTCAGCGTGAAGCTCGTTCTCCCGTTCGGGCTGATGAAGTTGGCGCAACTCGGCGGCGTGCCCGTGTAGCCCGAGTAGGCGAAAAGGGTGTCGTTGGTCGTGAACGTCAGCGTGTAGCTCCCGACGATGGCCGACACCTGATTCGCGTCGATGCGGCCATACATCGTCACATTGGTCGATGCGCTGCCCGCGGTCACGGGTAAGTCCAACTGTACGAGCGGCGGCGATCCCGACGAATAGTACGAACCCCATATCGTTTGATGCGACGCGTCGGAATAGATATTCGCTGTCAGCTTGTTGGCCGACGGTCCGCTCAAAACGCGCTGCACGAACGTGCTGCCTCCGGGCGCGCCGAGGCTCAGGCACAGCCTGACGGTCGCCGTCGAAAAGCCGGTGCAGTTGACGCCGATCGTGCCGGTCGCGTCGGCGGGAACGCCGCTGATGGTACTCACCGCGCCGAAGCTGATGTTGCTCGTGGTGAACGTACAGCTTTGCGACCACGCCATGCGGGGCAACACCGCCAATAGCAGCGCGCAGAAGGCCAGTCGCTTCCAGTCGAACGTCCGTTTCGCGGCGTCATTCATGGCGTGCGTCCTCGTGTTGGGGATTTCGGCCGAGGCCACGGCGCGTCACGGCTTTCTCGTCGCGCGGCACGCGATCGGACCGAGTTGCGGCATCGTCCGTGCCGTCGATGGATCGAAGGCCACCTCGGCCGCGCAATCGATGTTCTTGCCGTGGATGCTCACCGCGTTCATCGTCGACAGCTGTTCGAAGAACGCGACGCCGTCGTACCCGACGACTGCCGAAGCCCCCGTGTCCGTCACCGTCGCGACGCTCCCTGGCGGGATTGCGTTGCCATCGGCATCGACGAAACTCACCGACGCGCCTCGATAACGGCTCAAGCCGAAGCGCGCCAGCACGCCGGCGCGCCGTTGTGGCGCGACATCCATCTGTGTCTTGTCGATCATCGTATCGGCTGGCAAGGCGAGCGGATCGATGGCGAGCTGATTGCGCTGGTACGACGACAGGTCCGGCACGAGCAAGTAGCCGTCGCGGTTGGTCACGCCGACCACGCGGTTCTCCTGCAACACCGGCACGCGGGCGACGCCGTCGGTCGAGACGAGCGCGAAGCCGTCGCCGAGCGAGCGCGAGGCCAGAACCGTCCCGTCCATCGCCACGAGCGCGCCCGCTGCCTGCAAGGTGCCCGTCGTGGTGCCGTTGAACCGCTGCGCCGTGGCCTGGAAGTCGCCGAAGCTCGCGCGATAATTCGCGCCGGCAAACGCATGGCGATAGTCCGCGCCCGCGCCGCCCTGCACGGCCCAGCCCCATCCGCCGCTGAAGTCGGCCGGGCGCGACGCGCTGACATCGGCTGTCGTATGGCCGCCCGATTGCGAAACGGTGGCGCTGGCGGAGGCATTGCCGCCGAGACTCATCGTCAGGCCGACCGATCCGCCATAAACCTTGGTCTGCGAGAAGTCGCGAAATACGCTCGCGAAGAGCGACAGGCGCGTGCCGAGTTGAGCGTTGAAGGCAAGCGTGACGACGCGTGCGTGACCCGAGAACGTATCCTTCGAGTCGATATAGCTGACGCTCGCCGACTGCGTGCGATAGAGCGCCACGGACGCGGTCGCCTGATAGAGGTGTTCGAAGGTCGATGCGCCGCTCAGCGACGCGATGTCGCGATAGCCGCTCGTCGCGCGCGTGCCTTGCAGATTCAGCGAGAAGCGCGGGCCGATATATTGATAGCCGAGACTCGCGAGCGCGCCCGACTTACCGTTTTCGTTGCTGCCCGCCACCGCGGCGCTCAGTGTGCCCCGGTTGCCCAAGGCCAGGACCGCGCCCGCGCCGCCGTTGCGCAAGTCCTTCGCCGCTTCCGCGTGCGCCTGGAGCGTGAGCCTGTCGCTCAGTCCATAGTCGAAGGTGCCGCTGAATACGGGCGACGAGTCGTACGACCAGGATCGCAGTGTGTAGTCGTTGCGCAAGAAACCGAGCTCGACGGAGTAGTCGAAAAGGCCCTTCGCAAGCAGACGCGTGTCCACGTAGAGGGGCACGCTCGTGGTCACGCGCCGGCCCAGCGCGTCGGTGACGACCACCTGCGCGACGCCCGCGCCCGTCAGGCTCGGCGCCTGCGCGATCTGAAACGGACCGGGCGCCACGTTGCCGCTGTATTGCCTCAGCCCGTTGATGTACAGATCCACCGCTGACGGCACGGCGGCGGCGCCCGTGAACATCGGCAGCGGAAAGGTGATGAGGTCGGGCCGAAGCGCGAAGTCGCGCCGAATCTGAATGCCGCCGAAGCGCACCGAGCGCGACCAGGCCAGCGATTCGGAGATTGCGTCGCCGACCGTCAGCGAGAAGAGCTTCGTGGCGTCGGTGTACGTCCAGTTCGTGTCGAGGCGCGTATAGCGGTTGATATCGGTGCCGTTCAGATACGTGCCCGTGTTGTCGAACACGCCGAACGGCGAAAACAACCGCTGTTCGCTCCAGACGCCGAACTGATCGCCATGCGCTTCGCCCGACGAGCGCTGATACGTCGCATCGTAATTGAGAACGAATCCGGTGCCCGGCGTCGCCTTCGGCACGGCAGGCACGCGATAGCCGATTTGCTGAGCGACCTGCCGGTCCGTGGCGACTTCGAGCACGGCTTGCTGAGTGCGTGCCACGTACGTCGCATGCACGCCCGGTATCGACGCAAGCGCGACCCAGCCATCCGCGCCGGGCTTGACGTCATCCACCCGAATGCCCGCATTGGTCAGCGATTGCGGCTCGGCGTAGAGCTCGCCGCCGCGCAATTCGAAATTGGATGGTTCGCCCTGGCTCGTCCCATTGACGACGATCTCGAGGACCAGCGATTCCGTCGCGGCCGCTGTCGAAGGACCGGCTGGCGAAGGCGCATTGCCGGTGAGGCTCGGCAATGCGGCTGGACTGCCGCCTGTTATGTCGATCTGCGCAACGGCCGACTGGCCGATGACCGACAGTGCGAACACGACCGGGATGGGCTGGTATGGCCGGCCCCGTCGCGTTCGGTATGTGTCGCGCGAGGCGGTCATGTCGCGGTCCCGGATCGGCGAATCAGGGCGAACCGCTGCCGGTCAGTGGCGCTTTCATGCCGTTGCCGTTGACCGTCGCCGACACATCGCCGCTTCGTCCGCGCAGTAGACCCGCAGCGTTCGTGAGCGGCCATGAGCGCGTGCGGCCGGGCAGCACGTAGCCCAGCAATCCGGCCGCGACGGGCACGCTGGCACCGGAGATCGTGAGCGAGACCGCGCTCAGTCGCGCGTGCGTCTGTCCGGTGTTGGATACGCGAAGGAAGGGCTGACCGCTCTTCTCGACAATCGACCAATGCAACTCGGGCGGCGTCGCCTCGCCCGCTGGCGCAACGAAGAGCGGCACCGAATACCGGAAACGAAACTGCACGCCGTTGCGTCCACTGCCGCCTTCCGGCGGTAGTTCGTCGATCAAGAGCCTGTATGAACGCTCGCGTTCCGGAGCGGCGCGGTCGGCGCGAATCACGCGGATGACTTGCTGGCCGCCCGCCGGGATTTCGGCAATGGGAGGACTGGCGAGCAGATCGCGCGTCGGCGTGAGGCGGTCGTCTTCATCGGCCTGGTCCCAGTCGAATGCGCGCACTTGAGCGTGAATGGCGACGTCGCTGTCGTTGCGCAGATTGAGGACCTTGCCGCTTTCCGTAGCGGCCAGCGCAATGGAAACCGGTGAGATCTGTAACGAAGCACCCAGCGCCGGCGTGACCTGAAACAGCGTAAAGAAGAGCATGGCGAGAGCAAGCATTCGACGCATAAGCCGCCTCCTTTCGAGCTGTCCGGTCTCGCCTCATCTGATATATCGCGCGCTGCATGAGCGCAAGCGCCTCGCATGAGCGAGGCGCCTTGAACATCGACAACAGGTGTCGATCAGAACACGACAGTGGCCGTGACGGTGGACATGTAGGTGTCGGCGGCGGGCGTCGGTTGTGCCGGCACGCGGCCGAAAACGGAGATCGCCTGTGCGCTGCCATTGCCGACACCGGAGACCGTATCGCTGCCGACCGTTTGGCCCCAGACCTGCGTGCGACCCGAGTCGCGGAACAGGTTGTACTGCACGGCGCCCGTGTTCGCCGCGTTCTTGAGCGTGCGGGCGGAGATGGTGGAGCCGGTCGGGCTGCCGGCGTCGAGCGCCACGTTGTACGGCGTGCCGGTCGTGCAGGTCACGGAGAGGTTCGTCGACTGATCGATGTTGTTCGCGATCACACCCGTGGAACCGAAGTCGAGCGGGTTGGCGGCGATGGAGCAGTCGTCCTGGATGGTCAGCGTAACCTGGAAGGTGGCCGTCTTGCTGGCGGCGAACAGACTGGGGGAAACGGAAAGCACTGCGCTGGCGACGAATGCAACGGCTGCGGCCTTCTTGAACATGCTCTTCATGCTGAATCTCTCTAGGGGAAGCGATGGGAAACCGTGCTGCCCGGTCTTTGCGATTCCGAACAGCTTCGAGGTGCCCACAGAATAGTTAGAGAGGTTCTAAGAATGAATGAGACGGGTCCTAATTTGAGATGAAGCATTGACGGGCCTTTCTGCGACGCGCCCATCACTGCCTTTCGAGCGAGCCGGCGCCGACCCGCCAGCGCTTTCAATGCGCCACCGCCATCGCCTTTTCCAACGCCGCCATGCCGAACCGCTGCATGATGAAGCTCTGGAGCACCAGGTAGAGATCCGACTCGCGTGGCCGCGTGCCCCATCGGCTATTGCCCGCCACCGACGCAACGGTGAACCACGAATGCGGCGGAAACAGCTCGACGCGCAACACGTCGCGCTCCAGAATCCGCAGCCGTCCTGTGTCCGGGTGGAACTCGGCGCTCACTGCGCCGGTCGGCAAATCGATGCTCACCGTCATTGCATTCGCTTTCATCGTCGTGGGCCTCTCGTGTTGTGCGTGTTACGCCGGCCGCGTGCATGGCGTCCGGCTCTCTCTCTCTCGATCGTAGGACGCAGATGACAAGCGCCACTGTCTTGCGCCGCTCGCAACGCGCGGTATGGCTCGCGCACACCGTTCCAGCAAAGATATTCCGATAGGCATACAGTAACGAGGCTGCGCACCGCCGCCGAAGTATCGGCGGGATCGGCAAGAACGGAGCAGCGGCTCGGGAGCACGATGGCGAGCGTTCGCTGCCGCACATAAAATGCCCGCGCGACCCGTGCGCACACGTCTTTTCAGCCGCGCCTTCCCACTGCGCGAAGGCGCCGGCACCCTGTCCACGCATCAAGTTCAAGAGGAAACGACCATGTTCAAAGCCTATTCCTATGCAGCGTCCGCAGCCGACAAGCCGCTCGGCCCGCTCGAGATTCAACGCCGCGATGTCGGCCCGAACGACGTGCGTATCGACATCCTCTTCTGCGGCGTCTGCCACTCCGATCTGCACATGGCGCGCAACGAATGGGGCGGCACCAACTATCCGGTCGTGCCGGGGCACGAGATCGTCGGGCGCGTGACGGAAGTCGGCTCGGACGTGACGAAGTTCAAGGCGGGCGACCTGGCGGGCGTCGGCTGCATGGTGGACTCGTGTCGCGTGTGCGAGGCGTGCAAGGAAGGTCTCGAGCAGTATTGCGAGAGCCCGGAGAGCTTCGTGCAGACCTACAACTCGCCGGACAAGAAGTCGGGCGGCGTGACCTACGGCGGCTATTCGACGTCCATCGTCGTCGATGAAGCCTTCACGCTGCGCGTTCCCGAGAATCTCGAACTGGCCGCGGTCGCGCCGCTCCTGTGCGCGGGCATCACCACGTACTCGCCGCTACGTCACTGGGGCGTGAAGCAAGGCGACAAGGTCGGCATCGTCGGTCTCGGCGGCCTCGGCCACATGGGCGTGAAGCTGGCTGCCGCGATGGGCGCGCATGTCGTGCTCTTCACGACCTCGCCGAGCAAGATCGAGGATGCGAAGCGTCTGGGCGCGCATGATGTCGTCGTGTCGAAGGACCCGGACCAGATGGCCGCGCACGCCAACAGCTTCGATTTCATCCTGAACACGGTGGCCGCTTCGCACGATCTCGACCAGTTCATCACGCTGCTGAAGCGCGACGGCACCATGACGCTCGTGGGCGTGCCGGAGCATCCGCATCCGTCGCCGTCGGTGGTCAACATGATCTTCAAGCGCCGGTCGCTCGCCGGCTCGCTTATCGGCGGCATTGCGGAGACGCAGGAAATGCTCGATTTCTGCGGCAAGCACGGCATCACGTCCGATATCGAGATGATCCGCATGGACGAGATCAACACCGCTTACGAGCGCATGTTGAAGAGCGACGTGAAGTACCGCTTCGTGATCGACATGTCGACCATCGAGCGGTAACCCCCGCAGGCGAATGTCCATGAACGCCCGTCCCACGTCCGACACGCACATCTGGCGCGCGCCCGATCTCGGCGCGGAACTGCTGCGCGGGCGCTTCGCGGACTTCGTCTACGACGTTCACGCGCACGATACCGCCTGCTTCGCGCTGCTCACGGGCGGCGCGATTCGCATCCGCATGCGCGGCACCGAGTTCGTCGCGCGGCGCGGCGATCTGTACGCCATCGACGCCGACGAGCCGCACGCAGGCTGGCCCGTCGACGGCGGCGGCTGGACGCAGCGCACGCTGTATGTGGACGTCGCGCATCTGCTGGAGTTGACCGGCGAGAAGCGCGCAGGCGGGCTCATCGGTCCGATCATCCGCGATCCGGTGTTGAGCATGGCGCTTCAGGACGTGCATCGGTCGTCGGAAGTGCGCGGGTCGTCGCTGTATCGCGACGAGCGGTATTTGTCGTTCGCGGCGCGGCTCGCGCAACGGCACATGAAGCAGACCACGGCGCCGCGCGAGACGAGCGAGCCGCGCGCCATTGTCACGGCGCGGCGCTTTCTCGAAGATCGACTCGCCGAGCCACTGCGTCTGCATGAAATCGCGACGGCGGCCGACTTGCCGCCGTATCGCCTGTTTCGCGCGTTCAGCCGCGAAACAGGCATGACGCCGCACGAATACCAGCGGCAGGCGCGCGTGCGCCGCGCGATGGCACTCATCCGGCGCGGCAATGCGCTCTCCGATATCGCTGCCGAAACCGGCTTCGCGGATCAGGCGCATTTGACGCGCACGTTTCGCCGCATGCTCGGCGTGACGCCCGGCGCGTACAAGGCGGCGACGCGCGGCTGACGCGCATCACTTCAAGAGGCCGAGATTCGCGACGGCCTTGCTCACCGGCTTTCTGTCGCCGATCAGCGCGACGCCCACGTAACGCAGCGCATCGGTGGCGACCGTCGCGACGGCATCGCGGAACGCGGCGTAGTCCGTCGTCTGCTGGCCTTGCTCGGGGAACGCGACGACATCGCAATCGGCTGCGAGCGCCTTGCCGCGAATCGTCGCGAGTTCGTCCTGGCTGGCTGCGAGCACCGCGATGCCGACCGGGATCAGCCCCGGATGCGCTACGCCGGACGCATCGACGAGCGGTTCGCCGACGAGCGCCGGATGCCGCTGCCCGATGGTCAACGCGAGCACCGCCGCCGCGTTCGCGGCTTTGCCGGCGGGCAGCGCGCGGTCCACCACGATCACGCAGCGTTGCGCTCGCGCGCTGGTTTCTGTCGTCTCGTTTGTCATGGATATCCCCGTTCGGTTGGCAGAAAGCGCAATTGTCGAGGCGCGGTCGCGCGGCGTCTTGAATCCTGTTGCACGCGCGGACGACGGCAAGCGAAACAGGAACCGCAACGCCTGCGCGGCATGAAACAAAGTGTCCAGCCGCTTGCCGGCACCTCGAAAGCGAACGCAGAATCGGTGATCGCCTGCATTCCTGATCGAGCCTCCATGACGACCCGAGTCATCAGTTTCTTCGCGAGCCGGGACGCGCACGCGTCGTTCGAGAACCATCGGCGCTATTGCGCGCATCGCGGCTACGCGCATGAGTTCGTCGATGCGAGCGGCATCGGCTGGACGCATCTGCGCATGCTGCTGAAGTTCCAGACGCTGTTGCGCGCGCTGCGCGCCGCTGCCGACGGCGACTTCGTGCTGCTGCTCACGCAGGACTGCCTGATCGTGAGCGATATCGCCTGTGAATCGCTGATGTCGGACGCTGAACGCGACGCGTTGATCGTCTCGATGGGCGACGCCGAAAGCGATGCCGTGATCGGCGCGTTTCAGCTTTGGCGCAATACGCCTGCGTCGCGCGCGCTTGCCGAACGCCTGTGCGCGGGCGCGCGCTTCGGCGGCGCGCTCGCGAGCGAGTCGTCGCTCTTGCGCATGACGGCGCCGCTCGGCTACATGACGCAGATCGACGGCGTGCATGCCGTCGTGCCCGCGGCGTGGCATATCGATCCGATGTGGGCGCGGGTGCGCGTCTTCGCCATCGCGCTCGCCGACATTCCCGACGCGCCGCCCAACGAGCCGGTTCACGCCGGTCTGCGCGATCTGATCGCCTCGCACGTCAACGCGTGTCAGGCGAAAGGCGAGGCGTATCTGACGCTGCCCGCTTCGGATGTCGCGGAGGACGCGTACGAGGCGCTGCGGCCGGATGCGCGCATCGCGCTTGCCATGCTCTACACGCCGAACATTCGCGCGTACGGCGCGATCGCCGAGCGCAATCTGCGGCGCTACTGCGCGCGCCACGGCTATGCGTTGCATCTTTATCGCGAGATCCCGCACGAATCGCCGCACGGCGCGAGCGGCAACTGGCTGAAGCCGTGGGTGCTGCGTCGCCATTTGCCTCAGCACGAATGGGTGTTCTGGATCGACGCGGACGTGCTCGTGATCGACCAGTCGATGCCGCTCGAACGCTTGCTCGACAACCGGGACCGCCTGATCGCGATGGACATGAGCTGGCAGTTCAACTCCGGCATCATGGGCTTCCGGCGCACGCAGGCAAACTTCGACGTGCTCGGCGAAGTGGAGCAGGCAATCGGCGGCGTGGCGGACAAGTCGTCGACGTACGCGAGCGGCGGCGATCAGGACACGTTCATCAGGGTGCTCTCGCGTCACCGCATGGCGGGCGATGCGGAACTCGTCGACTGCATCACGCTGAACACGCCTTATCAGCTTCAGCGTGCAGACAGCTTCATGGTCCACTACATGCACATGTGGCCGTCGCTGCGCGCGCTCGCCATGCATCACGGCGACCTCGCCAGTCAAATGCTGACCGAGCGCCGCGCATAGCCGCAGACGGCGTTTGCCGCGACGCAATATGCTGAAATGCCACGAGAACCTAGTCGTTACCGGCATTGCAGAGGCGAAGCCGCGACCGTGCCGCCGCATCCGGTGAAGTAGAATGCCAGCCTCCTTTCTTTATACGGCGACGCATGTTGCGCAAGGCCTGGCGCGGAGAAGAACGTTTCTGGAAAGTCTGGTGGCTACTCGGCCTGCCCATCCATCTCGCATGGTGGGCGGTGTACCTGTACCTCTGGGGCACCGGCGTTGCTCCCGAAGCGTTTCTGCTGATTACCATCTGGTTCTGGCCCGGCACGCTGGGCCTGTTCGCCGCGTGCGGCGCGCTCTATCTCGCGTGGTGCACGGCGGCGTGGCGCTGCTCGGGCAACGTCGACCGGCGCATGTGGACGTACGTGGCGCGCGTGCTGATCGGCGTGGGCCTCGGCTCGTTTCTGACCGAGTGCGCGCTCATTTTGACCGCGCCGCTCGTTTCCGGCTGAGGACTGATACAACCGAGTCGACATCCAAGACCTATCGAGCATGTTCAACGAATTCGTCAAGACCGTGCTCGTGATCGTCGCCGGGCTCTTTCCGATCATCAATCCGCCCGCGGTCGCGCTCGTCGTGCTGAGCATGCTGCCGCATATCAGCGATGCCGAACGGCAGGAACTCGCCCGGCGCATCTCGTTGCACAGCTTCGTCATTCTGCTCGTGTCGCTGTCGGTGGGCGCGTACGTGCTCAACTTCTTCGGCATCTCCATTCCGGTGCTGCGCGTGGCGGGCGGCATCGTGGTCTCGATGGCGGGCTGGAGCCTCCTTCAGGCTCCCGACGAAGACGCCTCCGCCGAACCCGCGCCCACGCCACGCAGCGGCGCGTCGCTGCGCGCGAAGGCCTTTTATCCGCTGACGCTGCCGATCACCGTCGGCCCCGGCTCGATTGCGGTGGCCATCGCGCTCGGGACCGGTTCGCCGCGCCACGGCTTGCAGCCGGTTCATATCGTCGGCGTGACGGTCGGGCTTCTGCTGGTGTGCGCGAGCATCTACGTCTGCGTGCGCTTCGCCGGGTATCTGGAACGGTTGCTCGGCACCGTCGGCACGCAGGTCGCCATGCGGCTCTTCGCGTTCGTCATCTTCTGCATCGGCGTGCAGATTCTCTGGCTCGGGCTTTCGGAACTGCTCGGCTCCGTTCATCCCATCGTCAAATAGGCTCTGCTGCTCGTAGAAACCCCAAGCGACGCGCGCCGATGATAACGCTACCATCGCCGGCATTGACATGGTAACGCTACCATCGAGGAGACATCGCTTGGCCTACGATCCCACTAAACGCAAGACGCCCGAGGAACTGCGCAGTTATCGCTGGTACGGCGTGAACGACCTGCGCTCGTTCGGGCACCGCTCGCGCACCGCGCAGATGGGCTATCACTCGTCCGATTACATGGGCAAGCCGGTCATTGCCGTGGTGAACACGTGGAGCGAGATCAACTCGTGCCACACGCACTTCAAGCAGCGCGTCGAGGAAGTGAAGCGCGGCATCTGGCAGGCGGGCGGTTTTCCGGTGGAAATGCCCGTGATGACGCTCGCGGAGCCGTTCCAAAAGCCGACGACCATGCTCTATCGCAACTTTCTCGCGATGGAAGTGGAAGAACTGCTGCGCTCGTATCCGTTCGACGGCTGCGTGCTGATGGGCGGCTGCGACAAGACCACGCCCGGCCTCTTGATGGGCGCGATCAGCATGGACCTGCCCGCCATCTATCTGCCCGCCGGCCCGATGCTGCGCGGCGACTGGAACGGCCGCACGCTCGGCAGCGGCTCGGACACGTGGAAGTACTGGGCGGAACTGCGCGCGGGCAAGATCACCGAGGACGAGTGGAAGGGCGTCGAAAGCGGCATCGCGCGCTCGCCGGGTCATTGCATGACGATGGGCACCGCCTCCACGATGACGAGCGCCACCGAAGCGCTCGGCCTCACGCTGCCCGGCTTCGCGTCGATCCCGGCGGTGGACTCGCGGCACGCGCAGTATGCGTCGCTGACGGGGCAGCGCATCGTCGAGATGGTGTGGACCGATCTGAAGCCGTCCGACATTCTCACGCCGAAATCCTTCGACAACGCCGTCACCACCGTGCTCGCGATGTCCGGCTCGACCAACGCCATCGTGCATCTGGTGGCGGTCGCGCGGCGCGCGGGCGTGCCGCTCACGACCGCGCGCTTCGACGAACTGTCGCGTGTGACGCCGGTCATCGGCAATATTCGGCCGGCCGGGCAGTATCTGATGGAAGACTTCTTCTATGCCGGAGGCCTGCGCGCGCTCCTCGCCGAACTCGGCGATTTGATCGACGGGTCGCAACTAACTGTCAATGGCGCGACGCTCGCCGAAAACATCGCGGGCGCCGAAATTTTCAATGACGACGTGATCCGCCGGCTCGGCAATCCGCTCGTGCCGAACGACGGCCTCGCCGTGCTCACCGGCAATCTCGCGCCGGACGGCGCCGTCATCAAGCCGGCGGCGATGGAAGCGCATCTGCTGAAGCATCGCGGGCCGGCGGTCGTGTTCAAGGACTACGGCGACATGGCCGCGCGCATCGACGACGAAGCCCTCGATATCACTGCCGATTCCGTGATCGTGCTTCAACACGCGGGACCGGTCGGCGCGCCGGGCATGCCGGAGTGGGGCCAGTTGCCGATTCCGCAGAAGCTCCTGAAGCAGGGCGTGCGCGACATGGTCCGCATCTCGGACGCGCGCATGAGCGGCACGAGCTACGGCGCGTGCGTGCTGCACGTCGCGCCGGAATCGTTCGTCGGCGGGCCGCTCGCGCTGGTGAAGGACGGCGACATCGTCGAACTGGACGTGCCCGCGCGCCGCCTGCATCTCGAAGTCAGCGACGAGGAACTCGCCGCGCGCAAAGCCGCCTGGACGCCACCGAAGCGCCCGTTCGAACGCGGCTTCGGCGTGATGCATCAGCTGCACGTGACGCAGGCGAACAAGGGCTGCGACTTCGATTTCCTCGAAGAGAAGACGGCCGCGCACGGCGGCGAGCCGGAAATCCACTGAACACGATATCCACACCATGACGACACCAGACATCGCCATTTCCGACGAAACGCTCGACTTGCTGCGCCACGTCAGCACCGCGACGCTCACCACGCAACTCTTCAAGCGCGGCCTGCGCAACGTGTTCCTGCAAGGCGTCGCGCCGCTCGTGAAGCCCGCGAAGGGCGCGCCGAATCTCGTCGGTCCGGCATTCACGCTGCGCAATATTCCGGCGCGCGAAGATATCGATCACGTCGGCGTGTTTCAGGACCCGGACCATCCGCAGCGCAAGGCGGTCGAGAGCGCGCCGCCGGGCAGCGTGCTCGTGCAGGATTGCCGCGGCGATCGCACGGTGGCATCGACCGGTTCCATTCTCACGACGCGCCTGAAGGTGCGCGGCGTCGCGGGCATGGTGTCGGACGGCTGTGTGCGCGATAGCGGCACCATCGGCGAGATCGGGCTGCCGCTTTTCTGCGCCGGCGCGAGCGCGCCGCTGAATCTGGCGAAGCATCACGCGGTGGATATGAATGTGCCGATCGCGTGCGGCGGCGTGGCCGTGTATCCGGGCGATATCGTCGTCGGCGATGTCGATGGCGTCGTGATCGTGCCGCGTCACATGGCCGAGCAGGTCGCGAAGGATGCCGCCGAGCAGGAACTGCTCGAAGAGTTCGTGACGACGCGCGTGGAAGCGGGCGCGATGCTGCGCGGCACGTATCCGCCGAATGAGGAAACGCTCGCGGCGTATGCCGAATGGCGCAAGCAGCGCGGATAAGTTCGACCGCCTCGCACTGGAGACACCGTGAACACCCGATCGCCGCTTCCCCGCAACGCGCCGCCGACCGTCGACGAGCCGCGTCTCATCAATCGCCTTGCGTGGCGGTTGATGCCGCTCGTCGGCCTGCTGTATCTCGTCGCGTATATCGACCGCTCGAACATCGGCTTCGCGAAGCTGCAAATGCTCGGCAGCCTGGGCATCTCAGAAGTGGCGTACGGGCTCGGCGCGTCGCTGTTTTTCATCGGCTATCTGATCTTCGAGATTCCGAGCAACGTGCTGCTTCACAAGTACGGCGCGCCGCGCTGGATCGCGCGGATCATGCTGACGTGGGGCGTCGTCACGATCCTGCTCGCGTTCACCACGAACGCGACGATGTTCTACGTCCTGCGGTTCTTGCTCGGCGCGTCGGAGGCGGGACTGTATCCGGGCGTCATCTATTACCTCACGCTGTGGTTTCCGCAGCGGCATCGCGTGCGCATGCTCGGATACTTCACGCTCGGCAGCAGCATCGGCAACATGGTCGGCGCGCCGATCTGCGGCTATCTGCTCGACAAGGCGTGGTTCGGCCTGCAAGGCTGGCAGCTGGTGTTCATCGTGACGGGCGTGCCGTCGGTGCTGCTCACGGTGGTCGTGCTGTTGTGGCTGCCGGCATCGCCGAAGAAAGCGCGCTTTCTCTCCGACGGCGAAAAACACTGGCTCGACGCCACGCTCGAAACCGAACGCCAACAGGCGAAGAGAGCGGAGACGAGCCACGCCAACGTCATGCGCGTGCTGACGGAACCGCGCGTGATCGGCATGGCGCTCTACTACATGATGCTGTCGATGTCCGTCTACGGCGTCAGCTACTGGCTGCCGACGCTGGTGAAGGGCTTCGGCGTGTCGAACACGACCAACGGTCTGCTCAACATCGTGCCGTGGCTCGCGGCGACCGTCGTGCTGGCGTGGCTGCCCGCGAAGCTGCGTGCGGCGAACGGTTCCGACCGCCGCACGACCATGGCGATGCTGACTGCCGCGCTGCTCGGCGTCGTCTTCTTCCTCGCGAGCGTGTTCCTGCCGACCAACACGCTGCGCTTCATCGCGCTGTGCCTCGGCGCGCCGTGCATGTATCTGCTGCTGCCGTGCTTCTGGACGATCCCGCCGAAGTTCCTGACCGGCGCGCGCGCGGCGGCGGGCATCGCGGCGATCAATTCGCTCGGCAATGTCGGCGGGTTCATCGCGCAGAATCTGGTGCCGTGGGTGCGGCAGACGAGCGGCAGCGTGAAGGCGCCGATGCTGATTCCGGCTGCGTGCCTGCTGATTTTCGCCGTCGTGACGATGCTGCTGATGCGGCGCGGGAACACGCGCGGCGACGCGGCCGTCGATGCGCCGGTAAAGGCCTAAAATGGCGCGCTTTCTCCGATCCGCCTCCGACGCGCCAATCCATGCATGACCAAGCTCGCCGACACCTCTGACGACGCCGCAACGGCGGGCGCCGCGCCGCGCCGCACGCGCGGCACGCCGAAGGGCGTGCGCATCACGGACGTGGCGGCGTCCGCGGGCGTCTCGCCGATCACCGTCTCACGCGTGTTCAACGCGCCGGAGACGGTCGCGCCCGAGACGCTCGCCCGCGTGCGCCGCGCGGTGAGCGAACTCGGCTACGTGCCGAACCGGCTGGCGGGCGGCTTGTCGTCGGCGAAATCGCGGCTGATCGCGGCCATCGTGCCGACCGTCGCGCATTCGCTCTTCTCGGAAACGGTGCAGGTGTTCAGCGATACGATGTCGCGCGCCGGCTATCAGGTGCTGCTCGGCCTGTCGGGCTATAGCGACGAAAACGAGGATCAGTTGCTCGACGCCGTGCTGAGTCGCCGTCCGGAAGGCGTGTTGCTGACGGGCGTCCCGCATACGCCGACGCTGCGCGAACGGCTGCGCAAGATCGGCATTCCGATTGTCGAGACGTGGGACATGACCGACGACCCGATCGACATGCTCGTCGGCTTTTCGCACTATCGGATCGGCGCGGCGGTGGCGGAGCGCTTCATCGCGCGGGGCGCGGCGCATCCGGCGCTCGTCTGTGCGACGGATCAGCGCGCGCTCGCGCGGCGGCGCGGCTTCATCGACACGCTGGCTTTGCACGGCCTGCACGGCGTCGCCGATGTGCTGATGCCGCCGCCTTCGTCGGTGGCGCTCGGGAAAGACGCGCTGCGGCGCATTCAGGAGTCGACGCCTGCGGTCGACGCGATATTTTGCAGCTCGGACCTGCTTGCGCTCGGCGTGGTCTCGGAGGCGCGGCGGCTCGGCCTCGACGTGCCGGCGCGGCTCGCCGTCTGCGGCTTCGGCGACCTCGACTTCGCCGCCGACACGACGCCCGCACTCACCACGGTGCGCGTCGATGGCAAGCGCATCGGCGCGACCGCTGCGCGCTGCCTGATCGACCGGCTCGGCGGCGCCGCGCCGGTTGCGCCGGTCGATGTCGGCTTCGAGATCATCGAGCGCGAGACGCTCTGAGGCTTCAGTCGCCTTCGACGAACGCCTTCAGCAAGTGATGCGCGATGGCGAAAGCCTTCGGCGCGTTCAATCCTTGCGGATGCGTGCCGTCGAGCATCGCGCGGACTTCGTCGCGGCTGAACCAGCGGGCGTCTTCGAGTTCTTTTTCGTCGACGGTGATCTCCGTGCCCGTCGCGCGGGCGAAGCAGCCGATCATCAGCGACGACGGAAACGGCCACGGCTGCGACGCGAAGTACCGCACGTCGGCGCAGCGAATGCCGGCTTCTTCCAGCACTTCCCGATACACCGCGTGCTCGAACGTCTCGCCCGGCTCGATGAAGCCGGCGAGCGCGGAGTACATGCCGGTCGCGAATTGCGGCTGGCGGCCGAGCAGGCAGCGTTCGCCGTCGGTGACGAGCATGATGACGACCGGATCGACGCGCGGAAAGTGCTGCGCGCCGCAGTTGCCGCAAATGCGCCGCCAGCCGGCGCCCGCGCTGTCCGTCGGATTGCCGCAGTTCGCGCAGAAGCGGTGCCGCCGATGCCAGTCCAGCATCGACCGCGCCTCGCCGAGCGCGCTCACGAGCGGCGGCGCGACGAGCCCTTGCATGGCGACCGGGCGCAGTTCGATGGCTTCGACGGCAGCGCCCGGCAGCGCATCGGCGGCGGCCTCGGCGGTCGTATCGATTGTGCAGGCGAACACCGCGCGCCGGTCGGCGTCGCGCCCGAGCAGCACGGTTTGCAGCGGCGTGCCGAACTGCGCGGCTTCGTGCGCGGAAAAAAGCGGATCGTGGCCATCCGTGCGCTTGAAGAGCGGCACGTTGTTCACGAAAAGCAGAAAGCGCGTCGCGGCGTCGTCGTGGAGGCTCGCGAGAAACGCTTCGTCGTCGCGCTTCTCGGACATGCGGTCGAGCGGATCTTGCGTGAAACCGATGGCGTCTGGCGGCGTGGGCATGGTGTGTCCGAAGGTCGGCGGCGCGCGCCGGGGAAGAGTCGGAGAAGAGTCAAGCGAGCATCGTAGCGAAGTTGTCGCATCCTTGCTGACGGGGGCGCGGTCGTGGCGACGCAGCTTTCATCGACGATAGAAACGTGCGATGGAACAGCGCGCCGTTTAGGAATCGTCCGCTGGCGCGCGCCGATGCGAGGCTTCTAGAGTTTCGGTCCCCCAATTCGGAAAGGAGACGCTCGTGGAGTCGAACGTGACGGTGTCGGTCAACGAGAACGGCCATGCGGTCATTACGCACGCGATGCCGCTGGTGGACTATTGCGTGAAGCGCGCCCAGACGCTGCGCGCGATGGTCGAAGTCGTAAGCAGCGCGCACGGCCATATCGACGGCGCGAGCGAGTGCTCGCCCGCGCTCGCGAAACCGCTGATGGAACTCATCCGCGCGCAAGTCGAAGAACTCGCGCCGCTTTTCCGGGCGCTCGATCAACGCGCGTACGAGAAAGGGTTCGACGACGGCAAGGACGTGAGCTACCCGAACAAGAAGGCACGCGAAGTCTCGAACGACGCTTCGCGGTCAGCGTGAGGCGTGAGTCACGCGAGCGAGGTCACGTGCGGGCGGCGAGTGTCGTCGCGCTCACGCGGACTTCGCGATAGATCGTGTTCGGATCGAACGCCTGCGCGTTGCGGCGTTCGCTTTCGAGGCAAGCCGCGATGCGCGGCGAGATCACCCCTTTCACGCCCGACAGCACGCGCTCACAGACGCGCCCGAGGTCTTTCAAGTCGTCGCGCGTACTCGCTATGCCGTCTGCGCCCGCGCGCTGCATCGCGCGAATGGCGAGTGGATCGCTGTCGGTAGTCAACGCGACGAGCGGCGTATGCGGCACGCATTCGCGGAGCTTGCGCAGGATGCCGAAGCGGTCGGCCGCCGGGCGCGCATGCGCACCGAGCGCGCAGCCCACGATCACCAGTTCGCCGTCCGCGCCGCGCAGCTTCGACAGCAATTGCTCTTCGCCCGTCGCGCTCGCGACCACGCGATAACGCTCGCGCGTCTCGAACCACGTCTGTAGTCCCAGCACGATGACCGGCTGCTCGTCTGCGATCACGACTCTTATCTTGTCAGTACGTAACATTTCTTGCCTCGACCCATTGATTGTTTCGTCATTTCCGGACGAGCGGTTCTCGTGACAGCTTCGCGGCGGAACCTCGCACGGTAGCAAAGGCCCGGTCCGGCGACAATGCGGCGCGCGCCGACGCTGCATCGCACAACAAAATTTTCTCGTTCGGCTGCGCAAAGTTGTCGATTCGCAGCTACGCCGCTCGTCGTCCATGTAGCCGGCCATGCAGCGCGCCGTCCATTGGTTCTAGCGGAGTCTGCCGATGAGTCTGATCCTTTATGCCCATCCTTTTTCGTCGTACTGTCAGAAGGCGCTGATTGCGCTCTATGAGAACGCGACGCCGTTTGCCTGGCGGCCGCTCACGCCCGACGCGCCGCAGTCCATGCGCGAACTCGCCGAGATCTGGCCCATCAGAAAATTTCCGGTGCTGGTCGACGGCGGCAAGCCGGTGATCGAAGCGACGATCATCATCGAATATCTGGACGTGTTCTATCCCGGCCCCGTGCGCCTCATTCCGGAGGCTCCGCGCGCGGCGCTTGAAGTGCGCTGGATGGACCGCTTCTTCGACAATTACGTGGCCACACCGCAGCAGAAGATCGTGTTCGACTGCATGCGGGCCGAGAATGAACGCGATGCCCGCGGCGTCGCGGACGCCCGCGCGATGCTCGACACATCCTACGCGTTTCTGGACCGCGTGATGGCGAACCGCGAATGGGCCGCGGGGGATGCCTTCGGCCTCGCCGATTGCGCCGCTGCGCCGTTTCTGTTCTACGCGGACTGGACGCACCGGATCGGCGACGCTTATCCGAACGTGATCGCGTATCGCAAGCGGCTGCTCGCGCGGCCGTCGTTCGCGCGGGCGGTCGACGAGGCGCGGCCGTATCGGCCGCTCTTTCCGCTCGGCGCGCCGGATCGCGATTGAGCCGAGCTCAACTCAGGAGAGCCAGCATGACATCACCGACGACGACACCTGTTCCGGCCGCCGAGTTGGCGAACCGCGCCAGCATGCGGTTCCCGAACGAAAGCGCCGAATACCGCCGGGCGCGCACCGCGTTGCTCGCGGAGGAAATCGAGTTGCGGCGGCACATCGAACGCGTCGCGCAGATGCGGCGCGCGCTGCCGCCCGGCGGCGAGGTCACGGGCGACTACCGCTTCGAAGGCGAGCACGGCGTCGTCGATATGGCCGGTCTTTTCGGCGACAAGCAAACGCTCGTGACGTACAGCTACATGTTCGGACCGCAACGCGAGCGCCCGTGTCCGATGTGCACGTCGCTCCTCTCGGCGTGGGAAGGCGAAGCGCGCGATATCGAACAGCGCGTCGCGCTCGCGGTGATCGCGCGCTCGCCGCTGCCACGGCTTCTTGCATTCAAGCGGCAACGCGGCTGGCGCGATCTCAAGCTGTACTCCGATTTGAACGGCAATTTCAGCCGCGATTACCACGCCGTATCGAAAGAGGGCGGCGACGAGCCCGCGCTCAACGTGTTCACGCGGCGCGATGGCGTGATCCGCCATTTCTGGAGCGGCGAAATGGATTTCGCGACGGCCGATCCAGGCGAAGATCCGCGCGGTGCGCCGGACCCGATGCCGCTCTGGACCGTGCTCGACATGACGCCGGAAGGACGCGGCACCGACTGGTATCCGAAGCTCGAATACGTCTGAGGCGCCGCGGCGTATCTGTCAACTTGAGTCATATCTGCGCGACGCGGGTCAACTGCCGCGACGACATTGCGTTATGGGCGAGCCGGTTCCGGGTGAACCGGCGTTACATGGAGAAGCTCGCTCATGGTCGCTAAGGCATGGATTCGCCGTTCGCGCGTGGCCGGTGTCGCATCGGTCGGCGCATGGATGCTGCTGAGCGGCTGCGCGGCGCATCGGCCTGCGGTCGCGACGCCGCCGCCGCAGAAAAAGCCGCAGGAGGAAAGCGCGCCCGCAGCGGCATCGGATGCGGCGGCGTCGGCGCCTGAAGGCGCATCGGCGGCGGCGCCTGAAACCGCGTTCAACGACGCATCGCCTGCGTTCCGGCAAGTCGGCGAGGCGTCGTACTACAGCCGTAAGTTCCAGGGCCGTCGCACGGCGAGCGGCGAGCGGTACGACATGCATGCGCTCACGGCGGCGCATCGCACGCTGCCGCTCGGCTCGTATGTGCGCGTGAGCAATCTGTCGAGAACGAAGTCGGTCGTCGTGCGAATCAACGATCGCGGGCCGTTCGTGAAGACGCGCGTGATCGACCTGTCGTTCGCCGCCGCGAGCGTGCTTGGACTGCAACACGCGGGCCGAGCGCGCGTGGTCCTCGAACCGGTGACGCCGGTCGCGCTGGACCTTGCGCCGACGCACGCCGCTTCGGCTCACGCCGCTCAAACCCGGCAGCATCGCCACACGAGAGCGGCCGTCAAGCCGGTGACGCTGCATATTTCGCATGTCCGGCATCGCGCGTCCGCGCACAAGCACTAGCGGACAAGCGCACAAGCGCAGCGAATGCGCTAGCGAAACCGCACGGACGGATACAATGCGGCGGCGCGCACGGCCGCGCGCCTCGCCGAGTCATCCGATCCGACACATGAACCCATCACCCCGCGCGTTTCTGCTTGGCCCGTTGCTGAAGCGCGTTTCCCGGTCTTTCTATCTGACGCTGCGCATTCTGCCGCCCGGTATGCGCGACCCCATCGGACTCGCGTATCTGCTCGCGCGGGCGGCCGATACCATCGCGGATACGTCGCTCGTTGCGCCGGAGCGGCGTCTCGCGTTGCTGCTGTCGCTGCGCGCGCAGGTCAACGGCGAGCCGGACGACGGCGCGCTCTCGCGCATCGAACGCGAAGTGGCGGGACAGCAAGCGCAGCCCGACGAACGCACGCTGCTCGAATCGCTGGGCGCGGCGCTCGCGATCCTGCGCGAGACGAACGCCGCCGACCGCGCCGCCGTGCGCGATATCGTCACGACGCTGACCACCGGCATGGAGTTCGATCTGCGCACGTTCCCCGACGAAACGTCTGGGCAAGTGATCGCCCTGCAACGCTTCGACGAACTCGACCGCTATACGTATCTCGTCGCGGGATGCGTCGGCGAGTTCTGGACGAAGATGACCTACGCGCACAGCCCGGTCACGCTGAAGGCCGCGCCCGACGCAATGCTCGCGCGAGGCGTGCGTTTCGGCAAGGCGTTGCAAATGACGAACGTGCTGCGCGATTGCGCGCGCGATCTGCGCATCGGCCGATGCTATCTGCCCGGCGACATGCTCGCGCGTCATGGCCTGACGCCGACGGATCTGCTCGATGCAGGCGCGTCGGCGCGTGCGCGGCCCGTGCTCGCGGACCTGCTGCGCACGACACTCGCGCTGTATCGCGACGCGCTCGACTACACCTTCGCCATTCCCGCGAGCGCCGTGCGGCTGCGGCTCGCGTGCCTGTGGCCGATCATGATCGGCCTGGAGACGCTCGCGCTGCTGGCGCGCAACGACGCGTGGCTCGACCCCGCGCGCGTCTCGAAGGTTCGCCGCAACGACGTCTATCGCATCATGGCTGCGTCGCTGCCGCTGGTGGCATCGGATCGATTACTGCGCGCGTGGGCGTCGCGTCGCATGGGCGCGATCGAAGCGGAACTCAACGCCGCAACTCCGCGATGATGCGCTCGGCCAGGAAATCGCACGGCGGACGCTTGGAGGCCGCGCTGCGCGCGAGCACCACTTCCAGCGCCGCGATTTCCGGCAGCCCGTGCGCCTGCCCGAGCAGCGTGAAACGCGACGGCACCGCGCATTTCGCGAGCGGCGCGACGGCGAGACCGGCTTCGACCATCGTCAAGAGTCCGAGCAGGCTAGGACTTTCGTAGGACGTGCGATAGCCGATGCGCGCCCGCTCCAGACTGCGAATGGCGTTCTCGCGCGCGACGCTGCCGGGCAGAAACACCGCGATCGGCAGCGGCCGCTCGCGCCAGATTTCGTTGGCGCTCGGCGCGGCGGCCCAGACCATCGGCTCGTGCCGCAAAAATTCGCCCGTGATGCCCTTGATGCGGGTCGCGCAGACGAGATCCACCGCGCCGTCTTTCAGCATGGGCGCGAGCGCGGCGCTCGGCAGGCCGACCACCTGAATCTCGACCTTCGGATACGTCGCGGAGAACTTCTTGAGAATCGGCGGAAAGAGCGACGACGCGTAGTCGTCCGGCACGCCGATCACCACGCGCCCGGTCACGTCGGGCCGCACGACCGCCGCCCACGCTTCGTCGCGCAGCGCGATCATGCGGCGCGCGTAGGCGAGCAGCACTTCGCCGTCCTGCGTGGGCGCCACGCTGCGCGGCTTGCGCACGAACAGCGCCTTGCCGAGCGCGGTTTCGAGCGTCTTGATCTGCATGCTCACGGCCGACTGCGAGCGATGCACCAGCTCCGCCGCGCGGCTGATGTTTCCGGTGTCGGCGACGGCGACGATCATCGAGAGAACGTCAAGGTCGAGGGCTTTTACGTTCGTGGTCAAGAGGGTGTGCCATCAGAAAAGCTGAACGGTTCTATCAATATTATGCGATTTTCTTTTGCATCGGAGCGCGGCATAGTGCAGGAAAGGAGCGAACCGATGAACGCGCGTACCGATCCCGCCGTGCTGGCCGCAGTGCAAACCCTGCCCGAACCGTCGTTTGCGACGGTGGCGTCGGGCATTTCGGTGCCTTACGTCGAATGCGGCGAAGGCGAGCCACTGCTGTTCATCCACGGTTCGCTGTGCGATTTTCGCTGGTGGAGCGCGCAACTCGCGCCGCTCGGCGAAGACTTCCGCTGCATCGCGCCGAGCCTGAGCCACTACTGGCCGGCCGTCGACGCGTACGTGCAGGGCGACTTCGGCTGGGAAGCGCACGTCGCGGAAATGGCGGACTTCATTGCCGCGCTGGACCTCGCACCCGTGCATCTCGTCGGGCATTCGCGCGGCGGCTGCATCGCGTTTCATCTGGCGCGCGAGTATCCGCGGCTCGTGAAGACGCTGACGCTCGCCGACCCCGGCGGTCCGCTGCAAACGTCCGCTCAGTCCACGTCCGCCGCGCCCGCCGCGCTGCCGCCGGCGACGAACGCATTGCGCGGCCGCGTCGCGGAACTGATCGAAGCCGGCGAGCTCGACGCGGGCCTCGAAATGTTCGTCGATTCGGTCAGCATGCCGGGCTTCTGGCGCAAGAGCACGGAGAGCTTCCGGCGCATGGCGCTCGACAACGCGCTCACGCTGCCGAAGCAGTTCCGCGATCCGCTGCCCGCCTACACGCGCGAGGCGGCGCGCGACATCAAGTGCCGCACGCTCCTGATCGACGGGCAAAAGAGTCCGCGCATGTTCCGCAACAACGTCGAAAAGCTCGAAGAGTGGATCGAATATGCCGGGCGCGAGACGATTGCCGGGGCGTCGCACGGAATGAATGTCGCGAGTCCCGGCGCGTTCAACCGCGCGGTGCGGACGTTCGCGGCGGCTTGGTAACCCGTTGAAACGAACGGTCGTGCGGCGCGCGCCGCTGCTGCTTCTCGTCGTACTTTTTGTTCCGAATGTTGTGACATGACAACGGAAAACGGGCGGCGCTCGGGCTAACATCGTCCGCACCTCATTGCCGAGAGAGGCATGTGTGAGCACGGGCCACGACGATCTCGCCGCATGGAACCGCCAGCGCATCGTCACGCTGGCGCTGGAACTGGCCGATAGCGGCCGCTACGAGAATTTCGCCGACATCGCCTACGCGCTGCAATTCGAGCACGGCATGGCTTTAGCGCAGGCGCTGATCGACCATCCGGACATGCGCCGCCAACTGAACGCGCGATGCGCCGATGCACGCGAAGCGCTCTTTCCCGAAACGCCGGAACAACCGCAGGCGCCGGAACGGCCGGTATCGCTTCCGGCGCAATCCGCCACGCCGTCGTTCTTACGCCGCGCCGCCAGCGCGCTGCGGCGAGCGGGCGCAAGCGCGGCCGACCCTGTCGCGCCCGGCGACCTCAATTCCGCTGCTTCCTGATCTTTTCGGCGCGAAAACGCCCAGTGAATGGCCGCAACGCCGGGGATTTGGCGGATTTGCACGAGAAAGCCACGCCTCAAAACCATTAAACTTGAAGGAGTTGAACCAAAAGCCCGGACCGTGCTTGCGCGCTCCGGTGTTTGAACTTTGAGGAGGAATGCTCGTGGCTAACGAGAAGATGCTGGCGCAGATGGCGGAAAAGCAGGGTTTCATCGCCGCTCTGGATCAAAGCGGTGGTTCGACGCCCGGCGCGCTGCGTCAATACGGAATTCCGGACGACGCCTACAACGGCGAAGCCGAAATGTTCAAGCTGATGCACGACATGCGCGTGCGCATCATGACCGCGCCCGCCTTCACGGGCGACAAGGTGATCGGCGCGATTCTGTTCGAACGCACGATGGACGGCGAAGCCGAAGGCAAGCCGGTGCCCACGTTCCTGTGGGAAGACCGCGGCGTCGTGCCGTTCCTGAAGGTCGACAAGGGCCTCGAAGCCGAAGCTGACGGCGTTCAGGTGATGAAGCCGATTCCCGGCCTCGACGAACTGCTCCAGCGCGCCGCGAAGCTCGGCGTGTTCGGCACCAAGATGCGCTCGGTCATCCATCAGGCGAACGAGAAGGGCATCGCGGCGGTCGCGCAGCAACAGTTCGAAGTAGGCGCGCAGATCATCGCGCAGGGTCTCGTTCCGATTCTCGAACCGGAAGTCTCGATCAAGAGCCCGGACAAGAAGGGCGCGGAAAAGATTCTGCGCGACGAACTGTTGAAGGGCCTGAACGCGCTGCCGGAATCGAGCAACGTGATGATCAAGCTCACCATTCCGGACGAAGCGGACTTCTATCGGCCGCTGATCGAGCATCCGCGCGTCGTGCGCGTGGTCGCGCTGTCGGGCGGCTATTCGCGCACCGACGCATGCAAGCGCCTCGCCGAGAACCACGGCATGATCGCGAGCTTCTCGCGCGCGCTGATCAACGAGCTTCAGAAGTCGATGAGCGACAGCGAGTTCAATGAGACGCTCGCCAAGTCGATCGACGAAATTTACGAGGCGTCGGTCGAGAAGGTCTAAGCATCGACTGACTGCTTTCACGGAAAACGCGCCCCTTCGTGGGCGCGTTTTTTTTGGGGTCCTTCGTCGAGAGAGCGAGTTTGAAGTTCGATCACTGCGCACGTGTCCACTGAAGTACCGTTAATTGCTCTTCCTCTTTCCCTAATCTATTGTTATGGATCAAGGCCGAAGAGATCTGCAGTACAAAAATAACTCGATAGCGACTCGTGTCCGAGAAATGACGCACTGCAGGAGGCCGCCATGCCGCGCAGTCTCGATTGTTATCAGCTTGCCGTTGAGCATCGCTTCGTAACGACTTGGCATCCGAAAGCGACGCGAGCCTTTGCGACCCCGCGCCCGCGACCGCTCCCGTTCGTTGGCTTGCAACTTCTCTTGTGCGTTTCGCTGGCGCACGCGTCGCCGCCGATGTTGCCGACGGGCGGGCACTTCGTCTCCGGTAGCGGAGCCATCGCCGGCGGCGGCCAATCGCTGACGATCAATCAGGCCTCCTCCCGTGGAATCGTCGAATGGTGCGAGTTCTCTATCGGCAGCGGCCGCACTGTCACCTTCCACAACGGCTCCGGGGCGACGCTCAACCGCGTTACGGGCGGCGATGCGTCCGTTATTCTCGGCCGTCTTAGCGCCACAGGAAGCGTCTATCTGATCAACCCGCAAGGCGTGATCATCGGCCCAGGCGGCGTCGTGACAACGGGCGGACGCTTCGTCGCATCCACGCTCAACGTCGACAATCGTGCATTCATGGGCGGAGGCTCGCTCACCTTTTCCGGCGGCGGCAACGGCGTAGTAGTGAACCTAGGGAAGATCGGTTCGTCGGGTGGCGACGTGATGCTTATCTCGCGGACCGCAGTGATCAATGCAGGCGATATCGATGCTGCCAAAGGATCCGCCGAACTCGCGGCAGGCACTCAGGTCCTGTTGCAGGATTCGGCCAGCAGCCGACAAGTGTTCGTGCAGGCCGGAAGTAAGGGCAAAGCGTTGAACGTGGGCGCCATTCGCGCTGCGCAGGTCAGCCTGCAGGCCGCCGACGGTAACGTCTACGCGCTGGCTGGCAACCGTTCGGCGATCCGAGCCACCGGCACGGCGACGCGCGATGGCCATGTATGGCTCGTCGCAGAAAAGGGTGCGGTGCAGGCAGACGGCGTCATCGAGGCCGCGAACGGCGGCGGCACCGTCGAGACGCGCGCGAACCAGCTGAATGTGGGCGGCGCGACAGTGACAGCCGGCACCTGGAAGCTCGACGCACCCGATCTCACTATCGACCGTGCGACCGCCAACGCGCTATCGCGCAGCCTGAGCAAAGGCACTTCCGTCGATGCACAAGCCAACGGCACGAACGCGGCAACAGGCGACCTGTCGGTCAAGGGCAATGTGAACTGGACGGGCAACGCATCGCTCGCGCTGCGTGCAGTGCATAACGTGACGATTGCGTCGAACGCGATCATCAGTAATGCGGGCGCGGGTAACCTCACGTTGCGCGCCGATGCGACTGGCGTCGATAACGCAAGCACTGTGATCAACCATGGGACGGTCGACTGGTCTAACAGCAGGGGGATCGTCAGTACTCTTTATGATATGAACGCTACCTATTCGCCCGGCAAGGTCATATCGAATCCCAAGTGGAGCGCGGAACCATACAGCGGGCTTGCCACGCAAGTTACTGCATACAAGCTGGTCAACACGCTCGAAGATCTCCGCAGAGTTTCGCAGAATCTCGCCGGTGACTATGCACTGGGTAAGGACATCGATGCGAGCGCAACCAGGTTTCCGAACTACTTCAGACCCATTGGGCCAACGGAGAACTCGCCCTTTACCGGCCAGTTCGATGGCTTCGGGCATTCTATAACCCGTCTTACCGTGGGCGGTGCAAACACTCCCCAGCCGCAGCCCGATTACGTGGGTCTGTTCGGTATGATTGGTCCGACTGGCATCGTGCGAAATCTGAATGTGGCTGCATCGATATCTGCAGAAACGGGCAACGCTTTTGGAATTATCGCCGGGAGAAACGATGGCACTATTGCCTATGCGAAAACTTCGGGCGGTTCAGGGGGCGGTAGTTTCGGAAATGCCGGCAACGGAGGAATAGCTGGCGTGAACAATGGGTTGATCGAACGATCCTCCAGTAGCGCGGACATTGGCTATGGTGGCGGGTTGGTCGGCTGGAATAGGCTCACAGGCACGGTGGTTCAATCATTCGCTAGCGGAACTACGAGTGGAGGCAATCATGGCATCCCTGGAGGTCTTGCAACAGCAAACGATGGCGTTATCAAACAGTCCTATGCTACCGGCGTGGTTGCAGCTTTTGGTTACGGAGGCGGCATCGTCTCATCTAATGGCCCTACAGGAGTCGTTGAAGAATCCTTTGCGACAGGCTGGGTAGCAAGTCCTCCCGGGCTGCTGGATGAACGCCTCGGCGGTATTGCCGCAGTCAACCAAGGCAAGATAAGCAACAACGTGTATTGGGACAAGGAGACGACAACCCGAACGTCTGCGACGGGATTCAACACAGGCTCCGCTCCGCCCAATACCAACGGGCTCACCACCGCCCAGATGAGCACTCCAGCAAGTTTCGCCGGATGGAACTTCGGTGCGGGTGGCGTCTGGGCCATGCCTGCGGGAGCAAAACATCCGATCTTGCAGTGGCAGGCGGCGCCTGATTGACGCTTCTCGTTGCACGGTGAAGCCTATCGCGAACGCTCCGGCGGAAGTCTGCTCGCTCGCGCCGTGCGCAATCCGTCCGATTATTAACTGGGGTTTGCCGTCGTTGTGGCGCGTATGCTCGGTCCCTATACTTCAAAACATGGACACGAGTTGCGGGACGCATGGCGTTTCGTCAGCTTGCGGTCGTCATTCGTCACGGCACCGCGTGCCGAACCATAGCCGACGCCCTCACTATGAACGATCTCGCCTGGGGCCTGTTCTTTTTGTTGTCCTCACTATCGGCGGTTGCGTTGCTTTCCTGCACGATCGCGACGTATCTCGACCTCTGGCAGCTTCACGACGACCGGCTCGATGACGACGGACCGCGCTTTCGCGTCTTACGCTCGACGTGGTTCTTCTATACGAGCGCCTGCGCGTGCCTGACGTCGGTGGGATGCCTGCTCTATGTGACGTGATCCACGAAACGCCGCAGCGAAGGCCTCAAAGCGGAAAGCCGCCCGCGAAAGCCTCGCGCAGATAGCCGATGAAAAGCGCGACGGCGCGCGGCACATGCGTCGCATAGGGCCGAACCACATAGAGCTGATCCGCGAACGCGCCCACGGGCCGCCAGTCCGGCAGCAGCACGACGAGCTTGCCCGCCTGCACCGCGGCCTGCGCCGTGAAGTCGGGCAATAGCGCGATGCCGAGATCGTCGAGCGCCGCATCGCGCAGCAACTCGCTGTTGTTCGCGGAGAATGCGCCGTTGATCGCGAGCGTGAACGGTCCCGCCGTAGTCTTGCGCGCCCCCTTGCGCACGAACGACCAGATGCTCGCGGCTTGCGTGCGCGGATAGTACAGACAGTCGTGCACGGCGAGATCGGCGGGCGTGGCGGGCGTGCCGCGCCGCCGCAAATAGGCGCGCGTCGCGACGATCACCGAATGCGTATCGCACAGCTTCCACGCGACATGCGTTTCCGGCGCCTGCGCGCTATGACGAATGGCGAGATCGAAGCCTTCGGTCGCAATCGACGTCAGCCGGTCCGACGCCTCCAGTTGCACGCGCACTTCCGGATGCGCATGCAGAAAGCCCGCGAGCTTCGGCACGATCTGCTGCCGCGCCAGGGCCACCGGCGCCGTCATACGAATGAGCCCGCGCGCCACGCCCGCCATCTCGCGCACGCTCGAAAAGCTCGTCGCGATCTGCGCGTACTGCGCGCGCGTGTCGTCGACGAGCCGGCGGCCCGCTTCCGTAAAGCGCACGCTGCGCGTCGTGCGCGTGACGAGCGGCACGCCCGCCGCACGCTCCAGTTCCGCGATGCGCTGGCTCATCGCCGCCTTGCTCACGCCGAGCCGCGCGGCCGCCGCCGTATAGCTGCCTTGTTCGGCGAGCACCGTCAGCCAGTGCAGATGCGTCCAGAGCGCTTCGATCTTTTGCTCGTCCATGCGCGGATTGTTTGCCATAGTGAACAACGAGTTCAATCATAGCGCCTTTGCACGGCTCGATTCGCTTCCTACACTTGTCGTATTGCCGAAACGTTCGAGACAGGAGACGAAATGCAAGCCTTCAACGATACCGCCGATGTCGTCCACTACATCCACGGCGAGCGAGTGAGCGGATCGGGCGCGCGCTCGCAGCCCATCTTCAACCCCGCGACCGGCGAGCGGCCGCGCAAGCTCGTGCTGGGCGAAGCGGCGGACGTCGAAGCGGCGGTGCAAAGCGCGAAGGCGGCGTTTCCCGCGTGGCGCGACACGCCGCCCATCCGCCGTGCGCGCATCATGCAGCGCTTTCTCGAACTGATGAATCAGCACCGCGACGAACTCGCCGCGATCATCACGGCCGAGCACGGCAAAGTGTTCACGGATGCGCAGGGCGAGGTGACGCGCGGTATCGAAGTGATCGAATTCGCGTGCGGCATCCCGCAACTGCTAAAAGGCGATTTCACCGAACAAGTCTCCACGGGCATGGACAACTGGACGCTGCGTCAGCCGCTCGGCATCGTCGCGGGCATCACGCCGTTCAATTTTCCGTGCATGGTCCCGTGCTGGATGTTCCCGGTCGCCATTGCAACGGGCAACGCGTTCATTCTGAAGCCGAGCGAGCGCGATCCGTCCGCGTCGCTTTTCATGGCGATTCTGCTGAAGAAAGCCGGCCTGCCCGACGGTATCTTCAACGTCGTTCAGGGCGATAAAGTCGTCGTGGATGCGCTGCTCGAACATCCGGACGTTCGCGCAATCAGCTTCGTCGGCTCGACGCCTATCGCGAACTACATCTACGAAACGGGCGCGAAGCACGGCAAGCGCGTGCAGGCGCTCGGCGGCGCGAAGAATCACATGGTCGTGATGCCGGATGCGGATATCGATCAGGCCGTCGATGCGCTGATCGGCGCGGCGTACGGCTCCGCAGGCGAACGTTGCATGGCGATTTCGGTTGCCGTGCTGGTGGGCGATGTCGCCGACAAGATCGTGCCGCGCCTCGCCGAACGCGCCCGTCAGCTCATCGTGAAGAATGGCATGGAGCTGGACGCCGAAATGGGCCCGATCGTCACGCGCGCCGCGCTCGAACGCATCGAGGGCTATATCGCGATGGGCGTGGACGAAGGCGCGCAACTCGTCGTCGACGGACGCGGCCTGAAAGTGCCGGGCCACGAAGACGGCTTCTTCACGGGCGGCACGCTGTTCGACCACGTGAAGCCGGAAATGCGCATCTACAAGGAAGAGATCTTCGGGCCGGTGCTCGCGTGCGTGCGCGCGAAGGACTTCAGCGAAGCGGTGGATCTCGTCAACGCGCACGAGTTCGGCAACGGCGTCGCATGCTATACGCGCGATGGACACATTGCCCGCGAATTCGGCCGACGCATCGAAGTGGGCATGGTGGGCATCAACGTGCCGATTCCTGTGCCGATGGCATGGCACGGCTTCGGCGGCTGGAAGCGTTCGCTCTTCGGCGACACGCATGCTTACGGCGAAGAGGGCGTGCGCTTCTATACGAAGCAGAAGTCGATCATGCAGCGTTGGCCCGAAAGCACGGAGAAGGGCGCGGAATTCGTGATGCCGACCGCGAAGTAATATAGAAGTGCATGAACCTGGCGCCCGCTGACTTCTCGGATTCAGCGGGCGTTGTGCGTTTTGCGTGCCGGTTGACCGCGTGAGAGGACATTCGAATGACTCAGCAGAACAGACCCAACACCCTGATGCCGCTCCTCGGCATCACGAAGCCGATCATTCAGGCGCCGATGGCAGGCGTCAGCACGCCCGCGCTCGCGGCGGCCGTATCGAATGCGGGCGGGCTCGGCTCGCTCGGCGTCGGCGCGATGAACGCGGAAGGCGCGCGCAACGTGATCCGCGAAACGCGCGCGCTGACCGACAAGCCGTTCAACATCAACGTGTTCTGCCATCGTCCGGCGCAAGCGAACGAGGCCGTCGAGAAAGCATGGATCGACTGGCTTGCGCCGCTTTTCGCGCAATACGACGCGAAACCGCCGCAAAAGCTCGCCGAAATCTATACGAGCTTCGTCGTCGACGATGCCATGCTGAAGGTCTTCGTCGAAGAGAAGCCTGCCATCGTGAGTTTTCATTTCGGACTGCCATCTAATGACGCGATAAACGCGTTGCGCAAGGCCGGCATTACGCTGATGGCTGCCGCCACCAATCTGCGCGAAGCGGAACAGGTGGCCGCCGCGGGCATGGATGCGATCATCGCGCAGGGCGTCGAAGCGGGCGGGCATCGCGGCGTCTTCGACACCGAAGCCGACGACGATCGTATCGGAACGTTCGCGCTCACGCGCCTGATCGCCCGCAAGTTCGACGTGCCCGTGATCGCGGCGGGCGGCATCATGGATGGCGCGGGCATCGCGGCGGCGCTCGCGCTCGGCGCGCAGGCGGCGCAAATGGGCACGGCCTTCGTGCCTTGCACGGAGACGTCGATCGACGCGGGTTTTCGCCGCGCCATTCTGAGCGACGCCGCGACTCGCACGACGTTCACCGCAGCGATCTCGGGCCGCGTCGCGCGTGGCCTCGTCAACAAGTTCACGGAGCTGGGCCGCAGCGCGGGCGCGCCGACGCATCCGGATTATCCGATCACCTACGACGCCGGCAAGGCACTGCACGCGGCGGCCAAGGCGAAGGGCGAGTTCGGCTACGGCGCGCAGTGGGCGGGGCAGGCGGCGGCGCTCGCGCGCGAGATGCCGGCTGCGGAATTAATGGCGCGATTGAGCGCCGAACTGGAGGAGAGCATCGGCGAGCTTCAGCAATACGCACATGCTTTGCGCATGACATCGACGCTGTAAAGCTAAGTCGAAACGCTTCGTTGGTCAGGCGGTGGCGAGATGCTTCAATGTTTTCTCCCAGCCGACACCAGGATCAACGGAGCCCACGATGTCCGATACCGTCTCGCTCGCCAACGAATCTTCCAGCGACGCCGCACGCCAGCCCGCCACGTCACACGAGCCGTTTCAGGTCCGCCCGATAGGCGGGCGCATCGGTGCCGAAGTGCGTGGCGTGACGCTCTCGGCGGATCTCGACGATGCCGCCATCGGCGTCATCAACGCGGCGCTGCTTCGACATAAAGTGCTGTTCTTTCGCGGCCAGTCGCATCTGGACGACGCCGCGCAGGAAGCCTTCGCCGCCCGCTTCGGCGAGACGGTCGCGCATCCGACGGTGCCCTCGCTTGCGGGCAGCAGCCGCCTGCTTGAACTGGACTCTAAGCACGGCGCGCGCGCGAATTCATGGCATACGGACGTCACTTTCGTCGATGCCTATCCGAAGATTTCGATTCTTCGCGGCGTGGTGATTCCGCCTGCGGGCGGCGACACGGTCTGGGCCAACACGGCCGCCGCATACGAACACTTGCCGCAAGCGTTGCGCGAACTCGCCGACGGCTTGTGGGCGCTGCATACAAACGCTTACGACTACGCCGCCGCGCGCAATACGCCCGACACCGAAGCGGACCGCGAGTACCGCCAGCAGTTCACCTCCACGCTGTACGAGACGGAGCATCCGGTGGTGCGCGTGCATCCGGAGACGGGCGAGCGCACGCTCGTTCTCGGCCACTTCGTGCAGCGGTTCATCGGCTTGTCGCAGCGGGATTCCGACCGGCTGCTCGCGATCTTTCACGATCACGTCACGCGTCTGGAGAACACGGTGCGCTGGCGCTGGACGCAGGGCGACGTCGCGATCTGGGACAACCGCGCGACGCAGCACTATGCGGTGAACGATTACGGCGACGCGCATCGCGTAGTGCGCCGCGCGACCGTGCATGGCGATGTGCCTGTCGGCATCGACGGACGCACGAGCCGCATCGTCAAGCGCGAGACGCGCACGCACTGATCTTTGCCGACGCCCTTCACTCTAGCGATCAAGCGATGAAATCGAGCAGACTCTCTGTCCTCATCACACGCAGTCTCGCCGCGTGGTTCGGCGCGGCATTGTTGTGCGCCGCGCATGCGGCGCAGCCCGACGTGGTGCGCATCGGCGTCGCGCAGCAAGGCATGGGCGATCCCCCGACGTTCGGCGGATCGCCTGCCGCGACCGCGCAATTGCAGCATCGCGTGGAAGATGCGTTGAAGCCCGAGCACATCAATGTCCAATGGCTCTTCTTCAAAGGCGCGGGACCTGCCGTGAACGAGGCGCTTGCGAACAAGCAGGTCGACTTCGCGTATCAGGGCGATTTGCCCTCGGTGCTCGGACGCGCCAACGGACTCAAGACGCATTTGCTACTCGCGTCGAACGTGCGCACCGGCGTTTATCTCGCGGTGCCGCCGGATTCCGACATCAAAGGCGTGAAGGACCTGAAGGGAAAGCGCGTCGGAATATTTCGGGGTACGAATTTACAGCTCGTAGCGGACAACGTGCTCAAGGAGAATGGACTCAGCGAGCGCGACTTGCGCGTCATCAACCTCGATACGGCAGCGGCGCAAGCGGCGCTCGCATCGAAGGGCGTGGATGCGGTGTTCCTCGACTATTCGCTGTTCAAGTTGCAGCGTCAGGGCCTGGCGAAAATCGTCTATGCGTCGCGCAATGACGGCTTGCAGTTGACGCGCCAGGCGCACCTGCTCGTGCTAGAAGACTTCGAGCACGCGCATCCGGATACGGTGCAGAAAGTGGTGACGGCGGTCGTGCAGGCGGCGCAATGGTCGTCGGACGAAGCGAACCGCAACGCGCTCTTCGCGCTGTGGGCGAAAAGCGGCGTGCCGGTCGAATCATGGCAGGCCGAGTATGCGAACCAGCCGATGAAGGAACGCATGTCGCCGCTCATCGATCCGTTTCTGGTCGCGCGCTATCAGGCTGTCGCCGACGACGCGCTGCGCCTCAATCTGATCCGCCAGCCCGTCAGCGTCAACGGCTGGTTCGAGCCGAAGTATCTGGACGAGGCCATCAAGTCGCTGAAGCTCGATGGCTACTGGCCGCGCTTCGATGCGTCCGGCAAGCCGCAGGCGTGACGCGCTCAATCTTCACGGAGAACAGGCTCATGGCGAACACACTGTCCCGAGCGTTGCCAACGGCTGCGCGCGCCCGCTCTCGCGTGTTCAGCGCGCAGACGCTGCGCGCGGCCGGATGGACCGCGCTTCCCTGGCTTCTGCCCGTTGTCTGCGCGGTGTTGTGGGTGCTCGGCGCGCGCTTCGGATGGATTTCCGCGCAAGTCTTGCCGGCGCCCGCGCTCGTTTTCGAAACGCTCGGCGCGCTCGCCAGAAGCGGCGAGTTATGGACACATCTGGCCGCGAGCCTCTCGCGGGTGGCGGTCGGCTTCATCGGCGGCGTCGCGCTCGGCGTCGCGCTGGGTGCGGCGCTCGGTCTGTCGCGCTCGCTCGAAGCGTACGTGCTGCCGAGCTTCAATGCGATCGTGCAGGTGCCCGTGCTCGGATGGCTGCCGTTTCTGATGATCGTCGTCGGCATCGGCGAGCCGTTGAAGTATCTGCTGATCGGCCATGCCGCGCTCGTGCCGGTCACGCTGAGCACGCTTCAGGGCTTTCGCAATACGCCGCCCGCGCTGCGCGAAGTCGCGTCCGTGTATCGCTATTCGCGCTGGCAGACCATTCTTCACGTCACGCTGCCCGCCGCCATTCCGATGATCGGCACCGGCGTGCGCCTCGCGTTCACGAAGGCGTGGCTCACGCTGGTCGTCGTGGAACTGGTCGCGTCGTCGGAAGGGCTCGGGTATCTGATCGTGTACGGCCGCCAGCTTTTCCAGCTCGATCTCGTGTTGGCGTCGGTGCTGATCGTGGGCGCGATCGGTTTCATCGCGGATCGCTCGCTCGGCGCGGTGGAACGCAGGCTGAATCGCGCGAACGCGGGTTAAGGAGCCGACATGTCCACACTCGAACTCGAAGCCGGAACGCCCGATCAACCACGTACCGCCGGTCCGCAGCGCTGGCGCGGCGTCGTGCTACCGCTCGCGGCGCTCGCGCTCTGGTGGCTCGTGTCGCGTCACGCGCAGCCCGGCCACGGCGTGATGGTCTCGCCTTTGCAAGTGCTTCATGTCGCGCTGGAACAGGCCAAAAGCGGCGCGCTCGCGCGTGCATTGTCGGCATCGCTCGCGCGGGAATTGACGGGCTTTCTGATCGGCACCACGCTCGGCCTCGCGTTGGGCGCGCTGCTCGGCATCTCGCGGCTCGCGCATCGCGCCATTGCGCCGAGCTTCGACACGTTCAAGCAGGTGTCGCTGTTCGCGTGGATTCCGCTCATCTCCGTGTGGTTCGGACTCGGCGATGTCGCGAAGGTCGTCTTCCTCTCGCTTGCCGCGCTGGTGCCGGTCGTCGTGCATACGAGCGACGGCATTCGCGCCGTGCCGCCGCAATGGACCGAGGTCGCGCGCACGTTCGGCTATGGCAAGCTGCAAATGCTCGCGCATGTGGTGTTGCCCGCCGCGTTGCCGTCCGTCTTCACCGGTATTTACCTCGCGCTCATCTACTCGTGGCTCGCCACGCTCGGCGCGGAGTATCTGCTGGTCGCGGGCAGCGGCATCGGCAATACGCTCGTGGACGGCAGCGAGCAGTTTCGGATGGATCTCGTTCTGTTCGGCGTGGTTTCGTCGGAATAACGGGTTGGGCGCTCAATGCGCTCGCCCGCGCGATACAGCGGCGATGGTTCGATGCATCGCGCTATGTTTGAGGAGAACAACGAATGGAAGCGATAGCAGCGCAGGACGGCAGCCTCGCCTTGCGGCACGTGAGCAAGCGTTTCGCGGGCGACGACAGCGCGCCCGTGCTCGAACGCATCGATCTGAACGTGCAGAGCGGCGAGTTCGTGAGCATCGTAGGCGCGAGCGGATGCGGGAAGTCGACGCTCTTGCGGCTCGTCGCGGGCCTGGACAGTGCGTTCGAAGGCGAGATCGACTTCGACGGAGCGCGCGTGGTGTCGACGGATCTTTCACGCGGCATCGTGTTTCAGGATCACCGGCTGTTTCCGTGGCTCAATGTGGAACAGAACGTGGCGGTGGCGCTGCGCAACGCGCGCTTGTCGAAGAGCGAGAAGGCGAGGGCGGTGGCCGAGCACATCGCGCTCGTCGGGCTGCGCGGCTATGAGCGGCACTATCCGCATCAACTGTCGGGCGGCATGGCGCAGCGCGTGGCGATTGCGCGCGGCCTCGTCAATCGGCCGCGCCTGTTGCTGCTCGACGAACCGTTCGGCGCGCTCGATGCGCTCACGCGTGCGCGCATGCAGGACGAACTGCAACGCATCTGGGCCGCCGAGCGGATCACGATGGTGCTCGTCACGCACGATGTCGAGGAAGCGGTGTTCCTCGCGGATCGCGTCGTGGTGATGCAGGCGCGGCCGGGACGCATCGCCGACATCGTCGATGTGGACGTGCCGCGTCCGCGCGTGCGCACCGATGCACGGCTCGCGCGGCTTAAGGACGATATCGTCGCGGGGTTCTTCTCGGAAGCCTGAGATTACGGCTCCGTGGCGGAAGCCGCCGCAGGCGTGTCGCTCGCGGTCACGGCAGGCGATGCGGGCAAAAGCGGTGGTACTGCGGGAAGGATCGGCGGCTGCGGCGGCTGCGGCGGCTCTTCCGTCACTTCGGCCACCGGTTGCGCAGGCGCGCGCTTGACACGCACCGGCTTCTGCACCGCCGTCTGCGCGGGTTTCTTCGCGAACGTCTCGTCGATCCATCCGCGCAGCCGCGTGACGAAAGTCTGCCACGCGCTCGGCGGCGCCTGCGTGTCGAAGCGCGCGCGCGAGTCGATCAGCCGCGAGCGCAACGCGCGCTGCACGAAGTCGCCGACCATCGGCAACGCGCTGTGCGCGCCCTGTCCCCAGTAGTCGCTGCGCAGCGTCACGCGGCTGTCGTTGAAGCCGACCCACGCGCCCGCCACCAGTTGCGGATGCATCAGAATGAACCAGCCGTCCGCGTTGTCCTGCGTCGTGCCCGTCTTGCCCGCGACATCGCCGCGAATGCCGAAGCGCGTGCGAATGGCCGTGCCTGTGCCGCGATTCACCACATCGCGCATCACGTCGACGAGCTTGTGCGTCGCGTCGATCGACAGCGCCCGCTCCGGCGTGCTTTCGAACTGCGCGAGCACGTCGCCCTTGCGGTTCTCGATGCGCGTGACGAGCAGCGGCTCCATGTAATTGCCATTGTCGGCGATGGTGCCGTACGCCGAGACCATCTCCTTGAGCGTCACCGGGCTCGTGCCGAGCGCAAGCGACGGCACCACGTCGAGATGACTGTCGCGCACGCCCATGTCCCGCGCGAGGCGTGCGACGCGCGCCGGGCCGACCGACTGCATCAGTTGCGCGGTGATGCGGTTCTTCGAGAACGCGATGCCGTCGCGCAGACTCACCGGACGGCCGCTCGGCGGCGCTTCGTCGGTGGGATGCCAGGTCTCGTTGCCCCTCACCGGAATGGTCACGTCCTGATCGATGAACGTATCCGTCGGCAGCGCGCCGCGCTCGAACGCCGCGCCATAGACGAAGGGCTTGAACGTGGAGCCCGGCTGACGCCGCGCCTGTTGCACGTGATCGAACGGGTCCTGCGCGAAGTCGCGGCTGCCGACCCACGCCTTGATTTGCCCGTTGCGCGGATCGAGCGCGAGGAATGCGGCCTGCACGCGCGTCTTGTTCTCGCAGACGTTTCGCATGAACGCGCGATCCGCCATCAAATGCTCGATGGTGTCCGCGTCGGTCGCGCCGGCATCGCGGGCGGCGCGGTATTCGCTCGTCTCGCGCACGAACGCGCGCGCCAGATCGGCGTCCGCGTTCGCGCAGCCGCCGTGTCCGTTCCACGCGGCGTTGGCGATCGACTGCAACTGATTGCCCTGCCACGTGAGCGCCTGCGTGGCCATCGCCTGAAGGCGCGAGTCGATGGTCGTGCGCACGACGAGCCCGTCCGAATAGATATTGAAGTCGTTGTCGTCGGCCCACGCGATCAGCCACTTGCGCAACTGCTGCGCGAAATGCGGCGCGCGTCCCGGCTCTTCGGTCTGCCGCTCGAAGTCGATGCGCAGCGGCCGTTTCGCGAGGGCGTCGAGCCTGGCGGGCGGAAGATGCCCGAAGCGCACCATCTGCCCGAGCACGATATTGCGCCGGTCGAGCGCGCGCTCGGGATTGATCACTGGGTTGTAGTAGCTGTTGCCCTTGAGCATGCCGATGAGCGTCGCGCTTTCGAGCACGTCGAGCTGACCTGCGGACTTGCCGAAGTACGTGCGCGCGGCCATTTCGATGCCGTACGCGTTGTAGAGAAACGGCACCGTGTTCAGATACGTTTCGAGGATCTCGTCCTTCGAATAAACGGCTTCGATTTTGAACGCGGTAATCGCTTCCTTGAGCTTGCGCGTGAGCGTCTGCGAGCGGCCGATTTCATCGGGATACAGATTGCGCGCGAGTTGCTGCGTGAGCGTCGATCCGCCCTGGCGATCGCCCGAGAACGTGTGCAGCCCCGCCGACGCCGTGCGCCGCCAGTCGATGCCGTGATGCGAGTAGAAGCGCCGGTCTTCGGTGGAAATGAGCGCGTCGATGACGTACGGCGAGACGTGCTTCACGCTCACCCACTCGCGATGCGTCGGCTTGAATTCGGCAAGCAGCTTGCCGTCGGCGGAAACAATCTGCGCGGGCTGATCGACCTTGGCCTTGCGGATATCGCTGATGCCGGGCGTGAACGGAATCAGCACGAGCACGTACAAGACGAAGAGCGCCGGCAGCAGAAGCAGCGTGCGCGGCCGGACGTGCGGACGCAGGCGGGCCGCGAGACGGGCGAGCATCGCGCGGGCGATGGCTTTGATTTCAGACGCAGTCAAGACGAAACGACGGGGCGGGGCGTGGAAAAGACGCATCGTAACGCATCTTTACAATGTGCTTGCCGCTCGTTTGCCTTTGAACGCTCAGGCTTTGCGCACGAACTCCGATTTCAGGCTCATCGCGCCGAAGCCGTCGATCTTGCAGTCGATATCGTGGTCGCTATCCACGAGGCGGATGTTCTTGACCTTCGTGCCCATCTTGATGACGCCGCCCGAGCCCTTCAGCTTCAGGTCCTTGATGACCGTGACGGTGTCGCCGTCGTTGAGCACGTTGCCCGCCGAATCGCGATAGACCTTCGCGGGTGCTTGCGCGGTGCTGTCCGCGTTCGCGGTCCATTCGTGCGCGCACTCCGGGCAGACGTACGCGCCGCCGTCCTCATACGTGAATTCGGAATGGCAGTGCGGGCAAGGGGGAAGTACGTTCATCGGTTGTCCTTCGGGCCGTGCGCGGCGCAAAAGCGCGTGAGTATAGCGCCGCGCACGGTCCCGACTTCCTAAGGTCCCGTGCGCTTATTCCCCGCTCGGCGTCGGCGCCAGCCGATGCGTATTCTTCGACGCCTTCGCCGCCGATGCCGCCGCGTCCGCGACGCCCGCCGCGCCCGAAGGGACATCGACCGGACGCGTGGTCGCGCCCGCCGCCGACGGATACATGACCATCAACGTGCGCAGCACGCCGTTGGTCCAGCCGAAGCCGTCCTGCAACGGATACTCGCCGCCGCCCGCCGCGGTCGATCCTGCTTTCGCGTCCACATCGTATTTCTCGACGAGCTTGCCGGTGTGCTGGTAATACGCGACGTTCGTCTGAATCCAGCGCTCCGCGATTTGGCGCGCGAGCGCGGACTCGCCATAGCGGCGCAAGCCCATGATCGCGAGATATTGCAGCGGCGCCCAGCCGTTCGGCTCGTCCCATTGCTGGCCGGACCGCACGGTCGTTGTGGCGAGGCCGCCCACGCGCAGCAACTTCGCGCGAATCGTCGATGCCACCGCGCCCGCCTGCGCTTTGGTCGCGATGCCCGCGTACAGCGGATACACCGTCGCGGCGCTCAGGCGATGCGTGAGCGCGTGCGCGACGAAATCGTAATCGCCGAACGCGTGCAGTTGCGGGTCCCAGAGATGGCTGCGGATCGCCTGCGCCCGCGCGTTCGCGCGTTGCTCGAAGTCTTCGGCCTGCGCGGCATCGCCCTTCACGCGATACGCGCGCGCCAGCGTGCGTTCGAGATCGTAGAGCAGCGCGTTCAGATCGACCGGCGCGAGCGACGTGACTTCGATCGTCGCGAGCGACTTGCCGTCCGAGAACCAGCGCGAACTGAAGTCCCAGCCGGTTTCGCCGCCCGCGCGCAGATTGCGCCACAGGTCTTCGGCATTGCGTTGCGTCATCTGTTTCGCCGTTTCCACGTCTTCACGATACGACTCGTCGCGCGGCGTGGCACGGTCGTCCCAATAGCGGTTCAGGAGCGTGCCGTCAGACAGGCGCACGACATGCCGATACGCCTCGCCCGGCGCGACCTTGTTCTCGCCGTCCATCCAGTACGCATATTCGCGCGCGAGTTCCGGCAGATAGCGCAGATACGCGCTGTCGCCGTCGGTTTCCGCCGCGAGCTGAACCATCTGCGCGAAGAAGGGCGGCTGCGAGCGGCTCAGATAGTAGCTGCGGTTGCCGTTCGGAATATGCCCGTATCGGTCGATGAGCGTCGCGAAGTTATCGAGTTCATTTTTCATCAACTCGCGCTGCCCGCTTTGCCGCAGCCCGAGCATGATGAAGTACGAATCCCAGTAGTAGATTTCGTCGAAGCGGTCGCCCGGCACGACATACGCGTACGGCAGCGGCAACAGCGATGACCACGGGCTCGCGTTCGCGTCCGGATTGCGGCGCAGAACGGTCCAGAGCGTGTCGATATGCTGCGTCACGCTCTCGTTCGGGTCGGACGCGTAGCCCTTGGTTTCCCGCTGCGGCAGCGTGAAGTGCGAGCCGACAAAGCGCGCGAGATCGAACGGCTGCGTCCGGTTCGCATAGTCGATCATGACCTGCTGCGGCGACACGTTCGGCGTCATGTCGGCGAAGGTCTTGCTATCGGGATAGACGTGCGCGAGTTGCACCTCGCGATACAACTCGCCGTACAGTTCCGATGGCGGAAGGGGCGACGAGGCGGGCGCGCTCGCCGCCACGGCTGGCCTTTCCGTTTGCGGCGCGGTCTGCGCTTGCGTGGCTGTCGTAAAAGCGGCGGCGCTCGCCGCGATCAGCAATGCGCGTGTAAGCGTGTTGAGGCGTGTGGCAGGGTGTTTCGCTCGATACATTCGATTCTCCGCGTGATGCCGGAAGCACAGGGTTCAAGACCGAACCGCTGCCGCAAGATGCATTCCGCAGAGCAATCGAATGCGTTGGTCATGAAGCCGAATCCGACGCTTGCTGCCAGCCGAGGCCGAGACTCTTTTGCAGCGACACGAAGTCTTTCAGCAACTCGGCGCGCGCCGCGACCACGTCCTGTTGCGCGGCGAACTCGGTGCGCTGTGCGTCGAGCAAGTCGATGAGCGTGGAAACGCCCGCCGTGTACCGCTGACGCACGAGCGTAGCCGACCGCTCGGACGACGCCTGCACTTCCTGAAGCCGCACGACATGCTCGCGCTGATTGCCATAGCGTGAAAGCGCCGAATTCGCGTCCTTCAGCGCCGCGAGCACGGTTTTGCCGTAACGGGCCTCGGCTTCATCACGCGATGCCTTCGCTGCATCGACGCTCGCCGCCGTGCGGCCGAAGTCGAGCACGTTCCATTGCAGATACGGCACGCCCAGCCACGAGAAGTTCTCCTTGCGAATGAGATGCCCCGGTTCTGCCGCCGAGAATCCGATATCGCCGAGCAGCGAGACCTTCGGAAAATAATCCGCGATATGCTCGCCGATCTGCGCGTTGCTCGATGCGAGACGCCGCTCCGCCGCGCGAATGTCCGGGCGCTGCTGCAACATCGTCGCGGGATCGCCGATTGGAACCGACGCGGGCAGCGCCGGCAGCGGCGCGGGCTGCGCGAGTTCGGCATCGAGCGCGCCGGGCGCGCGGCCCGTCAGCACCGCGAGTTGATCCAGCGAATCGGTGATCTGCACTTGCAGCGGCACGAGCGTCGCGCGCGTCGTATTGACCTGCGTGTTCAGGCGCTCGACATCCACTTGAGCCGCCGTGCCGCGTTCGCGCCGCTGCTCGGTCAACGTGAGCATCTGCTGCTGGTCAGCGGCGGTGCGCTGCGCGAGCGCGAGCCGCTCCTGCTCGTCGCGCAAGTCGATATAAGCGGACGCGACCTCGGCGGCCAGCGACACTTGCGTATCGGCGAGATCGGCCTGCACGGCTTCCGCTTCGCCGAATGCCGCTTCGATCGCGCGGCGCGTGCCGCCGAAGAGGTCGATCTCCCACGATGCATCGAAGCCGACGGTGTAGAAGTCGAGCGGGCCACGGCCGCCCGAGCCTTCCGATCCGCCGAGGATCGCGGTGTCAGGCGAGCGCATGCGCAACGCCGCCGCGGACGCCGATGCCTTCGGCAATGCGTTCGCGCGTTCCCCGCGCAATTGCGAGCGCGCCTGGCGCAAACGCGCCTGCGCGATCTTCACGTCGAGGTTGCCGGCGAGCGCGGCGTCGATCAACGCGTCGAGTTGCGGGTCGTTGAGCGAGCGCCACCATGCGGCCGGCGCGTGCGTGGCGAGCACGCCCTGCGACGGCGCGCGAACGAACGCGCCGCTTTGCACCGATTGCGCGGCGACCTCGGGCGCGCCGCGATAGTCGGGTCCGACGGTGCATGCCGCGAGCGCGAGCGCCGCGAGCGGCAGCAGGCGCGTGAAACCAGAAGGAGAACGGGACATCGTGTGAGGATTCATTGCTTCAGTGTCCGGCGGACGGCGCTTCGCCGGGTTTGAACGACGGCGTTTTCAGCAACATCGCGAGCGGCAGACAGGCGAGCAGCGCGATGGCGAGCACATAAAACGTTTCGGAGTACGTCATGACGACGGCTTGCTGGCCGATCTGCATCGAGAGTTGCCCGAGCGCCTGCAACTTCGCGTGGGCCATGTCGCCGGTCTGCGCGAAGAAGCTCGCCGCGCTGGCGGCCATGCGCTCCTGGCCGATGACCGAATTCGCCGTTATCGATTCGCGGATGGCCGCGCTATGGAAGTCGTTGCGCCGGTCGATCACCGTGCCGAGAATCGCGAGCCCGACCGAGCCGCCGAGATTGCGCGCCATGTTGTAGAGTCCGGCCGCATCGCCCGATTCTTCGCGCGACACCGCGGCCATCGACGCCTGATTCAGCGGCATCATCGCGAGCATCTGGCCGATGCCGCGCAGAATCTGCGACCAGAAGAAGTCGTGGCCCACGCTCTGCGCGGTCAGCGAAATGTCCAGCAGGCAGCTTCCGGCGAAGCAGAGGAGACCGGCGATCACGAGCACGCGCGAGTCCATCTTGCCGAGCAGGCGCGGCAACACGGGCATGATGAGAAACGCGGGCACGCCGGAAATCAGCATGATGGAGCCCGATTGCAGCGCGTTGTAACCCGCCACGATGCTCAGGAACTGCGGCAGCAGAAAAGACACGCAATAGAGCCCGGCGCCGACAGCGAAGACGATCAGAATGACGCTCGCGTAGCGCGGATTGCGCAACAGCGAGAGCCGCACGATCGGGCGCTTTGCAATGACCTGCGACACGGCGATCAACACCATGCCGAACGCGGCGACGCACGAGAGCAACACGATTTCGCTCGATTCGAACCACTGATTGCGCTGGCCTTCTTCGAGCACGACCGTGAGCGAACTGAGGCCGATAGCGAGACCTGCAATGCCGATCCAGTCGGCCTTGAAGAACGCGTCCCACTGGGACTTCTCGGAGGGCAAGCCGGAAAGCAGGAGCGCAACCAGCGCGACGCCCACCGGCAAGTTGAGAAAGAAGCACCACGACCACGAGATGTTCTCCGCGAGCCAGCCGCCGACCACCGGCCCCATGAGCGGCCCGAGCAGCACGATCAGGCCGAAGATGGTCATGCCCACCGGCATCTGCTCGCGCGGCAGCCGCGTGCGGATGATGGTCTGCGCGGTGGGAATCATCGCGCCGCCGGTGAAGCCCTGACCGATGCGGCCGGCCACCATCATCGGCAGCGAATGCGAAAGCCCGCACATGGCCGAGAAGAGCGTGAACAGCACCGCGTTGCCGAGCAGGAAATTGCGTAGCCCGAAGACGCGCGTGAGCCACGCGGCGAGCGGGATCATCACGATTTCCGACATCAGATAGCCGGTGGAGATCCACGTGCCTTCTGTGCCGGTCGCGCCGATTTCGCCTTGAATCTGCGGCAGCGCGGAGTTCGTGATGGAGATGTCGAGCGTGGCCATCAGCGCGCCGAGCGCGCCGGCGGTCACGGCGATCCAGTCCGTGGCGGTGGCGCGTGCCGGCGCGTTCGCGCTGGCCTCAGTCATGGCGATTCTCGGCTGCGATGCGCTTGCTGTCATCGGTGGCCGACTTCGTGTCGACGTCGACGGTCACGGACAGCCCCGGCAGCAGGACCTGGCGCGTTTGCGGTCCCGTGTCGATGCGAATGCGCACCGGCACGCGCTGCACGATCTTCGTGAAGTTGCCCGTGGCATTCTCCGGCGGCAACAGCGCGAACTGCGCGCCGGTGCCGGGCGAGAAGCTCTCGACGACGCCGTGCAGCTCGGTGCCCTTCAGCGCATCGACATGCAGCGTCGCCGGCTGGCCGACGCGCATGCGGCCCACCTGCGTTTCCTTGAAGTTCGCTTCGAGATACACGCTCTGCACCGGCACGACAGTCATCAGACGCGTGCCCGGCTGCACGTATTGGCCGACGCGCACGGTGCGGTCGCCGACGCGCCCGGCGAGCGGGCTATACAGCGTGGTGTCGTTGAGATCGAGCTTCGACTGGTTCATCTGCGCCTCTGCGGCTTCCATCTGCGCGCGGGCCTGCACGATCTGCGCTTCGGTCGCGCCGATTTGCGTGGCCGCCGCGCGCGCCGCAGCAAGATTCGCGGCGAGCGTGGCGCGGGCCTGATCGCGCGTGCTCACCAGACTCGCGAGCCGCTCCTCGGTTTCCGCCCCGGTGGCGACGAGCGGCCGATAACGGCGCACGTCGTCTTCGGCATGCGCGAGGCTCACGCGCGATACCTCGGCTTGCGCCTTCGCCTGGTCGGCATTGGCGTGCTGCTGCTTGAGTTCGGCCTCGGCGCGCTGGATGTCGGCGGCGCGCGCATCGAGCGTGGCCTTGGCCTGATCGAGCGACGCCTGATACTGGCGCGTATCGAGCCGCGCGAGCGGTGCGCCCGCCGCGACCGCCTGATTGTCGGCGACGAGCACGTCGGTCACGTAACCGGCTACCTTCGGCGCGATGGTCACGCTGTCTGCCTGAAGATACGCGTCGTCCGTGCTCTCGATAAAGCGGCCGACCGTCCACCAGCGCAGCCCCCAGATCAGGCCCGCGACAATGGCGATGATGCCGACGATGAGCAACAGCACGCGTCGCCGCGACGATTTGCGTTGGGTCGACTCGTTCGATTCGCCGCCCTGTGCAGGCGCTGTAACTGCCATGATTTCTCCAACTTCGATAAGACCGCGCTGCAAGGCGGCCGTAATGAAACTGCATCCGATGGCGCGGCCGTGACATTCGTGCGGCACGCTCGCCAAACTAGACGGCATCGTCTAGTATGCATGATTGTAGACGCATGCGTCTAGTTTCGTTCGACAATTGGAGACCCGATGACGAAGCCACAGGATCACGACCCGCATGCGCCTGAACGCGCCAGCAGCGCGCGTTCGCCATTGCAGGCGCGCGGGCGCGCGCGCATCGAATCGGTGCTCGACGCGACGGCCGATCTGATCGTGGAAAAAGGTCTCGCCGGCGTGACCATGCATGGCGTGGCACGCAGCGCGCAGACGCCGATCGGCTCGATGTATCACTTCTTTCCGGACCGCGAGAGTCTGTTGAGCGCGCTCTGGGACCGTCACAAGGCAGCGATGGGCGAGATCGACGACGCGCTCGATAAGATCGATACCGAGACGTGGCGCACGTTGTCGTCGGAGGCGGTGATCGACCGCATCATGACGCCCTACATCACGTATCTGGAGCAGCACCCGGACTGCCTCATCCTCATGTCCGTCATGCCGCACGACGACAAGACCAAGCGCGAGTCCGGCACGCTGCGCAAGGTGATCGACGTGCGCATGGCGAGCGTGAAGCCCGCCGAGCGCGCGCTGTACGTCGACATGTTGCGCGCGCTCGCGAGCGGCGCGCTCGCCATCAAGCTGCGTCCCGCGATGGGCGACGTGCAACTCGCAAAGCGTTATCTGCGCGAGGTCAAGCGGGCGCTGGCGGCCTATCTCGCCGTGGTGGAAGCGTCGGTGTCGGGCTGACTTTCTTCCGATTACAGCGCGCTTTCGGCGAGCCGTGCGCCGGCAGCGCGCCCTTCTTCGTTCAGGGTTTACGACGAAGAAACAACGTTCGTTCTATTCACTAAGGCATCCTATCTTGTTAGGCAGCGATCGGTTTAGTGCTTCACTCGTGTAGGTAAATCGTGAATACGTCGGGAGAATCGCCATGCGCATGATCGCGTCTTACTCGTTGGCCGCCGCAATGTCCGTTGCACTCGTGTCGCCGCTCGCTCACGCGCACGGCAACGACGACTATCCGCAGGGACGCTGCACGCTTCCCCAAGGAACCGTCTCGCTGGTCGAGAATCAACTGGCCAAAGTCGTCAATCTGAGCGACGGCAACGGCGGCATCTTCAAACCGAACCGCATGTGGGCCGCGGTCGTGGATCGCGAAGGACACCTGTGTTCGGTCATCAAGACGGGCGACGCGTGGCCCGGCAGCCGCGCCATCGCGATCGCGAAGGCCTACACGGCGAACGGCTTCTCCAACGATGCGCTCGCGCTCTCCACGGCGAATCTTTACGCGGCCACGCAGCCGGGCGGCTCGCTCTACGGTCTGAACAACTCGAATCCATTCGATGCGCGCTTTCTTGAACAGGGCAGCGGCATCGGGCGCACGCTCGGCGGCGTGATCACCTTCGGCGGCGGCGTGGCGCTCTATGCGGGCGGAAAGGTAATCGGCGGTCTTGGCGTGAGCGGCGACAGCGCCTGCGCGGATCATGCGATTGCATACCGCATGCGCAAGCTCGCGGGAATCGGCAACGTGCCGCGCGGGCAGGGCCCAAACAACACCGACAACATCATCTATTCAACGGGCGCCTCGCCTATGGGATTCGAGCATCCCCATTGCTTTCCGACCGATCTGAGCGCCGCAGCCATCGAGTCGACGCGCTGAATCGGCATCGCCTGTCAGGGCGGTGCGCGAACTTCGGGCGGGCGCCGGTAAAATACGAGCCTTGCCCGCCAACTGACCGCGTCGCGCGTGACCCGCGCGGCGCGGCATCGTCAACGGGCATCCGCCCCACGAAGGCAAGCATTTGTCCCACGCGCGGTCCGCGACCCATGCCGCGCGCTTTGCTATCCGACGCCAGCAGACCGTATCGCCGTGACGCCTTCGGGCATCACGCGCCGGCTACTGCGCTCGACGTTCGCCCAGAACACACACGTCACGACATTCGAGGACCGCACCACATGCTTGCCCGCATTACCCGTCTTTTTCCGCTTTGGGCCGTACTTGCTTCGGTTGCCGCGTACTTCTCGCCGTCATCGGTCGTAGGCATCGCGCCGCATGTGACGACGCTGCTCACCATCATCATGCTGTCGATGGGCGTGACGCTTTCCATCGACGATTTCCGGCGCGTCTTCACGCGTCCCGCGCCGGTCGTGGCCGGCATCGTGCTGCACTATCTCGTGATGCCGCTCGCCGCCTGGGTCATCGCCAAGGCGCTGCGCATGCCGCCCGATCTCACCGCGGGCATGGTGCTCGTCGGCAGCGTCGCGAGCGGCACGGCGTCGAACGTGATGATCTATCTGGCGCGCGGCGACGTCGCGCTTTCGGTGACGATCAGCGCGCTCTCCACGCTCGTCGGCGTGTTCGCGACGCCGCTGCTCACGCGCCTTTATGTCGATGCGTCCATCGCCGTCGATGTCCACGGCATGCTCATGAGCATTTTGCAGATCGTCGCGCTGCCGATCATCGTCGGGCTGATCGTGAATCATCTCTTCGGCAAGCTGGTGCGCAAGATCGAGCCGGTGCTGCCGCTCGTGTCGATGGTGTCGATTCTGCTGATCATCGCGGCGGTCGTCGGCGGAACGCAGAAGAGCATTGCGTCGGTCGGCGTCGTCGTGGCGCTCGGCGTGGTGCTGCACAACGGCATCGGATTGCTCGGCGGCTACTGGGGCGGGCGTCTGCTCGGTTTCGACGAAGCCGTTTGCCGCACGCTGGCGATCGAAGTGGGCATGCAGAACTCGGGTCTCGCCGCGACGCTCGGCAAGCTCTACTTCACGCCGATTGCCGCGTTGCCCGGCGCGCTCTTCTCCGTGTGGCACAACCTGTCGGGCTCCATGCTCGCGGGCCACTGGGCGGGGCGTCCGGCGAAAGGATCGACTCGCGATGCGGAGGCGCAACGCGTCGCCGCTAACCGCAGCGGCGCATAGCGGACGTGGCGTCTTCGGCGGCATCGCGCGATGACAGGCAGAATACCCGCTGACGCCGCTTCTCGCTTCACTCCACCTGAACCGGCGGATGCCTCGTCATGGCATCCGCCCTATCGTCGCTTTCGTCGCTTTCATGAACCCTGCTCAACCGGACGGCACATTCGTCGCCGCGCGCCCGGCTAATTCGCCGCGCTTTCTGCTGTTCCTCGTGTGTCTGTTCGCATCGGCCGGGCAGCTTGCCATCGACATTTACGTGCCGGCGCTGCCCGCAATGGCGCGCTATTTCGCGACCTCGCCGCAGGCGATCCAGTCGAGCGTCTCGGGCTACATGGCGGCCTACGCGCTCGGCCAACTGACGCTCGGACCGGTGGCGGACGCATACGGCCGCAAGCGCGTGCTCGCGTTCGGGCTCGTGGTCTTCACGCTCGGCTGCCTGCTGTCGCTCGCCGCGACGAACCTCGAAACGTTTCTCATCGCGCGCTGCCTGCAAGGCTTCGGCATTGCGGCGACGAACCTGCTCGCCAAGGCCATCATCACCGATTCGTTCTCGGGCCATGCGTTGATGCACGCGTTCACGTATATGTCGATCGCGTGGGGGCTCGCGCCGATTGTCGCGCCCGTAATCGGCGCGCATCTGCAAACCGCTTTCGGCTGGAAGGCGTGCCTCGTCTTCCTGCTCATCTATTCGATCGTGATGTGGGCGCTCGTGTGGCGTTATCGCGAAACCTTGCGGCGGCCGGTGCGGCTCGAGCCGCGCACGCTGATGGCGAACGCGGGCAAGGTGCTCGCGAGTCCGGTGTTTCAGAGCTGCTTTCTCGCGCAGGGCCTGTGCTACAGCATTTTGCTCGTGTTCAATATCGTCGGACCGTTCATGGTGCAGAACACGCTGCACAAGCCGCCGACGTACTTCGGTTATCTCGCGCTCGGCATCGGCATGATGTACTTCTTCGGCGGTCTGTCGAACCGCGTGCATGGTCCGCGTCTGCCGAGCGCGGAAGCGCGGCTGCGCATCGGCTCATGGACGATGGCGGCTGCGTCGGCCGTCATGCTGCTGCTCGCGTTGACCGTCGGCCTTCGCGTATGGACGCTCGCTCTGCCCGTGCTCGTCATGGGCTTTTGCGCCGGCGCGATGTATCCGACGCTCATGGCGAAAGGCAATTCGCTGTTCCCGCACATCGCGGGGTTGACGAGCGCGATTCTGGGTTGCGCGCTCCTCCTGGTGTCGTCGGGGATGATGGGACTGGCGGGCTTCGTCTCGGTGCAGGTGTTGACGCCGCTCGCCGCGTTCTTCGTGCTGGTCGGGATGACCGTCGTATGGATGGTGGGCAAGCTGCTGCGGCATCTGGAAGCGCAAGGCAACGCCTAGTCTCGCGAGACTATCGCCCGCATCGCGGCATCAGAAGCGATATGAAACAGACGCCATGCCGTTGAGATCGAGACGGCGTTCGGTGATCGGACTGCCGCCGGCATATTTTTCGAGGCGTCCGATTTCGGCGGTCACGTCGGCGGACCAGTGAGCGTTCATCGTGTACGTGGCGTTCATGCCGAGGTGGATATCGCGCAAGCCGGAACGCGTCGCGTACTGAGGCAAGCCCGACGCGGCGCTTTCCTGCGCGCTGACGCCGAAAAACGTCCTCGTATAAGCTGCGTTCGCCCACGTCAGACCCGGCCCGACGGAGAGCAAGAGCTTGCCCAACGGAGCCGACATGTAGAGATCCGTCATCGCGGTGAGACCTTGTCCCGTTCCGGCGATGTCCTGATAGACGGCAGCCGCGCCGGTGAACGCCCACCACGTGTAGTCTGCAAAAAGCCGCAGCTTGGGGCCGTAGTGAACATCAGGCAGGCCCTTCAGCCGCTTGTCGTCCGAAGCGGATCGCGATTGAAAGTCGAAACTCAGCGACGCACCGACGTGATAGTTCTCGCCCTTCAACGCATTCACGCCGAGCACGTCCGGGCCTTGCGAGAAGATCCGTTCCTTCCACGATATGTCCTGAACCGGGAACGGCAGCACCTGCAATTTCGACGAGCCGGGATACTTCGGGAAGACATACAGGCCCGGCCCGATCGACACGTTCCAGTCACTGGCGGGCGGCGGCTCGTCGGCGTCCGCCGCGTGCGCACTAGCCGTTAGCACGAGGGCGAGGGCCGCGGCGACTGCAAACGTGCGATTCATGCTTTCCTCGCAACGGTCGCCAATTGCCGCAAACGGCGCGCGAGTGCGCGCGACACGACCGGCGTCGGCGCATGGTTCGATTCCGACGCCGCCGCGCTTTCGCGCAAGAAGAGCGCGCATTCCCGCGCGACGACTTCGCGCTCGTTATCCGATGTGATCATGTGATACGAATCGTCGAGCCAGATCGTGCGGAGGAACGACGCCCCGACGTTCTTGCCGACGAAGCGCGCGTTATGCGGGCTCGACGTCTCGTCGTCGATGGCGTGAATGATGAGGCAGTCCGTCGTGATGCCCTTGAGCTCCTTGCGTACCGCGTGAGCGAGGCGGCTCGCTTCGTGCAGCGCCGGCATGGCGATGGACGCGGGCCCGACTTCGCTGATTTCATTCTTCTGCATCGCGCGCGCGATCTTCGAGCGCAACGCCTCGTTGCGCAAGCCGTACGGCTCCTCTTCGCGATAGCGGTAACGCGAGCGCAACGGCGTGTAGTACAGATAGTCGAGCAGAAAGCGGTACCACGGTATCGCCCAGCCGTCGCAGTCGAGCGTGACCGACAGCAGCAACAAGGCGCGCGCGTCCGGGCGTCGTTGCGCGACGGCGGCTGCGAGCGTCGCGCCCATCGAAAGTCCGCATACGGAGACGTGGCGATAGCGAGCGGCGAGCGCGTCGAATTCCTGAACGGCCGCGTCGATCCACCGTTCCATCGTTTCGTGCCCGGTGCCCGCGCTGTATCCGCGCAATTCCGGCGTATGCGTCGCGAAGCCTTCATCGGCGAGAAAGCGCGCGAGGAAACGCAGTTCGAGCGGCGAACTGGAAAGGCCGTGCAAAAGCAGAACGGCGTGATCGTGGCCGTGTGCCGGCGAAAACTCGGGCGTCTTCATGGTCAGTCTTCGGCTCGCAGGATCAGGAAGTCGCCCGACGGCGTGACGAAGCGCTCGCACACGCACTCGACGGGTTGCCAGTCGTCGCGGCCGCCAGACCGGAAACGGATTCGGTGATGCCCTGGCGTCAGGCGCACGCTGACCCGGGCAAGGTCTTCTTCGTGCGCCTCGGCATGCTTCGTACCATACGCGATGCCCGAGCCGAACGATGTGTCGTCGATGACGCCATTGCGCGTAGCGGTCGCGGCCGCCGCCACCAGGCTGCCCGGCGACACGCCGTTCGCCGGGTCCAGCGCCTTGATGACGATAAGCGAGCGATTGTATTGCGCGATGTGATGCAGCATGCGATGCATCTCGTCCGTGGCGCGACGCGCGATGAGCCGCTCGTTGTCATGCCGCAGCAGCATTTCGTACCGCGACTGCGCGACCGCCGCGAGCAGCTCGGCGCGATACTGCGCGCGTCGCAAACGCTCGATCAGCGTAATGACGACGATCGTGATGAGCGGATACGAGACGAGCAGCCGGATGTCGGATGCGTCGATGATGTCGATGCGGCCGTACGGCGGCACGAACAGATAGTCGGCGATCACGAGTCCCGCCAACATCACGAACGAGGCGGGCGCAAGGCCGCAGTAATACTGAACGAGCGCCGCAGCGATCAGGAAGGCCGCGCCCGGCATGACGGGACCGAGCAACGGGTGCAGCATCGTTCTGATGACGCCGGCGGCAAAAAGTGCTGCTCCGGCGATGAGCCACCTCTTTGCTCCGCGCGGCGCCCACCGTTTGGAGTTTTTGATTTGCATGCGTTCGACGCGAAATTGATGTTCTGTGCCCGGCACGGGCGATAGAGCGGGACGCTTGCCGCGCAGTCAGTTGGAGAGCGGTGCGTAGTATCGTGCGATTATAGGGTTCTTGTTGATCGCCGAATTCGCAGAACTGGGGGTTGATCTGACTGCTTATCGCCGATTAGGAACATGCCGGGGCACGGGCATCGAGGCGCGGCCAAGTCGCCACGCCTTCGGTCGTCAGGCCATCGCTTCGTCGGGCATAGATATGGCGTGACGCTTGGCCACGGCAGACAGCTGGAGCGGCCAGTCTGCGATGTCGCCCGCATCATGCAGATCTTCGAGATCGTGAAGTAGCGCTAACGTTTCTGCCCGATAGACGTCGACACCGGACATCGCCAGCGCGCGCAATAGCGGACCGTCTTGCCCGGTCTTGTAATAGCCGATTCCGAGGCCTTCGAGCGGATGACCGTAATGCGCGTCATCGATCAGGATGCCGATTGCGCATCGGCGGCCGTCTTGCCCGCGCAGACGACAGGTTCCGTCGTCATCCACGGAAAGCGCCTGCTGCGCAAGCAGATGCGACCGCACCGTCTCGAAGATTTCCGTAAGGTCTTTCATGATGCGTTGTCCGGGTTCGCTAGGCGGCGCGCTGCAAGCGTTCGGCCGACAAGCCGAACTGGCGCGCGATGGAGCGCAGGCGGTCTTCCCACTCCCAGATGCCGAAAACGTCGTGCACGTTCTGCAAGCAGCTCAACAACTCCACGGTTTCCTGGGAGAACACGTTGATCCTTGCCCGCAGCAGCGCCTTCCTGAGCGCGGCGACGCCCACATCCATATAAGCCGGGACGCGAGTCGGGTCAGCGAGAATGAAGCGCACCGGCACGCCTTCCATCGCAGTGCGATAGTCGCCCGGCCGCACCAACGCGCCAACGGGGCAGCCACCGCACCGTCCTCGATAAGCACCGCCTCCACGCGGCAGCAGCGAAGCCGACCCTTGCGCGAAAAGGTGCTGGATGCTTCGTTCAAAGATTTCCTGATGAGAGAGAAACGTTTGCGACATGGTGTGCTCCGACGAGAGGTGGTGACTGAGTATCGTCGGAAGTAACGGCTCCGCGCATTGATGAAAACCCTGTTTTACCGATGTTCGCGCGCATGACCGGCACGATTTACTTGTTCGCACGTCGTTTCCTCACGAAACGGACAACTCCTCACTTAACTAAACGGGTAGGCAGCCGATAAAAGTCTTCGGAGATAGGCCGTTTTCCACGAGTGGTCTTCGGCGGTCGAGCGAGTCAGGTGCGTATTCGATGCGGCATTCGCATTGACGGCATCGCAACGCGCACCACTACAAGAGACATGGCGTTCGGCAAGTAGCAATGAAAAAAGACGTGCGGCGGTTCGTGCAGGGCCTTCGGGGCTCTAGAAGAGGCCGGCTTTTCGGAGCGGCCATCTTTCTGGTTGCAGTTGCATCGTTCGCGGCGCTGACGTGTTACTTCGCCGCGAGATCGCGGTCGCAGCAGGAGGACGCGCTGCGACAAGCCCTCACGGTCAGTTCGCAACTCGAACTGATCGCCAATCTGCACATCGACGCGAATGCGGACTTCCTCACGGGCGTCGGCAGCGCGCGGTTTCGGTCGCTCGCCTGGCCGGTGTCGCGTGCCGTCGAAGCCATGCGCTCATACGACCTGCTTCAGCGCTTCCTGAGCGACGACGAGGCATCGCTCTATCAACTCTCGACGTTGCGAAGCGACACCAGCCTTTGGGCATCCCAACTCGACATGGCCGCGACGAGCGCGCGCGGTCCTGGCGCAAGCCGAGGCGTCGATTCGACGCAACTGGAAAAGGCCAACAAGACGCTTCAGTCGATCATGCATGGGCTCTCCGAACTGCAACTGGCGCAGCGGTCGAAGCTCGCAACGATGCAGCTCGCGGCGGAAGCACAACTGGTTCGGCAGAAGGTCACGTTCGCCGTCGCACTCGCCACGGGTTTGATCATGCTCGCTTACGCACTCGTGATCGCGCATCGCGCATCGCTTGCCAGCAGCGCGGCCAGGATCGTCGCGCGCGAAGCACATGATCGCTTCATCGAATACTTCGAGCAGCATCCGCTGGCAATGCTCATCTTCGACATTCATACGGGGCGCGTGCTCACGGCAAACGCAGCGGCGCAGCGTCAGTACGGAGGCAGTCTCAGCGAGCTGATGCAGATTACCGCCGACGACCTGCGTCCGCCGGAGGACAGACAGCAATTCCGGCAAGACCTGGAGATGTATATCGCGGCAAGCGCGCCGGCAGGGTCGGGCGGCGTGCGCAGGCATACGCGCCTTGACGGTCATATCATTCATGTCGATGTCTCCTACCATCTTCTGAACTATGCCGGCCATGAAGCGTGCTTCGTCACAGCCGCCGACGTCAGCGCGCACGAACTGGCAAGACAGGAACTGAGGATTCGCAGCCGGGCGCTGGATGCGTCGGACAATGCCGTCGTCCTTCTGCAAGCCACCGCGGGCGAGGACGCTCCGCATGTGATCTATGCAAACCCCGCCTTCCAGCGGCTGACGGGGCTGCCTGTTGCGGATGTTCTCGGCAAGGAAGCGGCCGACGTCTTGCCCGGACGGATGGATGACGCCGCTTTGCTCGATGCCGCGTCATCGACCGCGGATCGCATGAAAGCGGCTGCGGTCGTCGAGGGCCGCCGTCGAGACGGATCGCGTTTCTGGGCGCAGCGTCAGATCTCGCCCGTACTCGACGAACATGGCACGACGACGCACGCGGTCGCCGTCTTCAGCGACATCTCGGACCGTATCAGGGACCAGGAGCGTTTGCAGTTGCAGGCAAGCCTCGATCCGTTGACCGGCCTGCTCAATCGATCCGCGTTGTACGCACGGTTGACAGAGATGCTCGGCACGGCCTCGACTTCTGCCGGTCAGATTGCCATCCTCTTTATCGACCTCGATAACTTCAAGGAGATCAACGATTCGCTCGGCCATGTATGCGGCGATGAAGTCATCAAGGAGGTCGCCCGGCGATTGTCGGGTAGCGTCGGAGAGTCGGACGTGGTCGCGCGTTTCGCGGGCGATGAGTTCGTTGCGCTGCTGTTCGGGCGCTCGGGCGTCGAAGAACTGATCGGCAGGGCGAAGGCGTTGCATGCATCGGTGAACGCGAATCTGCGCGTGGGCGGTGAGTTCGTCGCTTCGAATGCGAGCGCCGGAGTGGCGGTGTTTCCCGATCACGCGGTCGACGCCGGCACGCTGATTCGCTACGCCGATGCGGCGATGTATCACGCGAAGCGTTCCCGCCAAAGCGCGCTCGTGGTCTACGACGAGTCGATTGCGACTGCGGACGCAGAGCGTGTCGAGCTTGCCAAGCATCTCGGTCGCGCCGTGCAGAGCGATGCGCTGCGACTGGTTTTCCAACCGCGCGTCGCGTTGGGGAGCAGCAAGCCGGTCGCGTACGAAGCGCTGTTGCGGTGGTTCGACGGTGAGCGCGGACTCATCAGTCCTGCTGTCTTCATACCGCTTGCGGAAGAAAAAGGGCTGATCGTGCCGATAGGCGAGTGGGTGTTCGAACAGGCATGCCTTCAGGCCAGAGACTGGGCGCGAGACGATCCGGACATCATCGTTTCGATCAACGTGTCGGCCATGCAGTTTCTGCATTCGAACTTCGCGAGCACGGTGCAGAGCACGCTTGCGAAGGTCGGCGTCAGTCCGCGCAATATCGAACTCGAAGTAACCGAGAGCGTGTTGATGACGCCGGCCGCGCTCAACGCGCTCAACGCAATCAGGCGAATGGGCGTATCGATCGCGATCGACGACTTCGGCACGGGCTTCTCGAGCCTCAACTACATTCGAGAGTTCAAGCCCGACTGCATCAAGCTCGACTTGTCGTTCGTTCAAGGCATCGGTCAGTCGACGATCGACGAGGTCATCGTGAAGGCAGTGCTGGCGATGGCCCATACGTTGGGGATGCGCGTCGTTGCCGAGGGCGTGGAGACCATCGAGCAATTTGCCTTCCTCGCCGATAACGAATGCGATGAAGTACAGGGCTTCCTCACCGGACGACCGATGCCGGCGGCGCAAGCGCGGCAGGGTCTGAGCAGGTCCGGGAATGAGGCCGTCGAAGCGTTTGCGTAGAACCGCTACCGAATACGGTCACTCGCGCGGCGCGACGTTTGCCTTGTTGCCGGCGAGCGGCGCGCCATACCCGCCGTCGTTCGCATTGTTGGGCAGGCCGTTCACCATCTGAGCGCGAGGATCGGCGGGATTCAGGTTCAATTCGCCTGCCTGCACGTTGCCGTGCGAAGGGTACTCGCTGCCGAGCGGCGCATTCGGCATCAGCTTCGGATTGTTGTGAGGCGCACGCATGTCCGTCTCCGCGCTCGGATGCGACTGCGCCAGAGCGAACGGCGTTGCAACGCACAACGCGGTGAGAAGAAGCACGAGTTTCATGACTGGCTCCCGTTGCGCAGTTCAGCGCAGTTGAGTATAGAACCGGGTTGCCAATCTTCCTGGATACCCCTACGGACGAGCAGACCAGCGTTTGTCGAGACGGTCTTTCGTGCGGCGCAGCGGTATCGAATGTGCTCCATTCGGTCATCTAGGCGCAAATCGGCGATTGCCGAATAGTTTGAGCGTGCCAAAAGAAGACTCGTCGCTCGACGATATGTCAGCCCATTCGTGCGTTCTGACTCTTTTACTTTGCAATACGTCGAAGCCGTTCTATCCTAACGCATACGGTTGCCCGATCGCTTGCTCATTCGGCAATGCCCGCAACTGACATAAGAGGTGGAGACATGCGTGCTTTCGTCGTTTCAGTCTTCTTGCTGCTGCAGCTGACGGCTTCGTTCGCGGGCGAGACGCCCCTCGTGTTCGACGCGCAAGGCAAGTTCGTCGGACCACTGGACGATTACGGCGGCCCCGGCGTTTATCTGACCGTCAACGGCGCTATCGCTTTCGTGCCCATAGAGCGCGTGATCGTCTCGGGCGACGGCGGTCCGCGGACCGTTTATTCGGCCACGCAATTCAGATGGTCGGGTGTGAACGCAGTCGACTTCACTTCGACGGATTGCAGCGGCACGCCGGTCATCACGCTAACCACAGGCATCCGGCCATCCACCACCATACGGCTAGGCAACGACGTCACGCTATACGTCGCGCCTGCCACTAACTCCGCTCCGATCGTGATCGGGTCCGTGCGGGCGGGTCCGACCTTTACCTGCACGGCATCGAACGCGCCGATCACGGAATACGGTTGGCCGACGGAAAGCACCTTCTCGCTGACCGGCGCCTATCCGGAGCCGCTCACCGTGCGCATTCCGACCCGGCACACGCCAGCGCAGTGACGCTAGCCGAGGGACTTCGTAAGCGCGTCCCACTGAACGATGACTATGGCCTCGAGGTGCATGCCATGCGCAGAATGATTCTGTTGACGCTGCTGTGCTCTGGCGCAATGACGTCGTTTGCCGATGAAGTCGAACATCACCATCATCATCATCGGCACGTACTTCGCGTCTTCGATGCGAACGGGACGGAAGTCGGCGTATTGAAATACGCCGGAGGCAGCGCGGGTGTTTTCCAATCCGTGAACGGGGCGCCGGTCTTCGTGCCGATCATGCGCCGGCAAGTCTCGGGCACCGGCAACAAGATCGTCTATTCGGCAACCGAGTTCATGTGGGGATGGTATTTCATGAACCAGTTCTATTCGAGCGATTGCAGCGGCGCACCGCTCATCCCCAGCACCACTGCATCGCGGCCTGCATTCACCGTGCGCAAAGGCTCCGACGTGACGGTGTATGTCGCGCCCGAAACGAACTCGCAACTCCTGACCGTCTCGTCGTACACCTTGGGCACCAACGGACAATGCCAGCGCTATAGCCCGCCGCTCACGGCGGCTGGCTGGCCGGTGGAGTCCAGTTGCGTGATCACACAGGAACATCCCGAGCCGTTGACGATTCATTACTGACGCGCTCGTGGCGCCGTCGCGCATGCGCTAGCGCTTCATCGACCCAGGCACTCATCTCTTGCGTCGACACCGGGCCGCTTGACGGCGGAGCTGCGTGGTCGACACAAGAGACGTCGAACGACCGGTTGCTCGAGAACCGGACCTCTGCGTCCTTTGCGTCCTTTTTGTCCGGCCATCTGTTTTATTTATCGGGCCGACGCGAACCGTCGCGTCGAAACCCGCCCGCAAGGCCGCGCCGGCCGGTCGTCCATCATCTTCGCTGCGTCCCATCCCTCTGCGACTCATGGTTTACGCGCAGTACCGCGCGTGTTCACTGGCCCGTATCGTCCGCTCAAGTTATCGCAACACACCGGGCCGCGTGCATTCCACGAGCGCCTGACTGCCCGGCACCTCACGGAGCATCTTCGACATGGCCCGCATCATCGGTGGCATCGCCGCCTCGCACACGCCCACCATCGGCTTCGCATTCGACAAGAATAAGCGCGACGACCCGGTCTGGGCGCCGATCTTCGAAAACTTCGCGCCGCTCGCGAAGTGGCTCGAAGAGAAGCGCCCCGATGTGATCCTGACCATCTATAACGATCACGTCACCTCATTCTTCTTCGATCATTACTCGGCGTTCGCATTGGGCGTAGGCCCCGAATGGCACGTCGCGGACGAAGGCGGCGGCGCGCGCGATCTTCCGCCGATCAAGGGACATCCGGCGCTTGCCGCGCACATCGGCAGCTCGCTGATGACCGACGAGTTCGACATGTCGTTCTTCCAGAACAAGGCGCTCGATCACGGCTGCTTCTCGCCGCTTTCGATGCTGTGCCCGCACAAGCCGGATTGGCCCGTGAAGATCGTGCCGCTGCAAATGGGCGTGCTGCAATTGCCGATACCGAGCGCGCGGCGCTTCTACAAGCTCGGTCAGGCGCTGCGCCGCGCCATCGAAAGCTATCCGGAGGACATCAAGGTCGCGATTCTCGCGACGGGCGGTCTTTCGCATCAGGTGCATGGCGAACGCGCCGGCTTCAACAACACCGAATGGGACCAGCGTTTCCTCGATCTCTTCGAACGTGATCCCGAACAACTCGCCGAGATGACGATTGCCGAATACGCGGAACTGGGCGGCTACGAAGGAGCGGAAGTCATCATGTGGCTGACCATGCGCGGCGCGCTGTCGTCCAGCGTGGTCTGCAAGCATCGCAGCTACTACTTGCCGTCGATGGCCGGCATCGCGACGGCCATCTACGAAGGCGAGGACAGCCAGACAAAGCCCGCGATCATCGAGCGGCATCGTCAGCGCATGGCGATCGAATTGACCGACGTGGAGAAGCTGCAAGGCACGTATCCGTTCGGCATCGAGACGGCGGTGCGCGCGTATCGCATCAACGATTATCTGCATCGCATGGTCGAGCCCGCGCATCGCGAAGTCTTTCAGCAAGACCCGGAAGCGAGCTTCGAGGCCGCCGGTCTCAGCGAAGCGGAACGCGACATGATCCGCCGCCGCGACTGGCGCGCGCTGCTGCATTACGGCGTGATCTTCTTCATGCTCGAAAAGCTCGGCGCGGTAACGGGCGTGTCGAACCTGCACATCTATGCCGCGATGCGCGGCCAGACGCTCGAAGAATTCCAGAAGACGCGCAATGCGCCGGGTGCGCTGTATTCGGTCGCGGGCAAGGGCGGCGGCAAGCTCGACTGGGACAAGGCGGAGCAGGGCAAACAATAAAACGATAAACGCACGGAGACATCACATGACTAGCGGTACAACCATCGACATCAAGGCGTTCATCGACGAGCGGCCCATTTCCGCCTACCAGTGGCTGCTGGTGGCGCTGTGCTTTCTCGTCGTGACGGCCGACGGCATGGACGTGGCCATCATGGGCTTCGTCGCGCCGTCGATCATCGCGGACTGGCACATCTCGCGCCCCGCGTTCGGGCTCGTGATGAGCGCCGCGCCCATCGGACTCGTGATCGGCGCGCTGGCCGCCGGGCCGGCGTCGGACCGCATCGGAAGAAAAGGAGTCCTGATTACGTCGGTGTTTCTGTTCGGCGTGTTCACCATCGCCACGGCGTTCACCACAACGCCCACGAGCATGGCGTTGTTGCGCGTGCTGACGGGTATCGGTCTCGGCGCCGCGATGCCGAACACCACGACGCTGCTTTCCGAGTACGCGCCGCAACGCAAGCGCGCGCTGCTCATCACCATCATGTTCACGGGTTTCAATCTCGGCTCGGCGTTGATCGGTTTCGTCGCGGGCTGGCTCATTCCGACGCACGGCTGGCGTTCGGTGCTGATCTTCGGCGGCGGCCTGCCGCTCGTGCTCATTCCGCTGCAAATCTGGCTGCTGCCCGAATCGGCGCGTCTCCTGGCGGTGCGCGGCGCGACCTCGCAAAAGATCGGCAAGGTGCTGGGCCGCGTGTGCGGCGCGCGCTTCACGGGCGATGAAACCTTCGTCTCGACCGAGCCGCCGCTGCCGACCAAGCGCCCCATCGGCGTGCTGTTCTCGCATGGTTACGGCCTTCTGACGGCGGCGCTGTGGGTGACGTACTTCATGGGCCTGCTCGTGATTTATCTGCTCACCGGCTGGCTGCCGACGCTGATGAAAGACGCCGGCCTCACGGTATCGGCGGCTGCGAACATCACGGCCATGTTCCAGATCGGCGGCACCATCGGCGCGATCATCGTCGGCTGGATCATGGACCGCGTGCGCCCGGCGCCGGTCATCAGCGCAGCTTATCTCGGGGGCGCGGTGTGCGTGCTCGGGCTGGCGTGGATCGGCGCGCTGTCGTCGTCGCTCGCCGTCCTCGTGTTTGCCGCCGGCTTCTGCATGAGCGGCGCGCAAACCGGCCTCAACGCATTCGCGCCGGGCCGCTATCCGACGGTCGCGCGCGCCACCGGCGTGAGCTGGATGCTCGGCATGGGCCGCTTCGGCAGCATCTTCGGTTCCGCGTTCGGCGGCGCATTGCTCGGCCTCGGCTGGCAGTTCGGTGCCATCCTCGCGATGCTCGCCATTCCCGCGACGCTCGCAGGCATCGCCATTCTCGTCGCGCAGCGCAGCCGCACGGCCGATACCGCCCCGCAGACGACCGCTGCACATTGATCCGGAGTACAGATGATTATCGATATCCACGGCCATTACACGACCGCGCCCAAGGCGCTGGAGGCTTGGCGCAACCGGCAGATCGCCGGCATCAAGAATCCGTCGGAGATGCCGCGTCCGTCCGAACTGCATATCAGCGACGACGAACTGCGCGAATCCATCGAAAGCAATCAGTTGCGGCTGATGCGCGAGCGCGGGCTCGATCTCACCGTGTTCAGTCCGCGCGCGAGCTTCATGGCGCATCATATCGGCGACTTCGAGGTGTCGAGCACGTGGGCCGCCATCTGCAATGAGCTGTGCTATCGCGTGAGCCAGCTCTTTCCGGACAGCTTCATTCCGGCGGCGATGCTTCCTCAGAGCCCCGGCGTCGATGCCGCGACTTGCATTCCCGAACTCGTGAAATGCGTGGAGCAGTATGGCAACGTGGCGATCAATCTGAACCCGGACCCGTCCGGCGGACACTGGACGAGCCCGCCGCTTTCCGACCGCTACTGGTACCCGATCTACGAGAAGATGGTCGAGTACGACATCCCCGCGATGATCCATGTCAGCACGAGCTGCAACGCGTGCTTTCATACGACCGGCGCGCATTATCTGAACGCGGACACGACCGCGTTCATGCAGTGCCTCACGTCCGACCTGTTTCGCGATTTCCCGACACTGCGCTTCGTGATTCCGCATGGCGGCGGCGCGGTGCCGTATCACTGGGGACGCTTTCGCGGGCTCGCGCAGGAACTGAAAAAGCCCTTGCTGAAGGATCATTTGCTGAACAACGTGTTCTTCGACACATGCGTTTATCACCAGCCGGGCATCGACCTGCTCACGCGTGTGATACCCGTCGATAACATTCTCTTCGCCAGTGAAATGATCGGCGCGGTGCGAGGCATCGATCCGGAAACCGGGCACTATTTCGACGACACGAAGCGCTATATCGAAGCCGCTTCGATGCAGCACGAAGCGCGCTACAAGATTTACGAAGGCAACGCGCGCCGCGTGTATCCGCGCCTCGATGCGGCGCTCAAAGCAAAGGGACAATGAACATGGTTGAACTCGGAGTGGTGTATCGAAACATCCATCGCGCCGATGCCCACGCAGCGGCGAAGCTCGGCGCGCTCGGCTCGGCCACGGTTCACGAAGCGATGGGCCGCGTCGGCCTGATGAAGCCGTACATGCGCCCGATATACGTTGGCGCGCAAGCGAGCGGCACGGCCGTGACGGTGCTCTTGCAACCCGGCGACAACTGGATGCTGCACGTCGCAGCTGAACAGATACAGCCCGGCGATATCGTCGTGGCCGCATGCACGACCGACAGCACCGATGGCTTCTTCGGCGATCTGCTCGCGACGAGCTTCAAGGCGCGTGGCGCGCGGGCGCTCGTCATCGACGGCGGCGTGCGCGACGTGCGCGTGCTGACCGAGATGGGCTTCCCCGTCTGGAGCAAGGCCATTTCGGCGAAGGGCACGGTCAAGGCGACGCTCGGCTCGGTCAACATTCCGGTCGTGTGCGCGGGCGCGTGGGTCAAGCCGGGCGATGTGATCGTCGCGGATGATGACGGCGTGGTCGTCGTGCCGTCGGCATTGGCGCAAAAGGTGCTCGAAAAGGCCACGGCACGTGAGGCGCTCGAAGAGGAGAAGCGCGCGAAGCTGGCAAGCGGCGTGCTCGGTCTCGACATGTACAGCATGCGCGAGCCGCTGCAACGCGCGGGCCTGCGCTATATCGACTGATGCAAGGATTCGCGATGCACGACACCGCCGCGCCGATCACGGTCATTTCCTCGATGGCGACGCGCCAGGTCCTCAACGATCTCGCCGACGTCTACATGCAGCACGCCGGGCAGCGCGTGACGGTCGAATCGGTCGGCGGCGTGGCGGCTGCACGGCGTATTGAGGATAACGAAGTATTCGACGTCGTGGTGCTCGCGTCGGACGTGATCGCGCGGCTCGCCGAGGCCGGGCGCGTGGATGCGACAAGCCGCGTGGGTATCGCGCGTTCGGGCATTGCGGTCGCGGTGGCGGCGGGCGCGGCGCGTCCTTCGATCGACAGCGGCGCAGCCGTGCGCGAGGCCGTGCTTGCAGCGCGAAGTATCGGCTATTCGACGGGACCGAGCGGCGCGCACCTCGTGCGCTTGTTCGAAGGATGGGGCATTGCGGACGCGATCGCTTCGCGCATCGTGCAGGCGCCGCCGGGCGTCGCGGTCGGCACGCTCATCGCGCGTGGGGAAGTCGAGCTGGGCTTTCAGCAGATGAGCGAGCTGATCGGCGTGGCGGGCGTGGACATCGTCGGTCCTTTGCCGGACGACGTTCAGGCGCTGACCGTGTTCGAAGGCGCCGTGTGCGCGACAGCGCGTGCGCCGGCCGAATCGAGAGCCTTGCTGGCGTTCATGGCCGCGCCCGAGAACGATGAAATCAGGCAGCGGTATGGAATGGAGCCTGCGCGGTAGTAAGCATTAAGATGAGGCGCACGGCGCGTAATTAACGGCGCCGGCGCTATTTGATATATGGCGATGCTCACGCCTTAGAAAAATCGGCTCCCGAACAAATTGACTCGCGACATCAAAAACATAATAAGTAGGGGCCGTCTTTTGCGCGATTTCGGGTATCCAATCCATCTTGATTGTGGTTGATACTCGACAGAGATTTCATCCAAAGCGCTCACGGATTTACGCCTAATCTCAGCGTTATCCTATTTACAACGCAGTTAAGCGTGCAATTGCTGCCGCAATGAATCCTTAAGGCGTCGGTTCGATGCGTTTCTTAGCTTCCAGATCCCCCATTTCGTAAAACAGTGTTATCTGAAACATTGTTTCGAAGTCCATCTATATCCCTTGCGCCGTCTTTATCACCTCTATAGGATTCGTTCCCATTCGCGGAGTCTGGATATTTTTAGCGAAAAGAAACCCGGACAAATAACAGGGTTCGAGGCAGATAACTGCCAACGGTGATGTTGCAACACGCTATTCAATGCACGCAGTCAGCGTCGAATAGCCAGGCGTCAAGGATAATTCTGTGGCAAATAAGAAAATCGCAGTGTGTGGTCTGGGCTATGTGGGCCTGCCTGTCGCGGTGGCGTTCGCACGCCGCTACGACGTGATCGGATTCGACGTGGATCGCCGCCGTATCGAGCATCTGAAAAAGGGCGAGGACTGGACCGGCGAAATCGAGAGCGATGTGTTGCGCGCCTCGAGCATGCGCTTCACCGACAACGCAGCGGACCTCGCAGACTGCAACTTCTTCGTGGTTGCCGTGCCGACGCCCGTCGACGAGAAGTGCATCCCGGATTTCTCGCTGCTCGTGAGCGCCTGCCGCACCATCGGGCCGGTGCTGCGTCCGGGCAGTATCGTCGTGTTCGAGTCAACCGTTCACCCGGGTGCCACCGAAGAAATCTGCGGCCCGGAACTCGAAAAGGCGTCGGGCTTGCGCTGCGGCGTGGACTTCAAGCTGGGCTACAGTCCCGAGCGCATCAATCCGGGCGACCGCGAGCATCCGCTGGAGCGGATCGTCAAGATCGTGTCCGGACAGGACGATGAAAGCGCGGACATCATCGCCGAAATCTACGGCGGCATCATCGACGCGGGCGTGCATCGCGCGTCTTCCATCAAGGTCGCGGAAGCCGCGAAGGTGCTCGAAAACACGCAGCGCGATATCAACATCGCGCTGATGAACGAGATGTCCAAGATATGCGATCTCGCGGGCATCTCGACGACCGAGGTGCTCGAAGCAGCAGGCACGAAGTGGAACTTTCTGCGCTTCACGCCGGGGCTCGTGGGCGGCCACTGCATCGGCGTGGACCCGTACTATCTGACGTCGAAAGCGCAGGAGATGGGCTATCACCCGGAAGTCATTCTGGCGGGGCGCCGCATCAACGACGGCATGGCGCAGCATGTCGCCGCCAAGATCGTCCAGATGCTCGCGCGCAAGCACCGTCTTGCCGGGTCCACGCGTGTCGGCATTCTGGGCATGACGTTCAAGGAGAACGTCCCCGACATCCGCAATTCGAAAGTGGTCGACCTGTACCGTGCGTTGCAGCAATACGGCATCGAGCCGCTGGCTTTCGATCCGATGGCGGACAAGAGCCAGATGGAGCACGAATACGGCATCTCGCTCGTCGACAAGTCTCACTTCGACAATCTCGATGTCGTCGTTCTCGCCGTGCCTCATCGCGACATCATGGCCACGATCTGGCAGGACCTGCCGCACATGCTGACGGACGGCGCATTGCTGTGCGACCTCAAGTCGTCGCTGGACAAGACGCGCTTGCCCGCGAGCGTGCAGTACTGGGCGCTGTAAGCGGCATCGTCCACGTCACCCAAGACCCGGTATGAGCCATTCGAAGCTGCTGGTCAGTCCCATCGGGACGTGCCGCATTCATACGCCGCTGCGCAAGGGCGCCGCGCGGTATCCGATTCGGGCGCAGAGCGCGCGCAACTATGGGTTCGTCCACACGAGTGCGGAGGCGCTTCAGCAACTGCGCTTCATGCTCGATCAGCAGTCGATTCCGGCCGAGATCGAAGCGCTGCTGTTTCGGCCCGGCGTCGCGGCGGCGCGCTATGCCAAGCCTTGCGCGCACGCGGACCTGACCATCGTGGAAGTGTCTTCGCGCAAGCTGTTGACGGTCGACGGTTATCCCATCCAGATCAACTACATGGGCCGGTACTTCGCGGATTTCTTCGCGGACCGGGCGCGCTCGCGGACCTTCTGGTCGATGGCGTCGGACAAGAAGATGCCGGAGCGCCGCGCATGGCTCGAACAGGAGCCGCACTTCAGGCGCCTTGCGACGGCGGATCAGGCATTGCTCGCGCGCATCGTGCGCAGGGAACAGACGGACGATGAGATCGAGCGCGACATGCGGGAGATTGCCGCGCTCGTCGGTAGCGAAAAGCTCGTATTCGTCACGCACGTGGACGCCGCCCCGGCCGACAGTCCGGTGATCGAGCAGCGGCATTGCCTGATCCAGACCGTGAGCGTCATCGCGCGGCGCATGAACGTGCCTTGCTACGATCCCACGCCGCTGATGCACGAAGTCGGCCAGGCCAACGCGATGGAGCAGGGCGGACTCGATCTCACCCACTTCACGGATGCCTTCGCCGATCGTCTGGTGGACGATTGGCACCGCTGCTTTCTTTCGGCGCGCATTGCCGCATCGGGCGTGCGCGACAGCGCCGCGCGCTTACCGAAAGAAGCGCAGCCGGTTGACGAAGCCGCGAGCATCGAAAGGGCATGGCACGAAGGACGCCTGTGCGAGGCGTCCCGGCGAGTGCGCGCCGTGTTGCGCGCGGACCCGGCACACCCGGCGCACGGCCTTCTGCTCGCGCGCATGCAATTCGAACTGGGCGATTACGAAGGCGCGATCCGCGTGCTCAAAGAGCGAGAGTCCGACGATGGCGCAGACGACAACGCCGACGACGACGCGAAGCGCGTGTTGATGCGCTGCTACTTCGAACTCGGCGATTTCAAAAACGCCCTGGCGCTCGCGACTGCGATGCTCGGAGAAGAAGTGGAAACGCCCGAGCTATTGCGCATCAGCGCCGTTGCCGCCACGCGCCTCGGCGACGCCAGGACCGCGCTTGCAAGCTGGAAGCGCCTGTTCCGCCTGACCAACGGCGACTCAGAGGCCGCCAGCGCGGTACTGTCCCTGTTGCAATCGGCAGGCGAACCGGAAAGCGCCGAAAGCTGGGCCGAAGAAGTGCGCGCCGCGCTGCCGGCTCACGCGCCGAGCTATGCATGGCTGTGGCACCGGAAGCTCGACACGAAGAACCGCGCGGCGCTCATGCGGCTTGCCGGTGAGCCGCTGCGGCTGCCCGCGCGTGAGGCGCTGGCGCTCGCGCAGCGGGCGGTCGGCGAGGGCTTCGCGGCGCCCGCGGCCGCGCTGGCCGTATCGCGGGCATTCGCCGGGAACGACGCGGCCGACGTGGCGGACTGGCTGACCCGCCAGATCGCGCGGTGGCTCGCCGAAGGCGAAGCGGCAGTGGCCGCAGGCGATCTGCGCGTGGCTGCCGACCGCATTCAGGCGGCGTGCGTCGCACAGCCCGCGAACGCGGACGCATTGCGCGCGCGCCGGGCGCTCGAACGGCACATGCGTCAAGCGGCTCGCGCGGCCTTCGTCGAGCAGGATTTTCACGCGGCAGTCGGTGTGATCGACATCGCCTTGCAGACGGGCCTCACGTTTCCCGATCTCGACAGCTTGCGTGGGCGCGCAGCGGAAGCGCTCGGCGATACGCCCACGGCGCTGCGTCATCTGCGACTGGCTGCGGACGAGCCGGGCGCGCCGGTCTCGGCGCGTCTTCACCTCGCGCGCGTGGCCGTTCGGGCCGGACGTTATGCGGAAGCCATCGAGGCTTTCGGTCAGATCGCCGCGGACCGCGAAGCGGACGCCGCCACGCGCGACGACGCGACCCGGCAGATCTCGACGTTGCGGGGACGCTCGATTCGCGCCGCCCGCGACATGCTGGCTCGCCACGAGTACGACGCGGCGTGGACGCTGCTCGATCTGATCGAAAGAGCCGACGCCTCGGGCGCCGATGTCGCCGCCGAGAAAAAGCGCGTGGTCGCGGCGCTGCGTGCGCAGTTGCGCGGGCTCGAATCCGCGAGCGGCGAGGAACGCCTCTCGCTCGGCGAAGCGATTTTGAAGCTCGTGCCGGACGATCCGGTCGGCCTGAAGGTGGCGGCGTCGGGCGCGATGCGTCTGCATCGCTTCGCGGAGGCGCTCCCGTTCTGGAATGCGCTTCGCAAGCAGTCAGGCGATGTCGAGCAGATCGACGCAAACATCCGCAAATGCCTGCTGTGGGCCGAACGCGACAGGCGCAAGACGATTTCTCCGCCGGAGCCCGAGAAGGCCGCGTGACCGCGTATGCGGCGTTTGCCTCGCGCGGCACGGCTCCGCCGCGCTTCCGAAAGATAGTGGCAGTCCTAAACAATGAACGACGTAACGCAAGCGCGCACGGCAGCGGCAAGCTCGCAGCCGGCATGCATCGCTCCCGGACCGGCAGCGAACGAACAGGTTCCGGCTGAATCGGCGCAGTCGAATTGCGCAACCGACGCCCACGCCGTGCGCGCAGAACTCGCCCGGCTGGTGGCGCACGCGCGAACGGCGCGCCTCGCGCAAGACGCGCTCGCCGAGGCGCAAAGCCTCGTTGGCGATCACGCGCAAGACGCCGATTCGCGCCTTTTGCTATTGCAGTTGATGGAAATGGCCGGGCATGCCGAGGGCACGCTGGACGCCTGGCATGCGCTGTCGGCGGATTGCCCGGACCATGCGGGCATCACGCGCGCTTACGCTCTGCGGCTCGTCAAGGAGAAGAAGGTCGATGCGGCGCTGGAACACATCGACCGGTGCATGCCGGAATCGCTCGACGACGCATCGGCGAGTCTCGCGCGCGCCGAGCTTCTCGCGGACGTGCGGGCGCACGAGGCGTCGGATGCGTTGTTCGAGCGGCTGATCGCGCGGCACGACCGGCGCGACATCCGCGTTGCCTTCGCCAAGCGGCTCGGCAAGCGCGGACGGCTGGCGCGGGCCGTCGCCGTGCTGGAACCGGTCGCCGCGTCGCTCGCGCCCGACAGCAAGGCCGGGCGACTGGCGGCCGCGCTGGCGAGCGATTACGCGTTCTATCGACAGTACGAACCGGACGATGTGCTTGCGAGCGCCGACTTCAAGATCGTCGCGATGAAGCACGCAATCCTGTCGTTCCGCCAGCGCGCTGTGCGCTGCGCGGACGGCGACGGGGCGAAAGCCATCGCTCTCTTGACGGGCAGCCTCGGACCGGGCGGCGCCGAGCGTCAGCTGACGCGGCTTGCCTGCCAGTTGCAGAAGGAAGCGCTGCATGGCGGCGCGTCTACGGTGGCGAGTCGCGTCGAAGTGCTCGTCAGACAGCATACGGAAGCCACGCGTGGGCCGAACGGTCAGCGGCTCGACTTCTTTCTCGGCACATTGAACGATGCGGGCGTTCCCGTCACGCAGATCAATGACCTGCCCGTCGTCGCGGACGGCGATCAATCCGTGACGGATGCCAAGCTGCTACGCATGCTCGGCTACCTGCCGCCGCCGGTTCACTACGGCGTGGGACGCCTGGCTCCGTACTTTCGCGAACGCCGATTCGATGTCGTCAGCCTTTGGCAGGACGGCACGTGCCTGTTCGGCGCGCTCGCCGCCTTGCTGGCGGGCGTGCCGGTCATTCATCTCGTGTTTCGCGGGTTGCCGCCGAACATTCGCCGGGAGCGCGACCGCCCCGAATACGCAGTGCTCTACCGGGCCCTGGCCGAAGTGCCCGGCGTCCACTTCGTCTGCAACAGCCGCACGGGAGCGCAGGCGTATGCCGCGTGGCTGGATCTGCCGCTCGCGCGGTTCCATGTGCTCTATAACGGCGTGCCCGAACTCGACACTACCGGTTCGATCGAGGACGTAGAGCGCTGGGAGGCGTTCGCAAAGAAGACCGCGGACGCAACCGAGACGATCGGCGGCGTCTTTCGCTTCGAGCCGGATAAGCGGCCCTCGTCGTGGATCAGGCTCGCGGCGCGGTATCTGAAGAAGCGGCCGCGGGCGCGTTTCGTGATTGTCGGCGACGGCCGCTTGCAAGAGAAGGCCGTCGAGCTTGCGAACGAACTGGGCATTTCGGGCCGGCTTCTGTTCGCAGGCTTGTCGTCGCATGTGGGCTACTGGTATTCGAAGATGGACGCGAAAGTCTTGCTCTCGCGCTTCGAAGGGCTACCGAACGTGCTGATCGAAGCGCAGATGCTGGGCGTCGCCACGCTTTCGACTCCGGCAGGCGGCGCGGGCGAGTGCTTCGTGGATGGCGTGACCGGGCACTTGCTCGAATGCGCCGAACAGCCCGACTTGCAGGCCGCCTGCGACAAGCTCGCCGCGCTCGTCGACCGCTGCAAGGCGGACGAGGCGACGTGTGAGCATGCGCGTCATCGGGCGCGCATGCTGTTTTCAGTCAACGCGATGCTGAGCAAGTTCGCCGAACTGTGCGCCTCGACGGTACAAGGCGCTGAGTCGATCGCGCAGGCCGACGAGCAGGAGAGCCCGCTTGTCGCGTGAAGCATGCATGAGAGCGGCCACGTGTGGCTCGATGGTTCAGAGAAGGAAGCGATGAAATCGTTGGCTCGTGAAATCTTCCCGGCGAAAATCACCCGCGCGCGACAGTGCGCGGCGTTGCTGCTCGGCCTCGCCAGCGCGTGCTTCCTTCAGGGATGCGGCTTGCCGCGCAGCGGGCCGATGGTGAGCGAGATCGACGCATCGGACGCGCGGGGCGACGTCGTGCTCGTTCCCGCGACATACGAGACGGTCCGTGCCGGACACAGCGCGCGCCAGTCGACGTTTCCGCCCGCGTTCACGCACGCCGCCGCCTTCGACTACGAACGTTTCGCGCCAGGCGATGGCATCGACGTGACCGTCTTCGAGCGCGACGGCCTCGCCGTTTATCCCGCCGGGCCGAACGGCGCATCCGACTTGGGCGAGATGATCGTCGACCGTGCAGGCGACATCTACCTGCCCTATGCGGGCGGCATCCGTGCAGCAGGGCTGACCGCCGCCGAACTACGCACCGCGATCATGCGGCGCCTGAGCCGGCTCATGACTGCTTCGGACGTCGTCGTGCGGCCCACGACGCGGCGCGGTCAGACGGTCACGGTTCAGGGCGATCTTCAGAAGCCCGGCGTGTATCCGCTCGGCCGCGACATGTCCCGCCTGAGCGATGTGCTCGGCCTCGCCGCGCCCAGTCAGGTCAACCCAGAACAGTTGGCCATCTCGGTGCGACGTCAAGGCACGGAAGCCACCATTCGGCTTGCGGACGTATATAGAACGAGCGCCAACGACATTGCGCTGCGAGCGGGCGATTCGATCATTGCGCATAACGTGGTCGAACAGGTCGTGGTGCTCGGCGCGGCGGGCGTGCAAGGGCGCATCAAGGTGCCGAAGCGCGATTACACGCTTCTGGATGCGCTCGGCGATTCGCGCGGTCTCAGCGACGCGCTCGCGAATCCGCGCGGCGTCTATCTGATGCGCCGGGCCGCGACGAGCGAGCGCGAGCCGGGCGATACACGGCCCACCGTCTATCAATTCGATTTCACGCGGCCGGAGCAGATCGCGCTCGCGGGCCAGTTCGTCGTGCATGACGGCGATGCCGTGCTGGTATCCGACGCACCGTTCACGCAAGTGCAGAAGCTCTTGTCCACCTTCAGCGCGTCGCTCGGCACCGCGCGCTCGGTGAGCGCGCTGGCGGATTGACGCGGCACCATGACCAATCAGAAGCGAATAGACGACTGGCGTGCGCGCCGGCGAACGCAGGGCTACAGGATCGGCGCGGGCGCGCACATCCAAGACGCCGGGCCGCACGCGCCCGCGACAACGCTTGCGCTAATCCTTGCCGCACTGCGCCGGTCACCGCGCGAAACGCCTGCGCAGCGGCGGCAGGTGTACGAGGCGCTAGAGGCGCGTCTCACGGACGGCGCGTCGCAAGCGGACGAAGAAACGCTCGACCTGCGGCGACGCCAACTGCGTACCGCGATTCGTCTGCTAGAGAACGACATCCGCGCGGGAGTCGATGTGTTTGCTTCCGGCTATGCGCCGGCCACGCTGGCGCGAGAAGAAGCGCATCTTGCCGACGCGCACGAGAAGCGCGTTCGCCGCCGTCGCGAAGAAGAGGCGCGCGAGGCTCGCCGCAGTGCGTCGCGCGAGGACCGCGCGCTGACGCCGGACTTCAGCGCCAGCGATGCCAGCGACCTTGCCACGCTCAAGTCTCGCATTGCCTCGCTTCATGCAAGGCAGCGGCCGCGGGCGCTGCCAGCCGGCCGCTCCGACCTTCGCGCGTTGTTGCCGATGCTGATCTTCCAGCTCCACACGATGCAGGGCGAAAGCCGTTTCGCACTCGCCTGGGCGTTCTTCGGACCGGCGGTGCTGCTCACGCTCATTTCGTCGCTGTATTTCCTCACGGGAACTCAGTTCATTCTGGGAATGGACGTGCCTACCTTCTCGCTGCTCGGCGCGACGACGTGGATCATGTTCCGGCAGATCATCTTTCGAAGCAGCACGAGCTATGTCGCCGCTCGCGGATGGCTGAATCTTCAGGGCGTCACGCCGCTCCTGTGCGCATGCGTGCAGGCCGTGCTGTATCAGGCGATCTTCGTCCTCGTCTTCGCGACGCTGATTCTCGTCGGCCACGCGTTCGATCTGATCAGCTTGCCGGCGAGCTGGCCCGCGTTCTTCGGCTATGTCATCGCGATGGGCTTCGGCGGCGCGTCGACGGGCGTGCTCTTCGGCGCCATCGCGAGCAGGTGGCGCTTCTTCTTGCGGCTCGCCACGGCTATCGAACGACTGCTCGAAGTCTTCAGCAGCGTGTTCTTCGTGTCGGAACAGTTGCCGGAGCAGTATCGCGGCTGGTTCTTGTGGTCGCCGTTTGCGCACGGCATGCAGCTATTGCGTTCGGCGTATTTCGAAAGCTATCGCTCGACGGATGCGCGTCTGTCCTACTTCGTCACGTCGCTCGTCTTTCTTGCGGCCGTGGCCCTTTGCGCCGAACGGTTCGCCCGATGCAACGTCCAGCCGATGTGACCGACATGATTCGCCTGCACGCCGTCACATGTTCATCGACGATCTCGGGCTCGCTCACGCCGCTTCTGTCGAACGCCGATCTCGACATTGCGCAGGGACGCTATGCGTTGCTTTCGCGAACGCCCGAAGCCCATCGCGCATTGATCGATGTGCTGGCCGGGCTGCGCCGGCCACGTCACGGCTTCGTCGAGCATCGCGGTCGCGTGTCGTGGCCGCTTGGCCGGCAGGGCTTCATTCGCGGCAAGGCGAACGGACTGCGCATGATCGAGTTCGTGTGCGCGCTGCATGGTTTGCCTGCGAAGGCGGCTATCGAACTCGTCGCGGACCTGATCACCTGTCCCGCGCATCTCGAACTGCCGATGGAACACTGGCCGCTCGCGACGCGTCAGGAAGTGTCGTTCGCGCTCGCGCTCGCGCCCGACTTCGATGTGTATGTGATCGACGGCGCTCTGCCACATGAAGCGAGCCGCTTCGCGCGTCTGTGGCGTGCGCTGTTCGACGAACGACTGGTCGGCCGCACGCTCATTCTCTCAACTTACCGTCGTCAGCAGATGGCGGATTATTGCGTCAAGGGTTTGGTCTATGAAGGAAGCAGCCTTCGAATCGACGCCGATCTCGACGAGTGCCTCCGTCGATTCCCTCCGCGCCGCGCGAACAGCGAGTCCATCGCAAGCGCGGACGGCAACGGACTCGACGCCGCCACCGCAGGAGCGTTCGATGTCTGAGCCCGCATCGGTCATCGAAGCGCGCCGCCGTGAACGAGACACGGCGAGGCTCGCGCGGCGCAAGGCTCGCTGGGTCATGCTCGCGCTCGTTCTCGTGCCCGTTGCGTTGTGCGCGGTCTATGCGACGTTCGTGGCGAAACCGCGCTATTCCGCCGAAGCGCGATTTTCGGTGCGCGCGACTTCGAGCGCCGCGCCGCTCGCGGGTGGCGCAGCAAGTCTCTTCACGACTGGCGGCGGCGCTGGCGTGGCCGCTGGTTTCGTCGATGGCTGGGCCGTCAGCGACTTTCTCGCTTCGCGCGACTGCATGCGCCAGCTCGACGCGAAGATCGGACTGCGCCGCCGGCTCACGCTGAACGGTTTCGATCTGCCTAACCGTCTGCCGTCGAATGCGTCCGAAGACGATCTGTATCGCGCGTATCGTTCGTCCGTGAAGGTGTCGTACAACATCATGGAGCAGGTCGATGTCATGCAGGTGAGCGCGTACTCGCCGGCCGATGCCACGGCGATTTCCGATGCACTGCTCGATCTCGCGCAAAACTTCGTACAACGAATGGATGAAAAGGGCGTCGCGGATGCGCTGAAGGTCAGCCGGCAGGCGGTCGCGCTGGCGCAGAAAGAGGCGCAGTCGGCGCGCGCGGCGCTGACGAAGTGGCGAATCGTCAACCAGAACCTCGATCCCGCCGCGAACGCGGCCATGCTGCTCAATCTTTCGGCTCAACTGGAAACCGAGCTCAACACGGCGCAGATCAATCTCGACAAGATCCGCGCGCTCGGCAATCCGCAGCATCCGATGCTGGCTCCGGCAGCGGCGCAGGTGCAGGCATTGACGGAACGGCTTGCGCAGACGCGGGAACGCATTAGCGGCAAGGGCAAGACTCAGGCGAGCCAGTTGGGCGACTATGAATCGTTGAAGAACGCCGAGGCGTTCGCGGATGCCAATCTCACCGCGACCCAGCAAAGCTATCAGCAGGCGTTCACGGATACGCTCAAGCTCCAGCGATATCTGACGGTCATCACGCGCCCCTTGCCGACGGACCGGCCCACCAGCCCGAATACGCCGCTGTTGTTGCTGGCGTCGCTGGCCGCGGGTCTTGCGCTCGCCCTGGTCGTACGCGTCGCCGTGATGCTCGGGCGCGAGTTTTTCAATGGTTAAGCCGAACACCCGCGCTCCGTTCGACGCCTGCAGGTCGCTCGTAAAGAAAGGCGAGTGGACTGCCGGCCTTGCCGCGTACGCCGATGCGGTGCGAGCCGGCGCTATGCCTGATGCAGCGGCGCGCGTGTATCGCGCCATCGCTCAGATTCGCTCCGGCGAGAGCCGAGCCGCCGCGATCGAGGCACTGGATGCGTCGCTCATCCGCGACGCCGACGCCCGCATCGACGTGAAACGCCTCGTCGTATCGCCGCTCATTCGAGACGGCGCGCTGAGCGACACAGCCGCCGTCCTCGCCGCATTGGTGACCGCATGGCCCGAGCTCGCCGAGGAGCGGCGGATGCTCGCGAGCGTCCTGGGCCGCCTGCGACGGTGGGACGAAGCGGTGACTCACGCGGATGCCGCCGCGCGGATCGACCCGGACGAGCCCGCTGCCCACGCGGCCTGCATCCAGTTGCGGCTCCAGGCGGGGCGCGTCGCAGAGGCGGCCGAACTGGCGCGCGCGGGCATCGAAATGGCAGTCGCGCACGCCGCCCATGCGCACGCGTGGCTGACCGCGCTCACGCGAGCGGGGCATACGGAACTTGCCGCGCGGCTCGCATCGCGCCTCGACGCCGCCAGCGTGCCTAACGATCGCGCTGCGGCGGCCATCGTGCAGGCGCTGGCAAGCGACAACCGTATCGGACTCGCGATATCAGCGGGAGAGGCCGCATTGCGCGCCGGGCTCGAAGGCGCCCCGCTGCGTTCGCAACTGGGGCAGGCGTATCTGGCAAGCGGCGTCGCGGACGGCGGCCATGTGCGAGCGCTCGAACATTTCGCGCGCGGCGTGGCGCTCGCGCCCAACGACATGCGGCTCATGACGCTCCATGGCGAGACGCTGCTGCGCGCGGGCCGTTATGAAGATGCCGTCACGCATTTGCAAATCGCGTGCGAGCGTTGTCCCGATCTTGCGCACACGCGAACGCTGCTCGCCCGGGCTTTGCGCCACTGCGGCCGCCACGCGGAATCGGCGGAGCACATGCTGACCCTCGCTTACCAGCGCCCGGACGATGAACGCGTACAGCGTCTCGCGATCGCGGCACTGTCTCAGGCCGGCAGAAGGGACGAAGCGTCCGGGCTTTACCGCACGCGTCTCGACGCGCGAGACCGCCTTCTGCCTTCGAGTTTCGCGCTCGCGATGGCGCAGATCGACGAGCGCATCGGTGAAGTTAGCATTCCGAAGGAACGGCTCGATTGGGCTTGGTCGCTGCGCAACCATGCGAACACGACGACGCGCGAAGATTGGGAACGGGCGGCGCGCTGGGGACATCTCGTCGATCATCTGCTGCTCGAATGGCTCGAATGTCGCGATCATGCGATTGAAGAAGCCATGACCTTGCTCGACGATCTCGACGAAACCGAGCGGCGCTTCACGCCGTTGCTTGCCGGCGGAAAGGGCGTCGTGGTCGCGACCGCGCATGTCGGTCCCATGTATGCGGGCCTCATGGTGCTCGAACTGCTCGGCATTCCATCGCGCTGGGTGGCGAGCATGCCGGGCGTCGCCACGGCGCATTACGCGTCCGCGCTCATCTCGACGGCGGACCAGACCGAGGCGCAAGTGGCGCGGCAGTGCTTTCGCGCCCTTCAGTCGGGATTCGCCGTATGTATCGCGGTCGATGGCGCGCCGAACCCCGCCGCGCCTCGCGTTCCGTTCGCGGGGCAAGAGGTCACGTACTCGTCGTTCGCGGCGCGGGCCGCGCACCGGCTCCGCTTGCCTTCGGTCTTTTATGCGCCGCGATGGCGCAACGGCAAGATCGTGCAGACGCTCGAAATGCTGCCCACTGCCGAGCCCGGCGAGGATGTCGAGCGTTTTTCCCTTCGATGGCAGGAGGCCTATCTCGGCCATCTGCGCGCGCATCTGGCCGGAGCGCCGGAAGACCTGCGCCTGAGCGGCGGCCTGTGGCGTCATGTGCGTCCCATCGATCCGTCAGCGCATGCAACGAGCGCCGCATGCGATCACAACCTTTCGTGAATCAACTGAGCAGAACCTTATGCAGAATGAATCCCTGTTGAATGAGTCGCCGATGCCGGCATGGCTGCTGCACGAGTCGCAATCCGGCTTGCGCGATGCGCTCGCGGCGCAGCGCTTCCGATGGCTCGTGACGGGCGCGGCGGGCTTTATCGGATCGAATCTTGTCGAGACGCTTCTCGTGCTCGGGCAGGAAGTGCGCGGCATGGATAACTTCGCGACCGGGCATCAGCGCAATCTCGATGAGATCCGCTTGCGCGTCGGCGAAACGCGCTGGCGCAACTTCAGCTTCCAGGAAGCGGATATCCGCGACGTTCGCGCATGCGACGCCGCCGTAGACGGCGTGGATTTCGTGCTGCATCAGGCCGCGCTCGGGTCGGTGCCGCGTTCGGTGAAAGACCCGATTACGTCGCACGATGTCAATGCAACGGGCTTTCTCAAGATGCTCGATGCGTCGCGGCGGGCCGGCGTGCGCCGCTTCGTGTACGCCGCATCGAGTTCCACGTATGGCGATGAGCCGAATCTGCCGAAGCGCGAGGAGCGCATAGGCAATCCGCTGTCACCGTATGCCGTCACCAAGCTCGTGAACGAGATCTATGCGGGCGTTTATGCGCGCACCTACGGATTCGCCTCGATCGGCCTGCGCTACTTCAACGCATTCGGCCCGCGGCAGGACCCGGACGGCGCGTACGCGGCGGTGATCCCGAAGTGGATTGCCGCGATGCTTTCGGGCGACGACGTGCAGATCAACGGCGACGGCGAAACGAGCCGCGATTTCTGCTATGTCGGCAATGTCGTGCAGGCGAACTTGCGTGCGGCGCTTCGCGCGGAGCTCGCTGCGAGCGAGGTCTACAACGTCGCCGTGGGCGGACGCACGACGCTCAACGACCTCTTCCATGTGATCCGCAACGGTCTCGCGGGACTCGGCCACGCGTATCACAAGCAACCGGCGCACCGCGATTTCCGTGCGGGCGACGTGCGCCATTCGCAAGCGGACGTGTCGAAGGCGCAGCGGGAACTCGGCTATGTGCCGCTCATCGATTTGCCTGCGGGAATGAACGAGGCGCTGCCGTGGTACGTCGATTTCCTGACGAAGACGAAGCGGGTGCGTGCATCATGAAGACTTACGCTTACCGTGAGCGCCTTCGCTGGGCGCTGCGCAACAGCATCGTTCGCATGATCGCGTGTGCGTCGATGGCCGCGTGCATGGCGGCATCCGCCGCGCCGCGCGATGCATGCGAGCGCGCGACCGCGGATTGCGCGATGGTGTCCGAGCTTCTTCAGCAGCGAGAAGGATATGGCCGCGCGGCGACCGGCGGGCTGGATGGCAAAGTGGTGGTTGTGTCGTCGGCGGCGGACGGCGGGCCCGGATCGTTGCGCGATGCGCTCGCGCATGCGCGCGGACCCACCTGGATTCGCTTCGCGTCGGACATGAAGATTGCGCTTGCGTCCATGCTTCGGGTGCCGTCAAACGTGACGATAGACGGGCGCGGGCACATGGTGGAACTGCTCGACTACGGCTTCGGCATCTACGGCAGTTCGAACGTCATCGTGACGCATCTGACGATAGACGGCCGCTTGCGCACGTTCGCGCAGGCCATCGACATCGCCAACGGTTCGCGCGATGTCTGGATCGATCACCTCGATCTTTCGCGGTTCGCGGCCCGGCTCGTGAACGTGAAGAACGGCTCGACGGATGTGACGGTCTCGTGGGTGAAGTTTCACGATGACGACAAGGTCATGCTCGTCAACAACATCACCGAGGACAATCTCTTCGCCAACTACGAGCGCGATGCGATTGCTCGCGTGACGATTCACCATAGCTACTTCGTCGATACCATGCAGCGTAACCCGCGCGCGCAGTTCGGCACGATTCACCTCTATAACAATCTCATCGAGAACTGGGACTTCTACGGCATGAGCTTCAGCCTGGAGGCGCGGGCGCTCGTGGAAGGCAACATCTTCTCGAACTCCGCGCATCGCGCTTGCACCGAGCCGGCTTACTTCCCGACGGTCGAAGGCGTCAACGCGAACTATTGCCGCTATATTCCGCAGGCGCCGGCACGCAGCGCGCTCGTCAATGGCCAATCGGATCGCGAACACTATGAGCGCACGAAGTCGCGCTACGGGTACACGCACGGCTATCAGGCGTTTCTTTCGGTGCGCGACAACCTGTACCTCGGCGATGCCAAAGCGGTGCTGCAAGACGAGCAGCCGGCCAAGGTGCCGAAGCCGCCGTACTGTTACTCGTACGAAGCGCCATCGGTGGATCTGGCCGAGCGCATTCGGGTATATGCAGGCAACACGCGCGACGATGCGCCTGCAATCGGGCGGTGCGGTCAATAAGCGACGTGCGCGCGCGCCCCGTTGCGCTTTTATGCAGCCTCGTGCAGCCTGAACGTCTCCACCGCCGAGCGCAGCGCCGCCGCCTGATCTTCCAGCGATTGCGCGGCGGCTGCCGCTTCCTCGACGAGCGCCGCGTTTTGCTGCGTCACTTCGTCCATCTGCGTCACGGCGCGCGCCACCTGATCGATGCCGCTGCTCTGCTCTTCCGATGCCGCCGCGATCTCGCCCATGATGTCGGTCACGCGCTCGACCGCGCCGCTGATTTCTGCCATCGTGCGGCCGGCTTCGTCGACGAGCGCGCTGCCCGACTGCACGCGCTCGACCGATGTATCGATGAGTTCCTTGATCTCCTTCGCCGCCGCCGACGAACGTTGCGCGAGCGAGCGCACTTCACCCGCCACGACAGCGAAGCCGCGTCCTTCTTCGCCTGCGCGCGCCGCTTCCACGGCTGCGTTCAACGCGAGAATGTTGGTCTGGAACGCGATGCCTTCGATGATCGTGATGATGTCCGCAATTTTCGCCGAGCTTTGATTGATCTCGCCCATCGTCGTGACGACTTGCGACACGACATGGCTGCCCTTGCTCGCGATCTCCGACGCATTGGCGGCCAGCATGCTCGCCTGCCGCGCGTTGTCGGCGTTCTGTTTGACGGTGCCCGTGAGTTCATCCATGCTCGACGCCGTTTCCTGCAACGCCGACGCCTGCTGTTCCGTGCGCGACGACAGGTCGATATTGCCCGCTGCGATCTGTTTCGTTGCAGAGGCGATCGACTCGCTGCCCGAGCGTACCGAACGCACGGTTTCGATGAGGCTCGCTTGCATCGTCGAAAGGCCGCGCAGAAGCTGGCCCATCTCGTCGTTCGAGCTGACCGTCACTTCGCGGCGCAGATCGCCCGATGCAATCGCGCTGAACTGCGTGAGCGCGGCATCCAGCGGACGCGCGATGCGGCGGCGCAGCGACGCCCACGAATATATCGCGGCAGCCACGCCGGCGAGGATCGCCGCGATGCTCAACAGGCGGAACGTTTCGAACTGAGCTTGTCCCGCGTCGTAGGCGCCTTGCGCCGATTCGAATTGGAGCTTGCGCAGCGCGACGCCCGTCTTCGCGAATTCGTTGAACGCTGCCTGCATGGCGCTGGCGTCGGCGGTGATCTTGTCCTGATCCTTGGCGCGCACGTCCGCATAGCCTTCGTCGATCAGCTTCTGCATCGCAAGACGCTGCTGATTGAACTTGTCGGCGAGCGCTTTCTCTTCCTGACCCTGCGGCAGCGATGCGTATTTACCCCATGCTTCGTCGGAGGTCTTGCGCATGAGCGCGCCCCGCCCGATGGCATCTTCGGCTGCGCTCGTGCCTACGTTCAAAGCGGCGCGGTCGAAGCTCAGACGCTCGCGTGCCATGAACATCTCGGCGTTGCCGACGGAAACTGCGCTCGGCATTTCGTTCGTGAACAACTCATGCGTCACCGAGTTCGCGCGTGTCATGCCGATGAGCCCGAGCACGCCGATACCGATCAGCAGCGCGCTCAACAGCGTCATGGCCAAGGCCAGCCGCCCTTTGATGGTCGAAAACATGGATTCCTCGAAATGGCTGCATCGCGTCATTCACGCGGAGGCGGCGATGCTGCGCCCACTGCGCGGCCGAGGGAATCCATCGACCTTTGTATATCGACAGCGGCGAGCCGCACTTGAGTCCGGGAAAACATGGATGAGGAAAGCGCACGGCCGATCGTTTTATTTCATGCGGCGGCATGAAGCATCCACGCCGCGCCCGTTGCGATCATCAGTACACCAATGCCTTTCGCTACGCGATGCCCGAACGACAGCATGCGCTCTGCCGCTATGGCGAACGTCAGCGCAGCCATTGCTCGCGGGTCCGCCATGCCCGCAACGCATAAAGCCACGGTGAGCGCCGCGCACGATGCAATGCACTGCATGCCGTGCCATATCCCGTATTCATACGGTGCAAGCATCGTCGAGCGATGCTCGAGCGTGGAGCGGCAACACGCGAGACGGCGCGCCTTCCATCGGCTAGATTGCACGATGCCTGCAAGCACGATCAACGCGCCGCCGGTGACGGGCTTCGTCATGAGAAGCGCGCTCAATGTCGCGCCGAGCGGATACACCGCGATGCCGGTCATCGACCATGCCGTGACATATCCGGCCGTCATGGGCGCAAGCGCCACCGCACCGCACCGGCGATAGCGCCACAACGTCTGCGCGAAGGGCGGCAGCATCATCGCGTTCATCATGACGGCCCATTCAGCGACGAAAGAGACGGCCGCGCCGAGCGGCGTCTGGCCGCAGGGACGCGCCCAGTCCATCGAGGGTATGCAGGCATGACACGCGGCGAGCAACGCGGCACTCAGCGCGAACGCGGAGGCAAGCAGCGCGACGAATCCGCGCCGCTCGTCCCCGCTCAGCATGACGAGATCAGTCCGCATACTCGTCATGGCGCTTCCACCAGATGCCGTTTTCATTGCGTCCTTTGGGCGCGCGATCGAGCCATTGATACATGCCCCACAGCGCATCGAGACCGCGCGCATACGCCGAATACGTGTGATACACGACGCCGTCTTCCATCGCGAATACGCTCATGCCGGGGCGATCGCGCGTGAAGGTCGGCGCGTCGGTGCCGCAATCGGCGGCAAAGGCCTTCACGGGTTCGGGCGCGTCCTTCATGTCCATCGCGTGGCCGCCGCGCGCGAAGTTATATTCGATGTCGCCCGCGCGCTGCTGCGCCTCCGTGAACGACACGTTGAAGTCGTAGTTGAACTCGCCATCCTTCGCGGACGCCCACGGAAAGCGCCATCCCATGCGCTTTTTATAGGCCGCGAGCTTGTCGATGGACGCGCGCGACACGGCCCACAGCGCGACATCGTGATGCGCGAGATGAACGGCGAAGCCGTCGAAGCCGTCCGCAATCGACGAGCAAGATGGACAGCCCGCGCTCCAGTCCGGTCCGAACATGAAGTGATAGACGAGCAGTTGCGAGCGCCCGCCAAAGAGGTCGGCGAGCGCGGCATCGCCGGCTTCGGTATCGAAGCGATATGTCTTGTCGATACGAACCCACGGCAAAGCCTGACGTTGCCGCGCGAGTTCGTCGCTGCGGCGCGTGAGGTCCTTCTCGGCTTTCAACAGATCGAGCCGTGCGGCGAGCCATTCATGGTGTGTCGCAGTGGTGTGAGTCGTCATTTGCGTTGCCTCCGTTGTGCGGCGGTGCGTGCGCACCGGTTTGGGATCGATTGCAAAGCGCGTCATGCGTGGTGTTAGATTAGTGCCGGGCATCGGACGCGGGGGAGTGACAAGCGTGTCGGGATTCGCATGGATTCGTTGATGACGGCGGCGGCGCGCGCGCTCGCGGCGGGCGATCCGCTCGGCGCGCTGAATCGCGTGGCGCTGCGCGACGATGCCCCCGCGCTCGCGCTGCGCGGCATCGCGATGGCGCAGCTCGGCGACTTCCCGCGTGCGAAGGCGCTGCTCAGGCGCGCGTCTCGCGCATTCGGCGCGAAGGAAGCGGTGGCGCGCGCACGCTGCGTCGTCGCCGAAGCGGAGATTGCGCTCGCATCGCGCGAACTCGCGTGGCCCGCGAAGGCGCTGGACCACGCGCGCGCGACGCTCGAAGCGCACGGCGATCGCATCAACGCGGCGCACGCGCGCTATCTCGACGTGCGACGCGCGCTGTTGATCGGGCGCATCGACGAAGCGGAAGAGGCGCTTCGCGCGCTCGATGCATCCGCGCTCCCGCCCGCGTTGCTTGCCGCGCATGCGCTGATCGAAGCGGGCATCGCCATGCGCCGTCTTCAGGCAAGAGAAGCCCGCGCCGCGCTGGACCGTGCGAGACAAGCCGCGCGAGTCGCCGGCATTGCGGCGCTGTCAGCGGAAGTCGAACATGCGCGCGCGCTGCTCGATACGCCCGCCGCGCGGCTTATTGCGCAAGGCGAGACGCGTCCTGTGCTGCTGGACGATGTGGAGGCATTGTTCGCATCGAACACGCTCGTGATCGACGCCTGCCGCCATGCCGTGCGCGATGCGCAGACAGTGGTCTCGCTCGCCACGCGCCCGGTGCTTTTTACGCTGGCACGCATGCTGGGCGAAGCGTCGCCCGGCGACGTGCCGCGCGATCGACTGATTGCATGCGCGTTTCGCATGCGTCACGCGGACGAGACGCATCGCGCGCGGCTGCGGGTCGAGATGGGACGCTTGCGCACGCTGCTGCGGCCGCTCGCGCAGATTCGGGCCACGCGCGACGGGTACGCGCTCGAGCCGCATCGAGCGGCACAGGTGGCCGTGCTCGCGCGGCCTCTGGATGACGCGCACGCGCCGCTGCTCGCCTGTCTGGCCGACGGCGAAGCGTGGTCGAGTTCCGCGCTCGCGCTTGCGCTCAATGCCAGCCAGCGCACGGTGCAACGTGCGCTGGAAACATTGGCCGCCTCGGGCAAGGTGCAGTCGTTCGGGCGCGGCCGCGCGCGCCGGTGGCTCGCGCCGCCCACGCCGGGATTCGCGTCGGCCTTGTTACTCCCCGCCGGCCTCGCGAGCGGCTAGCATCATCGCAATGCATCCAACGATGCGCGACCAGAGGACCGAGCCATGAAACGCGCGAAAGCAGAAATCATCCGTGGATACGGGCCTTTTTCGGATGTGGAAGGCGTGCACGGCGTGACCTTCGACGGTCATGCCGCGTGGTTCGCGGCAGGCGATACGCTCAACGCGTTCGATCCCGAGACCGGCGAGCCGCAACGCAAGCTCCATGTGGCGGCTCACGCGGGAACGGCCTTCGATGGCGAGCATCTCTATCAGATTGCGGAGGACCGCATCCAGAAGATCGATCCGCGAACGGGCCACGTCGTCTCAACCATTCCGGCGCCCGGCGGCGGCGCGGACTCGGGCCTAGCGTGGGGCGAAGGCACGCTGTGGGTCGGCCAGTATCGCGGCCGCAAGATCCATCAGATCGATGCGACGAGCGGCGAGATTCTGCGCACCATCGAATCGAACCGGTTCGTGACGGGCGTCACGTGGGTCGAAGGCGAGTTGTGGCACGCCACATGGGAAGGCGACGAAAGCGAGTTGCGGCACGTGGACCCCGCCACGGGCCATGTGCTCGAACGCCTCGACATGCCCGAGGGCGCGAGCATCTCGGGGCTCGAATCGGACGGGCACGACCGCTTCTTCTGCGGCGGCGGACGCGCGGCCAAAGTGCGTGTCGTGCGCCGGCCGAAGACGCCTTAAGGCACGCGATTCTTGCTGGACGCGCAGTAGACGTCTTTTTGCGCGTGCGAGTGCGATAGCCCGTGTGCTCTCGCGCGAAGCGCGCGGCTCTTGAGTAGAAGGCCCGCCTTGACTCTCACCACCAACACGCATTGAGCGACACGCGAAGGCAGGGTTTTCCGCATATCTCCAGAGCATTGCCCGGCTCAAGACTTTCCCCTTCCCGCCGTTAAGCAGCGAGCAAGGACGCACTCACGGCGGAAAGGAACTACGGCAGTGCAGGAAAGAGCGAGCGAATTTCTCGGAGCGATCGGCGATAGCGTCGCGCGGCGGCTGCCGCATGTGCAGCGCGCGCGCCGGTTCGACACATGCGCGCTGGCGGTGCTGGGCGCGGCGCTCGTCGCGTGCGTGACGCCGTTCGTGGCGCATCCGTTCGCCGTGCTCCTGAGCGCGGCGTGCGCCGCGGCCGTGGCGGTCCTTCATTGCATGCTGCGATGGAAGCGCCAGCTCTTCGCCGCGCAGCAGTTCTCCAACGGGCTGCTTTCGATTGCCGAAGACTGCATCAAACTGCTCGATCTCGACGGCCGCGTGAGCTGCATTTCCGATGTCGGCACGCGGCTGCTCGAAGCGGCTGACGCCAAAGAGATCGTCGGCATCGACTGGCTCGCGTTATGGGAAGGCGCGGACGCGCGAGCGGCCTTCGAACGCGCGAAGGCGGGCGAGTCCGTCTCGTTCTCGGCGGCATGTCCGACGATGGCCGGCACCCCGAAGTGGTGGACGTCCACGTTCGCGCCGGTCTATGGCGAGGAAGGCTGCGTCGTCGCGGTGCTCTGCAAGTCGCGCGATATCACGGCTGAAGTCGATCTGATCGAGGAACTGCGCGGCAATGCGCGCGTGCAGAAGGACATGGAAGATCACGTCGATGCGGTCTTCTGGACCGCGAGCCATGACTTCAAGGACCTGTTGCATGTGAGTTCGGCCTTCGAGCGCATGTGGGAGATGCCCGTGGCCGCGCTCGAAACCGACAAGAAGGCGTGGATGCAGCGCGTGCATCCCGAAGACATGCCCGGCCTGCGCGGCAAGATGCGCGATGCCGTGAACAGCGGCGCGCCGTCGCAGAGCTATTTCCGTTTGTGTCTTGCAGGCGACCGCACGCGGTGGGTGCGCGCGGACATCTATCCTGTCAGCGAAGACGGCGCCGTTTCGCGCGTCGTCAGCGTATGCGTCGACGCTACCGAAGAACGCATGAACCTGCAGGCGCTCAATCGCCTTGCGAACACCGACAGCCTCACTGGCCTGCACAACCGCAACGCGATGATGCATGCGCTCGTCGAGCGATGCGCGTCGGGCGAGCCGTTCGCGTATCTGTTCATCGACATCGACCGGTTCAAGTCCATCAACGATACGGCGGGCCACAGCGCGGGCGATGCCGTGCTCAAGGCGATTGCCGAACGCATCGGCGAAGCGATGCCGGAGGGCGCGGTGGCGGCGCGTGCCGGCGGCGACGAGTTCACCATCGTTCTTCCCGGCGCACTCGATCAGGACCACATCGAGCGCGCGTGCAGACGGCTTGCGCTTGCCTGTGGCAGGCCGATCAAGGCCGGCTGCAAGACCGTCAACATGACATGCTCGATCGGCGTCGCGCTGTATCCCGAGCATGGCCGCACGCCCGAGACGCTTTTTATCAGCGCGGACATGGCCATGTATGCCGCGAAACGCGCGGGCCGCAACGCGTTTCGCGTGTTCGGGGAGCGCGAGAAGGACGACCTCGCGCGCGCGCATCTCGAGACCGAATTGCACGGCGCCATTCGCGACAATCAGTTCGTTCTGCACTATCAGCCGCAATACTCGATTCGCACGGACGGCCTCGTCGGCGTCGAGGCGCTGTTGCGCTGGCAGCATCCGCTCCTCGGCCTCATTCCGCCATCTGCATTCGTTCCAGTCCTGGAAGAAAGCGGGCTTATCGTGGAGGCGGGGCACTGGATCATTCGCGAAGCGGTGCAGGCGGCACGGCGCCTTGCCGCATCCGTGCCCGAGGTGCGGTCGGTGGCGGTGAACGTGTCGCCGAAGCAGTTGCGCGACCCACGGCTCGTTCCCGTGCTTCATCATGTGATCAAGCGGGCGGGCATCGATGCCGCTTGCATCACGCTCGAAATCACGGAGTCCGCGCTGATCGAAAATGTCGACGATGCGCAGGAAGTGCTGTCGAAACTGCGTGCGCTCGGCGTGCGCATCGCCATCGACGACTTCGGCACCGGCTATTCGAGCCTCAGCTATCTCGCGCGCTTCAGGCCGGATGTGCTGAAGCTCGACAAGTCGTTCGTCGATAACATCGCCACCGACGCGATGACGCGCACGGTCGTTGAAGGCGTGATCGATCTCGCGCATAAGCTCGGCGTGATCGTGGTGGCCGAAGGTGTCGAGACGCAGGAACAACTGCAACGCCTTAGAGACGCCGGTTGCGACAAGATGCAGGGCTTTCTGCGCTCGCGGCCGGTTGCGCTTGAAGCATTGCTGGAGCAGGCCGCTTGCGTGGAAGCAGACGGCGCGCGTTGAGGCCGCGCGCAGCGACGTTGCATCACTTCGCCGAGCGCTTGCGGCGCTTGTCACGCTGCGCGAACATCGGCATGGCGTCCAGCAGCCCCGCGAGCAGCGCTTGCGGTCCGGCTGCGAGCGGCCTGCCCGCTTTCAACAGCACACGCGCCTGAATGCTTTCGAAGACGGGGTGCGCAATAGGCACAGTCTTCATCTCGCCGCTCGCGATCTCGCGATATGCAGCGAATGCACCAATCAACGTGATGAAGTCCCCCGCGCTCACGAGGCGCTTCAATGCGGTGAGCGAGTTGGTCGTAACTGTCGCGCGGATGGAGACGCCCTCCGCCAGTTCCAGCATCTTCACGACATGCCCGATGCCGAACGTGGGCGGCATGAGGGCGAGCGGATAGTCGCGCAGGTCGTCGATGCGCGCCACGCCACCGCGCCGGACGAGCGGATGATCGCGCCGCGCAAGCAGCACCACTGGCTGCGCCGAGCTCGCGCGGACCTCGATGCGCGGATGCGGCGGCGGGTTGTACGCGAGCCCGATATGCGCGCGGCTCTGCGCGACCTCCTCGATGATCTCATCGACGGCCAGCATCTCCACCGTCACGTCGAGGCCGGGATAGCGCGCGCAGAACGGCGCGAGGACGTCGTCCACCAGCATGTCGACGTAGCCCTCGCTCACGGCAAGCCTGATCTTGCCTTGCTGAAGCCCTTTCAACGCATGAAGCTGATCCTCCAGCTTCTCCTGCTGCGAACGATACCCGCGCCAGAATTCGAGCAGATGAAACGCAGCCTCCGTCGGACGAACGCCGCGCGCCTGACGTTCGAAGAGCAGCGTGTCGAGTTCGTCTTCAAGCAACTTGATTTGCCGCGCAATCACCGATGGCGATGTGTTCAGACGGTCTGCCGCGCCGCGAATGGTGCCGTGCGCCAGGACCTCGTTGAAGTAGCGCAGACGCTGTTGATTGATCTCGCGCATGACCATGTCCCCGTCCCTGAGCGTTGTTCTTGAAGCAACGATACGTGAACTTTGTTGCTCTTGCTCGGACGGCGCCTCGCATCCATCATGCGCTTCATCGACGACACTTAGGGGAGAGTGACATGACGGAGAACATCAACGGCTCGCGCCGCCGCCTGCTAGGTGCGACTATCGCAGGCATCGGCGCGATGCAGTTGGGCTTCAGCGGGCTCGTTCGCGCGCAGTCGGCGGGCACAGCGAGCGCGCCTTCGTTTGCCGATATCCGTCAGATCAATGCAGGCACGCTCAAGATCGGCTATGCGCAGGTCGGCCCCGAAAACGGTCCGCCCGTTATCCTCCTGCACGGCTGGCCGTACGACATTCATAGCTTCGCCGAAGTGGCGCCGATGCTTGCGGCCGCGGGGTATCGCGTGATCGTGCCTTACCTGCGAGGCTATGGCTCGACGCGCTTTCTCTCGGCCGATACGCCGCGCAACGGACAGCAGGCGGTCGTCGCCGTCGATATCATCGCGCTCATGGATGCGCTGCGCATTCAGAGGGCGCTCGTCGCAGGCTTCGACTGGGGCGCGCGCACCGCCGATATCGTCGCGGCGTTGTGGCCGGAGCGTTGCAAGGCGCTCGTGTCCGTGAGCGGGTATCTCATCGGCAGTCAGGAAGCGAATCGCGCGCCCTTGCCGCCGAAAGCGGAATACGCGTGGTGGTATCAGTTCTACTTCGCGACCGAGCGCGGCCGCGCGGGCTATGAAGCGAACCGTCGCGCGTTTTCGAAGCTGATCTGGCAAACGGCATCGCCGGAATGGCATTTCGACGACGCGACGTTCGAGCGTTCGGCGCAGGCGTTCGATAATCCGGATCACGTCGCGGTCGTCATTCACAACTATCGATGGAGACTGGGACTGGCCGAAGGCGAGCCGCAATACGACGCGCTCGAAAAGCGCCTCGCGGCCGCGCCGCCGATCACGGTGCCGACCATCACGATGGAAGGCGACGCGAACGCCGCGCCGCATCCGAGCCCGTCTGGGTACGCGAAGAAGTTCACGGGTAAGTACCGGCATATCGATGTGGGCGGCGGCGTGGGACACAATCTGCCGCAGGAAGCGCCGAAGGCGTTCGCCGATGCGGTGATTGCAGTGGATCGCATGTGAGGGAGGCGCCACGCCGGTTGCGTGGCTCGGTAATACGATTAGGTATCCGAAGCAAAGGCCTTTGCGCGATATTTGACCGTTGATGCCGACGCAAACCGGCTCGAAGAACACGGCGACCCTCTCGCAGCGTCGAGCATCGGCTGCTTCGGTAAGCGCGGCTTCATCTTGACGGGCGGTGTGCGCCTTTCGGGCCGCGCGCGCCTGTCATTTCTCTTGCACTCGCCGAAGTCGATGCGGATCGCACCGGCCGCTTCTGCGATGTTCGCAAGATAGTGCTATGTTCGTGCCCAACAAGAATCAGCGTTGGCGAACGCCACGGACATGGAGCGGCACATGAGGAAAGACACGACGGTCAGGCTTTGCAAGGCGGCAGGGCTTCTTCTATTCACCTCCGGCGCGTGGGCGCAATCCAGCGTCACCTTATACGGCCGGCTCGACGGCGGCATCGAATACCTGAATCATGTCGCGAACGGCGCAGGCGGCAATGCCACGCGATGGAGCGCGGAAGGCGGTGACTGGGGCACGAGCATGCTCGGTTTCAAGGGCGTCGAAGACCTCGGTGGCGGCATGAGCGCCGTCTTCGACCTGGAAACCGCGCTACAGATCATGAACGGCAGAACGGGCGGCGACCGCATGTTTTCACGGCGCGCCTACGTGGGTATCAATTCGAAGACGTGGGGCCAGATTCAGGCGGGCCGCAATCTTTTCATCGACAGCGACGGCGTCTGGGAATTCGATCCGATGGTGCAGGAAGCGGTGTCCTCGGCATCGCTCGTGCGCGGACGCAACTGGCAGCAGACGAGCAACAACGTCGAATACCATAGCCCCGTGTTTCATGGCTTCGATGTTCAGGGCCAGTATGCGTTCGGCAATCAGCCCGGTGCATTCAACAGCGGCGCGCCGGGCGAGTTCGGGCGCTCCGAGGGCATCATGCTCACGTATCATTCGCCGCTTCTTGATGTGCGCGGCATCTACGACGAGTTGCGCGACCAGAACGGGCGCATGAGCAATATTTTCGCGTCGTCGCGGGAATACTTCGTTGGCGCGAACCTGAAGGTCGACAAGTTCAAGATTCAGGCCGCCTATACGCACTACGCGGCGCCCGATACGCCTGCAGGCATCGCCGATAGCGCGGACCATTACTGGCTCGGCGCGACGTATCAGGCGACGCCGCAATGGGCCGTCACCGCAGCGGGCTTCTATGTTCACGTAGGCGAGGGCGCGGGCGACGCCTCGCACGATCCCGCGAGTCACGCCATGCTCTATTCGCTCGGCACCACCTATAACTTCACGAAGCGCACGTTCGTCTACGGCACCGTGGCTTATGTGCGCAACAGCGCGAACGGCACGTTCTCCGTATTCGCGACGCCGCGCAACTCGGACGCCAGCACGAGCACGAGCCCGCTTGCCGGCGAATCGCAGACCGGCGCATACGTCGGCCTCATGCACATCTTCTGATGCGCGAATCGATTAAGATACTCCGCCTCATTCACCGACCATGACCGGAGCCTCTTTCGTGATTCAGCCGAGCAGCGTATTCAAGGACAATTTCGCGCAACTGCCTTCGATCGAAGGCATCGAGCGCATCGATCTGATCGATGCGAAGGGCGATGTCGTTGCGAGCATCGAAAACAAGCCGGGCAAACAAGGCTCGCTCGCGGTCTATCACTACCTGAAAGAGACGTTCGGCACGCTGAACGCGCAGGCCGCCGAGCACGGGCTGCTCGTATTCGCGGAACATACGGCGGACGCGCGCAATCGTCCGGGGGCGCATCCGAATGTGGATCGCCTGCTCGATATCGCCGCCGGTGGCGATGCGCTCGAACTGCGCGTCGTCGCCGCTTCTTGAGCGCCAGTTGAAACGCCCCGAGCGCCGGACGCTTGTCCCACGCTCGGGGCGCTTTAGGAGCGCGAGTTACTGCGCGCCGAGCTTCTTGATCAATGCATCGAGCTGGCTCATTTCTTCATCGGTCAGATCCGTCAGCGGCGCGCGCACCGGACCGGCATCGTGTCCGACGAGCTTCGCGCCGGCCTTCACGATACTCACGGCATAGCCCGGACGACGATTGCGAATGGCCAGATACGGCAGGAAGAATTCGTCGATCAGCTTGCCGGTGGTCTCGTGGTCGTTGGCCGCGATGGCTCGGTAGAACTGCATCGCCGTCTTCGGGATGAAGTTGAACACCGCCGACGAGTACACCGGCACGCCCAGCGCCTTGTAGGCCGCCGCGTAGACTTCCGCGGTCGGCAGGCCGCCGAGGTACGAGAAGCGGTCGCCGAGACGACGGCGAATGGTCAGCATCGCTTCGATCTCGCCGACACCGTCCTTGAAGCCGATGAGGTTCGGGCAGCGGTCCGCGAGACGCTCCAGCATGTCGGCGTTGAGCTTCGAATTCGCGCGGTTATAGATGATGACGCCCAGGTTCGGCACGGCCTTGCACACCTGTTCGGCGTGCGCCGCGATGCCTTCCTGCGAGGCTTCCGTCAGATAGTGCGGCATCAGCAGAATGCCTTGCGCGCCGTTCTTCTCGGCTTCCTGCGCAAAAGCGATGGCCGTGCGCGTCGGGCCGCCCGCGCCCGCGAGGATCGGCACCTTGCCTTTGCAGACTTCGGTGGCCGTGCGCACGATCTGCGAATATTCAGGCTGCGTCAGCGAGAAGAACTCGCCCGTGCCGCCCGCGACGAACAGCGCGGACGCACCGTACGGCGCGAGCCATTCGAGACGTTCCGCATACGTATCGGCGCGAAAGTTGCCTTGCGCGTCGAAGTCGGTCACGGGGAAAGAGAGCAGGCCCTCGGATACGATTTGCTTGAGTTCTTGCGGTGTCGTCATGATCTATGTCTCGTTTGGCAGCGTCCGGCGAATGCAGCGCTTATAGGTCATCGTACAACATGGCTCGGCTCGCGGCAACTCACGTACAGTTCGGTAGCGTATTTCGCGGGTAAACACCGAGCCAGACAGGGACGATGTGTTGTAGGATGACATAACTCCAGGACGGCGCGGGCCGTCATGCACCAGGGATTGTCGAGAATGAATCAGCCGCCGCTCTATATACGCGTGCACCCGGATGACAACGTGGCGATCGTCGTGAACGACGGAGGCCTTGGCGAAGGCGCGACGTTCGCCGATGGGCTCGTGCTGCGCGAACGCGTGCCGCAAGGTCACAAGGTGGCCCTGACCGATCTCGCGGAAGGCGATGCCGTGATCCGCTACAACGTGGTCATCGGTTATGCGTTGAAGGATTTGCCCAAAGGCAGCTGGATCAACGAGCACGTGTTGCGCATGCCGACGCCGCCCGAGCTCGACGATCTGCCCGTCGCGACCATCAAGGCGCCCGACACGTCGCCGCTCGAAGGCTTCACGTTCGAGGGGTATCGCAATGCGGACGGCAGCGTGGGCACGCGCAACATCCTCGCGATCACGACCACCGTGCAGTGCGTCGCGGATGTCGTGCAGCACGCGGTCGATCGCATCAAGGCGGAACTGCTGCCGCGCTACCCCAATGTCGATGATGTCGTGAGCCTCGGCCACACCTACGGCTGCGGCGTCGCCATCGAAGCGCCGGACGCGATGGTGCCCATCCGTACCGTGCGCAACATCGCGCTGAACCCGAACTTCGGCGGCGAAGTGATGATGGTGAGCCTCGGCTGCGAGAAGCTCCAGCCCGAACGTCTGATGCCGCCCGGCACCATACCGATCGCGGCCGCCGCGCTCGACGACGCCATTGCCGATATCGGCGACATGGAAAGCGAGGCGAACGGCGGCGCGGTCGTGCTGCAGGACGAGGGACACGTCGGCTTCCAGTCGATGATCGACTCCATCATGCTCATGGCCGAAACGCATCTGAAGCGGCTCAACAATCGCCGCCGCGAGACGTGTCCCGCATCCGATCTGGTCGTCGGCGTGCAATGCGGCGGCAGCGATGCGTTCTCGGGTCTCACGGCGAATCCGGCGGTCGGTTTCGCGACGGACCTGCTCGTGCGCGCGGGCGCGACCGTGATGTTCTCGGAAGTGACCGAAGTGCGCGACGGCGTCGCGCAACTCACGGCGCGCGCGGCGAATGGCGAAGTGGCTGCGGCCATCATCCGCGAGATGAAGTGGTACGACGATTATCTGAAGCGCGGCGGCGCGGACCGCAGCGCGAACACGACGCCCGGCAACAAGAAGGGCGGGCTGTCGAACATCGTCGAGAAGGCGATGGGGTCCATCGTCAAGTCGGGCAGTTCCACCATTTCGGGCGTGCTGTCGCCGGGCGAGAAGGTCAAGCAGAAGGGCTTGATCTACGCGGCGACGCCCGCGAGCGACTTCATCTGCGGCACGCTGCAACTGGCTGCGGGCATCAATCTGCATGTCTTCACCACGGGGCGCGGCACGCCGTACAGTCTCGCCGAAGTGCCGGTCATCAAGGTCGCGACGCGCTCCGATCTCGCGCGCCGCTGGCATGACCTGATGGACGTGAATGCCGGGACCATCGCGACGGGTGAGGCGAGCATCGCGGACGTGGGCTGGGAACTGTTCCGTCTGATGCTCGATGTCGCGAGCGGCCGCAAGCAAACGCGCGCCGAGAAGCTGAAGCTGCACAACGCGCTCGTGCTGTTCAATCCGGCCCCGGTGACCTGAAGCACGCGTCGTCCTCCAAGTGTCGAAGCCCCGTTCGCGGCCCTGTTTTGCGGCCCTTTGCGAGCGGGGCTTTTTCATTCGTGCTGCCGCGTCATGAATGTAATGACGCGGGCGGCATTTCACCGGCGCGGGCCGCCGCCTACCATGCGAGTCGTCAAACAAGACATCAACCGATTCGCAAGGAGGAAGCAAACATGTACGCCATCACGGGTATCAGCGGACAAGTGGGCGGCGTGCTCGCCGATGCGCTGCTGCAAGCGGGACAACGCGTTCGCGCGGTCGTGCGCGATGCAAAGAAGGGCGAGCCGTGGGCGGCGCGTGGCTGCGAGGTGGCGAACGCCCGCATGAACGATGCACACGCGCTGGCGCAGGCGTTCGAAGGCGCGCATGGCGTGTTCATTCTGCTGCCGCCGCAGTTCGATCCGTTGCCCGGCTTTCCGGAAACGCGCGAAGTCATTGAAGCCATCGTCACGGCGGTGCAGCGTACAAAGCCGCGCAAGATCGTGTGCCTGTCGACCATCGGCGCGCAGGCGACAGAGACGAATCTGCTCACGCAGCACACGTTGCTGCAAGACGCGCTCATCGCGCAGCCGATACCCGTGACCTTCCTGCGCCCCGGCTGGTTCATGGAGAACAGCGCATGGGACGTGCAATCGGCCCGCGACGAAGGCGTCGTTCATTCGTTCCTGCAACCGCTGGATCGCGCCATTCCGATGGTCGCCACCGAAGACGTCGGCAGAACCGCCGCGCGGTTGCTTCAAGACGACTGGCACGGCACGCGGATCGTCGAACTCGAAGGTCCGCAACGCGTCAGCCCGCGCGATATCGCAGCGGCGTTCGCGGCCGTGCTCGGCAAGCCGGTCGCCGCGCAAGCGGTGCCGCGCGAGAGTTGGCGCGACATGTTCGAACAGCAGGGCATGAAGAATCCGATGCCGCGCATCCGCATGCTCGACGGCTTCAATGAAGGATGGATCGACTTCGAAGGACGCAGCGAAGATATTTTGAAGGGAGAAGTCGATATCGAGTCGGTCATCCGCAAGCTCTGCGCATAAGAGAAGAAGCCATCGTTGCGCGTTTTGGAGCGAGCGATCTAAAATGGTCGCCTGCCAAACCGGAGCGCGCTCGCATGATCCACTTCTACTTCCACCCCACGCCCAACCCCGCAAAAGTCGCGCTGTTTCTTGAAGAAGCGGGCGTGCCTTATGAACTGAAGCCAGTCGATACCAGCAAAGGCGAGCAGCATACGCCCGCATTCCGCGCGATCAACCCGAACGGCAAGGTGCCAGCCATCGTCGATACGGAAGGCCCGGGCGGCAAGGAAGCCGTGGTGTTCGATTCGACCGCCATCCTTCTCTATCTCGCGGAGAAGACCGGCCAGTTCGTCGGCACGCCGGAAGACCGCCCGCAGCTTCTGTCGTGGCTCATGTTCATCGCCACGGGTCTCGGGCCGTTTTCGGGCCAAGCCGTGCATTTCCAGCATGCGGCGCCCGAAGGTCTCGACTATGCGGTGAACCGTTATCGGCGTGAAGCGGACCGGCACTATCAGGTGCTGAACGATCGCCTCGCAGGTCGCGAGTACATCGTCGGCGAGAGCTTCACCATTGCCGATATGTCCGCGTGGGGCTGGATCGACCGCGCATCGCGTGTGTTCAAGACGACCGAAGCGCCGCTTGCCGCGTATCCCGAGTTGCAGCGCTGGTTCGCCGCCATCGACGCGCGCCCCGCCGTTGCGCGCGCTCGCGCATTGAACAAGCAGCACGCGTTCAAGACGGTCAACGACGAAGAGACGCGCCGCGCGTTGTTCCCGTCGAACTATCCGAAGACGGCTTGAAGGAGAGGCTCGATCATGCCGCGTCCGCGTGAATTCGACGAGGAAGCCGCGCTCGATGCGGCCACCGCGCAGTTCTGGTCGCGCGGATATGAAGCCACCTCCGTGCGCGATCTCGCGGCAACGATGGGCCTCACGGCGGCCAGTCTCTACAACGCTTTCGGCGACAAGCGCACGCTCTTCGAACGCGCGCTGAAACGCTATGTGGAGCACGGCTTTCGCGACCGCGTGCGGCGCTTCGAGCATCGCCTGCCGCCGCGCGATGCGATTCTCGCGTTCTTCGACGAGATCATCGAACTGTCGGTGCGCGATCCGCATCGCAAGGGCTGTCTCGTCGTGAATTCGGCGCTCGAACTCGCGCCGCACGACCGCCAGATTCATCGCGCGTTGAGCGCGGTGCTCAAGGAGATCGAAGGCTTCTTCGTGCGCTGCGTGCGCGCGGGACAGGACGACGGGACCATTGCGGCGACCGTATCGGCCGACGATATCGCCAAGGCCTTGCTCGCTTCGCTCATGGGCTTGCGCGTGCTGGCGCGGGTCAACCCGCGGCGCGAGTTGCTCGAAGGCGCGGCGCGCCCGGTGCTCGCCATGCTGGGCGCAACCAAGCGCCGCGCAAGAGTCCGCCGCGCGAGCTAGCGCTACCAGCGCAGCACGCGCGGCCCGAGCCATGCGCCGATGCCGGCCGGCAACAGCATGCCGATCGCATACCAGACGCTCCAGAACGCGGGGCTCATCTCCGGGCAATGCAGGCAATAGGCGATGGTCGCGAGCGCGCTCGACAGCAGGCCGGCCACCGCGCCCGCCATGCGCAAATCAGTGGGCGCGAGACTTCTTGCGGCCAGCAGCGCGGCGGGAAACGTCGGCACCGAGAGCAGCACGATATTGAACGGACACGTGCGCCACGACTGCCCGAGCACGAGCGGCAAGCGTTCAGCGGGCGTCGCCTGACCGAGCACGAGCGCGCCCGCCAGCCACACGGCGATGAACGGCAGCACGATGATCGGCCACGCGACACCGCCGCGCACGCCGGGGCGACCCAGCCGCATCACGGCGATCAGCGAGCCGACCGCGACGCATAGCGGAAACGCGAGCTTGGCCCAGAACAGGGCCGTCTGCGCGACGCTCGCCAGATCGCGGCGCAGTCCGTAGACCACGAGCATCAACAGCACCGAGCCGATGAAACCGAGCGGCAGCGCCTGCGCGAAACGGCGGCCGACGGCCGCGCGATCGACGCGCGCATCACCGGCTGCGAGCAGATCGATCAGATCATCGGTTCGCATCGGATTCCTCGCTTCTGAAGCCGCGAATGCGCGCGGCAAGCGCCTTGAGTCCGCGATGCACGCCCACTTTCACGGCGGATTCCGAGAGCCCCGTGAGTTGCGCGGTCTGCGCGACCGACAACCCTTCCAGCTTGACGTGAACGATCGGCAGCCGCTGCTTGTCCGGCAACTGTGCGAGGAGCTTGCCGAGGTCGTGACGCGCTTGAGTCGGCTCGTCGTCGGTGACGGCGAAAAGGTCGTCGTGATCGTCGAGGGGATCGTTGAGCGACTCGTGACGCGAACGCGCGCGAAAGAAGTCCATCAGCTTGTAGCGCGCGATGGCATGAATCCATGCAGTAAGCGGTTCTTCCATGCGATAGGTGTGCCGCGCATTGTGCACCGCCAGCAAGATCTCCTGCACGAGGTCTTCCACGTCATCGCGATGCTGCGGAATGCGCTTGCGCAAGTAGCCGCGCAGATGCCGCGTGAGCGTCTGCAGGAAACCGCGATAGGCGTTCTGGTCGCCTTCGAGGCCGGAGCAAAGGAGCGTCTTCAGGCGATGTTCCGCGTCATGCAAGGCGAGTCCCGTGAAGGCAAGGCGATGAAAGGACGAAGCGAGCGAACGCGGCGCGATGCAGACAGCAAGCGCGGCGTAAGCTGGATCGCGTTTTAGATCGAGCGTTTCAGAATAGCCGAAGCCACGGCGAGCGGCAATGCCGGCTGCCTTTGCGCCAATCGTTTTCATCGTATGCGTCGTTTGGGGGCGGGTCGTTGCTTGCGTACGTTAGTTCGCTTGCGATGCGCGCGCGGTTACAGCGCAGCGGCAAACCGCATCGAAAAAAATTTTCTCCGCGCGCCCTGTAACCGCGCCGGCGCGGCGAGCGAATTCACGAGTACATCACCCTTATCGGCAACGATCATGGACACGACACTCGACGCCCCGCCCGATAGCCTGCAACGCAAGCATCCGGTTCATCCGCTATGGCTGCGCATCACGCATTGGCTCAACGCCGTGGCCGCGCTCATCATGATGTTCTCGGGCTGGCGCATCTACGACGCATCGCCGGTCTTCGCGCGCATCGTCATTCCGCCTTCCATCACGCTCGGCGGCTGGCTCGGCGGCGCGCTTCAGTGGCACTTCGCCGCGATGTGGCTGCTCGTCTTCAACGGACTCGCGTATCTCGCGCTGAATGTCGCGAGCGGACGCTTCTTCTCGAAGTTCTTTCCGTTATCGCCGCGCGCTGTCGTGCATGACCTCGTTGCGGCGATGCGCGGCAAGCTCTCGCACGAGAATCCGCGCGAGTACAACGCGGTGCAGAAGCTCGCATACCTTGTGGTCGTGCTCGATCTCATCGTGCTCGTGCTGTCCGGTCTTGCCATCTGGAAGTCCGTGCAGTTTCCGTTGCTGCGTGAACTGATGGGCGGCTACGACAACGCGCGCGTCGTTCACTTTTGCGCGATGGCGGTCATGGCGGCGTTCGTGGTGGTGCATGTCGTGATGGTCGCGCTCGTGCCGCGCTCGCTGCTTACCATGCTGCGCGGTCGTTGAACGAAGGGAGCCCACGCCATGAAGACCCAAGGTAAAAAGATCGCCACGCTCGACCGCGCATCCGTGCTCGCCGATGCCACGCGCGAGCTCGTCATGCCGTCGCGACGCCTCTTCGGCAAGCGCATGCTCACGCTCGGCGGGCTGTCGCTTCTGACCGGTTGCTCGCTCACCGACGAAGACTCCGTCAACACGTTTCTCGGCGCCGTTTCGCGCCTGAACGATCGCGTGCAGGCGTTGCTGTTCGACCCGACGCGTCTCGCGCCCACGTACAGCGAGGCGCAGATCACGCGGCCGTTCCCGTTCAATGCGTACTACGGCATCGACGACGTGCCTCATGTGAATGGCGCGGACTACCGGCTGAAGGTGAGCGGTCTGGTGACGGGCCAGCGCGTCTGGACGCTGCCGGAGCTCTACGCGTTGCCTCACGCCGAGCAGATCACGCGGCATATCTGCGTGGAAGGCTGGAGCGCGATAGGGCGCTGGGGCGGCACGCCGTTCCGCGAATTTCTGCGGCGCGTCGGCGCGGACACGACTGCGAAGTACGTCGGCTTTCGCTGCGCCGACGACTATTACGAAAGCATCGACATGCCCACGGCACTGCATCCGCAGACGCTGCTCACATTCGAGTATGACGGCGAGCGTTTGCCCGCGAAATACGGCTATCCGATGAAGCTGCGCATGCCGACGAAGCTCGGTTACAAGAACCCGAAGCATATCGTCGAAATCTTCGTCACCAACACGTATCCCGGCGGCTATTGGGTCGATCAGGGCTACAACTGGTTCGGCGGTTCATGACCGCCGTGCTTTCGAATCCGGCCCGGCCGGAGCAGGTTCTCAACGCAGGTCCGCAGGTCCAACAAGGAGAAGTGAAATGAAACGAGTGATGACGGCAGTGTTCGCGGCGGCATTGGCAATCGGCGCATCGGCGGCTCACGCGCAGGCGAGCGGCGCGATGTCCAACGATGCGATGTCGCACGATTCGATGAGCAAGGACGCCATGTCGCATGACAGCATGAAGAAAGACTCGATGAGCAAGGACAAGATGAAGAAGCACGACGGGCTGAGCAAGGAGCATCCCGCGTCCGGCGCAATGTCTCAGTAAGCCGGGCATCGAAGCTGGCCTGCAACGAGCACGCCAGCTTGACAGGCGTTTGCCGCGTACCTGGCACGCATGCGGCGGCATGTTCTTGCATCTTTGGTGGCGTGCGTGGCCGGTGTGTTGAGCGTCGGTCTGTCCGCAAGCGAAGCGGCCGAACGCGAACCGCGCCAACAGGTATCCGTTCGCAATCGCAAAGCCATCGGCCTACGAAAACTGCGGATGCAGTGCGCTTGCCGAAGCACCCAGCGAAGGGTCTTTGCCGGATAAGCTCGGGCGACCGCGACTACTTGCCCGGCGCGTTCGCCACGTCTTCGTCGCGTTCCCAGCCGCCGCCTAGCGCAAGGAACAGATTCACCTGATCCTGCGCGACCTGGCTCTCCGCCGCCGCCACTTGCGCGGCGACGCTCGTCAGCGTGCGCGTGGCATCCAGATCCGCGACGAACGACTCGCGCCCGGCCGTATAAAGCCGATGCGTCTCATCCGCAGATTCCACCGCCGACCGGTAGGCTGTGCGCAGATTATCGGCACGCGTTGCATCCGACGCATACGTCGCGAGACTGCTTTGCGTTTCGCGCAGCGCATTGAGCACCACGCCGTCGAAGTGCGCGAGCGCGCCGCCGGATGCCGCTTCGGCCTGCACCACGCGAGCGCGTTGCCCGTTGATCGGAAAGCTCCAGTTGATGAGCGGCCCGAACGCCCAGCGATTCGTCGTCGCGCCGAGCAGGTCTTCGGCGACGCCGACGGAACCGACCGACGCGCCGAAGCTCACCGATGGATACAGCGCCGCAGTCGCCACGCCGATGCGCGCAGTCGATGCCGCCAGTTGCCGCTCGGCTTGCCGCACATCGGGACGGCGCTTCAGGAGCGACGCGCCGTCGCCGACAGGAATCGGCTCGCGCAGCTTCGGCAGCTTGTCGCACGCGACCGCGGCGGGCGGCAAGGCGGACGGCGCGCGCGCGAGCAGCATCGCCAGCCGATACTGCGCCACGCGGCGGCGCGTGACGAAGCGCGGAATGTCGGCCGCGAGCGTCTCGGATTGCGTCTGACCGCGCGTGACTTCGGATTGATTGCCGCGGCCCGCTTCGCGCAGGCGCTGCGTGAGCCGCACGCGTTCTCTCTGGAGTGCTAACGACTTTTGCGCGATGCGCAGTTCTTCCGCCGCCGAACACGATTCGACATACGCGCGCACGACATCGGCCACTACCGTGATGCGCGCGAGATCGACCGCGGCTTCGACGGCTTCGTCGTCGGCGCGGGCGGCTTCCACGCCGCGCTTGAGCTTGCCGAAGAGATCGAATTCATACGACACGCTCAGTTCCAGCGCGCCTTCGTTCACGACCGGCAGCTTCTCGGTCAACAAGTACTGTTCCGCCGATTCCTGCGCCCGCTGGAACGCGACGGAACTGCGGCTCGAAAAGCCGCCTTGCCGGTTCGCGAATTCGACTTCGGCACGCGAACGCGCGAGGTTCGCGGCAGCCACGCGAATGTCCGCGTTAGAAATCAACGCTTCGCTCACGAGCTCGTCGAGCGCGGGATCGTCGTAGAGACGCCACCATTTCGAAGGCGCCGTGCCTTGCGTGACGGGCGCCTGATCCGCGCCGTCGATGGGCGCGTTCGCATACGGCGCATTGACCGCCGCGCCTTCGGGCAGCTTGTAGTCCGGGCCGACCGTCATGCAGCCGCCGAGCACGAGCATCGACGCGAGCAGCGTCAGGCCGAGGCGCGGGCTTCTGATGCGTGCAGTGCGCTTCATTGCGATGCACCCGAAGCCGGCACATGCGCGGCGACCGGCGATGCGGGCGCCGTCGCGGACGCGGGCATGTTGCCGGACGCCGCACGCGATCCGATGGTGGGACCGACGCCGCGCACCGAGACGGTGGCCGTGCGCCCGGCGATCATGCGGAAGTCGGCGGGAATTTCATCGAGCGTCACGCGCACCGGAATGCGCTGCGCGAGCCGCACCCAACTGAACGCGGGGTTCACGTTCGGCAGCAGGCTCGAGCTCTGTTGACGGTCGCGATCCTCGATGGCCGCGACGATGCTCTGCACGTGTCCGCGCAACAGGTTCGGCTCGCCCATCACCTTGATATCGACCGGTTGCCCGATATCGATGCCGTGCAGCTTCGTCTCTTCGAAGTAGCCATCGACGCGGAAAGAGTGCATATCGACGACCGACAGCACCGCGCGTCCCGCCGAGACGAACTCGCCGATGCGCGGCGCGCGATCGTTGAGATAGCCGTCCACCGGACTCAGGATTTGCGTGCGTTGCAGGTTGAGGCGCGCGGTGTCGATGGCGACTTCGGCATCGGCGAGCGCGGCTGTGGCCTGCTCCACGCGCGAGTGGGTTTCCTCGACCACTTCGCGCGCCACGAGGTTGCCGAGCGAGCGATTGCGCGCGTCCTCGCGCCGCGCCTGATCGAGCGTTGCGCGGCGCTGTTGCGCGGCGGCTTCGGCATTGCGCAGCGCGAGCGCATAGCGCGCGCGATCGATGACGAACAGCACGTCGCCGCGCTTGACCTGCTGGTTATCCACGACCTTTACATCGGTGATGAGGCCGGACACGTCGGGCGCGACCTGAATGACGTCGGCGCGCACGTGGCCATCGCGCGTCCACGGCGCGAACATGTAGTAATCGACCAGCTTCCACAACACGACGGCTGCAATGGCGACGACGATAAGCGTGAGCAGGATCTGCCCGACGGAGAACCAGGTTTTTTTCACGTGATGAGCCGATGCGAAACGATAACGACAAGCCCCAGCACCAGTACATAGATGCCGAGATCGAAAACGGAGCGATGCCACACGAAGCGATAGAAGCCCACGCGCGTGAGCACGGTGCGGATGACGAGGTTCAGCAGATACGCGATGAACATCAGCGCGAGAACGGCCGGCACGAAGACGCCGAGAATGTCGATTTCGCCGATCATGCGAGCGAGTCCGGTGATGTGAATGGAGTGAGCATCAGGCGGGTTCTTCCCGTGGCGCGTCGCCACGCGGGGCTGGCTGCGTGTCGGTTGCGGGCGGATGCAGCGACAAGCGCACGCCGATGAGCGCATGCAGCGTGTCGCGCAACAATCGTTCCCCCGGTAATGCCGCCTGCCCGTGCTTTTCCGCCTCCGCGATGGTGTGCGCCGCGACCTGCGCGACGGCGCGGTCGATCGAGCGCAGGAGCGTCGACGGCACCGGCTGACGTTCGCGCCGCTCGATGCAATGCCCGAAGTAATCGCGCACGCCAGCGAGCACCTCGTCGATCGACGCCTGAATGTCGGAGGCGAGCTTGCGATGCGCGCGCCGCAGATCGAGCGAATTCAGCGCGACGCGAAAGTCGCGGAAGCTCTCGATGGACGGGTGCCGGTGCGAATCCGTCGAGGCCTGCCGCGGCAGCACTTGCATCAGGCGGTCGAGCATGCGGGAGTAGAGGTTGCGCTGATCGTCGAGCGTCGCCGTGGAAGAACACGCGACGATATCGCGCCAAGCCGAGCGCGTGAGCCGCGCGACCGCGAGTTCGGAGCCGAAGGGCCGCGTCACGCGCGTCCACACGAACGCGAACAAAAGCCCGGCCACGCCCGCGAGGTTGCTATTGAGAAAGACGAAGAAGTCCGCTTCGTAGGCGCTCTGAATGCTGATGAACGTCGCGGTATTCACTGCGACGAGCATGGTGATGAGCGTGAAGCGCGGCTGCGGAATCAACGTGCCGACGACGAGGAACGGCCCCGCGAAGATGATGACGAGCATCGGGAAGTCATGCACGTGCGGCAGCACCGCGAACACGTAAAGTCCCGCGAACACCACGCTCATGCACGTCGCGAGAAAGAAGACGAACACTTGCGGCGCGGGTTCGTCGAGCGCCGCAAAGAAGCAGCACGCGACGGCGGCGAGCGTGACCGCGGCGGCGCCGTCCGCCCAGCCCGATTCGATCCACAACGCACACGCGACGATGATCGCGCTGACCGCGACGCCCGTCGAAAACAGCATCATGCCGCGATCGAAAAAACGCGCCGTGCCGCCGAGCCGCCAGTGCCGAAAGCGCGGACGCCAGTCGTGTTCGTCATGCAGCATCGCGGCGCGCAGCGTGCGAATGTCCTGCCATACGTCGATGACCTGCGAAAGACGCCACAGCGCGCTCGAAAGCAACGCGCCGTCTTCGCTCGCGAGCGCCTGCGCCGATGGCCGCATCGCGGCGATGCGTTCGCGCAGCGCGTTCGGCTCGCGATCGGACTCGGCGGCGTCGTGGATCTGCGGCGCGGGGAGCGACATCCACTTGGCCACATCGGCGAGCAACGCTTCGAGTCCTGGCGGATGCGTGCCACGCTTGTCGACCAGTTCGATGAGCGGGTCGGCCAGCGACGAAATCAGCGGCAGGAATATCTGCATGCGGCCCTGCAACGCGCGCGCGCGCCGGACGATATCGGGCCGTGCGTGGTCGTACGTGAGTTGACTCAACAGCACTTCGAGGCCGTTGACGGTCGCAGCTAACCGCTGACGCGACGCGGATATCGCGGCACCCGCGAGCCGGCCCGAAAGCGTTTCGCTCGCGTAGAAGGCGGCATCGCGAAACCAGGCATCGGTACGTTCGACGAGCGTGGGCGCAAGACGGCTCGGAAACACCACGCTGCCCACGATGCTCGCCACCACGATGCCGAGCAGAATCTCTTCGGTGCGCGAGATGGCGAGATCGAAGACGACCGCCGGATTCGTCACGGCGGGCAGCGCGATCATCGGCAGCGTATAGCCTGCGAGCAGGAAGACGTAGCTGCGCGCGGTGCGGTCGAACATCGAGAGGAATAGCAGGGTGCCTGTCCACAGCGCGACGATCACGCTGAATAGAAACGGCGATTCCACGAAGGGCGGCACGATCACCACAGCGCCCGCCGCGCCGATTGCGGTGCCGAGCGCGCGATACAGCGCCTTGGAGCGCGTCGCGCCGACGAACGGGTTGGAGACGATATAGACCGTCGCCATCGCCCAATAAGGACGCGGCAGTTCCAGCGCGAGGCCGATGTAGAGCGCGATCATCGCGGCGGCGAAGGTCTTGGCCGAAAAGAGCCACTCGCGTGCGGATGCGAACTTCATGGCGCGTCGGCCGGGGTCTTATTGCTCGCGAGCGCCGCCGTGAATGCATTGAGCACGCGCAGCGTCGTTTCCAGATCTTCGCGGCTCACGTCCTCGAGCAGACGGGCGCGCAGCGAGACGAGCCGCGCTTCCATGCGCGCGGTCACGGCGCGGCCTTCGTCAGTCAACGTGATGGTCTTGGCGCGCTTGTCCTCGGGATCTTCGTCGCGCCGCACGAGGCCCGCCGCGCATAGCTGATCCAGCAATCTGACGAGCGACGGCCCTTCGATGCCGACGTGCTCCGCGAGCGTGACCTGCCGCACCGCTTCGCCGAGCCGGTTCGCGGTGAGCAGCGGCACCGCGCATGCCTCCGATACGCCATACGAAGCGAGCACGCCGTGGCTCGTGCGCCGCCAGCGGCGCGCTGCCAGCACGAGCGTGCTACTGACCGACCGGCGCAGGAGATCAATGGAAGTCATGGGCCGGGATTATAGCGATTGTTTTATTCGTTAGCGTGCTATCGATTCATGTTTCGTTGCGTGCGCAACGGCCTGGGTGCGCCTCGGGCCGGCGCGTACGGACGGCGAAATTGTCGTGCTATCTTCTCGGCTCGACCAATCAGCACGGCCCGCCATGCCGATCAGCTACCTTCGCGGTCTGACTTCTCCCGCCCGCACCGATTCCGCCAATCGCCGGCTCGGTTGCGCGCTCGCCTTCGTCGCGGGCGCGGCGAATGCCGGCGGCTTCCTTGCCGTGGGACAGTACACGTCGCATATGTCAGGACTGGTTTCGTCGATTGCGGACAACGTCGTGCTCGGTCAGGCGGCGCTCGTGTTCTCGGCGCTCGGCGCCGTGCTCGCGTTCGTCTGCGGCGCGGCGACTTCGGCGCTGCTCATCAACTGGGGACGGCAGCGCGCCGCGCACAGCGTCTTCGCCACGCCGCTCCTGCTCGAAGCGTGCCTGCTGCTTGTCTTCGGCATGCTCGGTTCGAACCTGGAGACGCATCGCGTGTGGGACGTGCCGGCCACGGTCGCGCTGCTGTGCTTCGTGATGGGTCTTCAGAACGCGATGATCACCAAGATATCGAAGGCGGAGATCCGGACCACGCATGTGACGGGTCTCGTGACCGATATCGGCATCGAGCTAGGCAAGAGCCTGTACTGGAATCGCGGCGTGAGTCGGACGGATGCGAACTACGTGCGCGCCAATCATGCGCGACTCGCGCTGCTGAGTTCGCTGCTCGCCATGTTCGTCGCGGGCGGCTTTGCCGGTGCGGTCGGCTTCGCGCATCTCGGCTTCATGACGACCGTGCCGTTGGCTGCGCTCCTGTTGTTGTTCTCTTCCGTGCCGGTCGTGGACGATCTTGCCGCAAGCAGGCGGCGCATGCGCAACTAGCGCATCGCTCGCGCGGCGCTGCCTGTCTTGACCTCGATACCGAACGCCTGCACGAGAAAGCCCGCCTGAAGTTCCCGCGTCAACATCGCGGGCGGCGCGAGCGCCACGCCCGCGCCTTGCACGGCGGCTTCCATCATCCTCGATTGTGGCGGGCGCATAAAGCGCGGATAGTCTCGCCACGGCGGATGTAATATCGCCCCGCTACTTAAGCGAAGGACTCGAATAATGAAGCTGACAACGCTGCTCGCAGCGGCTCTTCTTTCCACCTGCCCGATATTCGGTTTCAGTCAGCCGGCAAGCCTCGGCCGTGATGACATCAAGCACATCGTCGATGAGACCATCATGCCGCTGATGACACGCGAAGGCATAGTGGGCATGGCGGTGGGCGTCGTCGTGGAAGGCAAGCCATATGTCTTCGATTACGGCGTGGCGTCGAAGCAAAGCCGCGCGCCCGTCACGCGCGACACCTTGTTCGAACTCGGGTCGATCAGCAAGACGTTCACTGCAACTCTTGCCGCGTATGCGCAGGAGACCGGGCATCTATCACTGAGCGATCCTGTCGGCAAGTACTTGCCCGAGTTGCGCGGCAGTGCGTTCGGCGACGACGTGACGCTCTTGAATCTCGGCACGCACACGCCGGGCGGCTTGCCCTTGCAAGTCCCCGACGAGATTCACGACAACGCGCAACTTATGCAGTACTTCAAGGCATGGAAACCGCGCTTCAAGCCGGGCACATACCGGACGTATGCGAATCCGGGCATCGGCACGCTCGGCCTCATCACGGCTAGAAGCATGGGGCAGGATTTCGACACGCTCATCGAGCAACGCGTCTTTGCGAAGCTGGGCATGAGCAATAGTTATATGCAGGTGCCACCCGCTCGCATGCGCGACTATGCCGAAGGTTATGCCAAGGACGGCAAGCCCGTGCGCATGAATCCGGGCGTGCTTTCGTCCGAAGCGTACGGCGTGCGATCGACGGCTTACGACATGACGCGCTTCCTGCAAGCCAACATGAACGACGCCGCGCATATCGACGCCACGCTGCAACGCGCGATCACGGCCACGCATACGGCGTATGTCCAGTCCGGCCCGATGACGCAAGACCTCGTCTGGGAACAGTATCCGTATCCCGCGCCGCTGACCGCCTTGCTCGAGGGCAACGGCCCCTCGATGATCGTGGATGGTCACGTCGCCGAGCGCATCGATCCGCCGCAAGCGCCGCGCGACGACGTCTGGATCAACAAGACCGGCTCGACCAACGGCTTCGGCGCGTACATTGCGTTCGTGCCGGCGAAGCATGTGGGCATCGTCATGCTGGGCAACAAGAACATCCCGAACGCGGATCGCGTGCGAGCCGCCTATGCCATCGTGACAGCGCTGGCAGACGGAAAGACGAAACCCTAGCGCGATGCGCTCTCGTACACGTCGGCGGCGGTGGCGCGCAATGCATCGACCATCACGCTCGTGGCGGGTGCAAAAAGACGGTCGGCGCGCGTGACGATGCCGAAGTCGTCCATCTGGCATTCCATCGGCAAGGGGAGCACCGCGGCCATGCCGTGCTGCGCATAGTAGAGCGCCACGTCTTCCGCGAGCACCGCGATCATGTCGCTTTGTTCCAACAGGCGAGTGATGAAAAGAATCGCCGCGGTCTCGACCACGTTCGACGGCGGCGGCAGACTCGCGCGCTGGAACATCAATTCGAAGCGATGCCGCAACACGCTGCCCGCCGGCGGCACGAGCCATTCGCACGGCTGCACGTCGGCGAGCGTCAACGCCGGCGCATTCAACAATGGATGACCGGCACGCACGAGCGCGCGCACCGGTTCGCCCGTCAGCGGTTCGTAACGAAGCCGCAGCTTGTCATGTTCGACTGAAAGCCTTCCGATGACGATATCCAGCTTGTCCTGCGCGAGGCGTTCGAGCAGCACGTTGCTGGTGTCGATCTCGACGGAGATGCGGATGTCCGCGTGCTGCCGCTTGACCGAAGCGACAGCGGCCGGCAAGAGCCGCACGCCCGGCGACGTGATCGCGCCGATCGCCACATGCCCGAGCCGGCCGGTCTTCAACGCGACGAGTTCTTCCTGCGCCTGATCGAGGCTGCCGAGCACCGCGCGCGCGTGACGGACGATGGCTTCGCCGTACAGCGTGGCCCGCATGCCGCGCGGTTCGCGCTCGAAAAGCGTCACGCCGAGCGTTTCTTCCAGTTCACGCAAGAGCTTCGACGCGGCGGGTTGCGTCATATGGAGCACGGCCGCCGCGCGATGAATGTTGCCTTCCTCCACGAGCGCGACGACGAGCATCAACTGCCGCGTCTTGAGCCGGCTGCGGATGTACCAGGGGGTCGAATTCAGCAACATTTTTAGGGGTTTCTACGAATGCCGTTTCGGGTATCGGTGGCGTCGAACAATTCATTAGTAGATTATCACGCGCCCTCATAGACTTCGCGGCAATCGCGTTATGAACCAGGACGAAACACATGTCGGCATCGAAGCCCAAGCTGCGCTCCCAAGAATGGTTCGGCACCGCCGACAAGAACGGCTTCATGTACCGAAGCTGGATGAAGAATCAAGGGATTCCCGATCACGAGTTCGACGGCAGGCCGGTCATCGGCATCTGCAATACATGGTCCGAGCTCACGCCGTGCAATGCGCATTTCCGCAAGATCGCCGAACACGTGAAGCGCGGCGTGTACGAGGCGGGCGGCTTTCCCGTGGAATTCCCCGTGTTTTCCAATGGCGAATCGAATCTTCGCCCGACCGCGATGCTCACGCGCAACCTCGCGGCGATGGACGTGGAAGAAGCCATTCGCGGCAATCCGATCGATGCGGTCGTGCTGCTCACCGGCTGCGACAAGACCACGCCCGCGCTTTTGATGGGCGCGGCGAGTTGCGACGTGCCCGCTATCGTCGTCACGGGCGGGCCGATGCTGAACGGCAAGCTCAATGGCAAGGACATCGGCTCGGGCACGGCAGTATGGCAACTGCACGAATCGCTGAAGGCAGGCGAGATCGACCTGCATCAGTTCCTGTCGGCGGAAGGCGGCATGTCGCGTTCGGCGGGCACCTGCAACACGATGGGCACCGCCTCGACGATGGCCTGCATGGCCGAGGCGCTCGGCACCTCGCTGCCGCACAACGCGGCGATCCCGGCCGTCGATGCGCGCCGCTACGTGCTCGCGCATATGTCGGGCATTCGCATCGTGGAGATGGCGCTCGAAGGCCTCACGTTGTCGAAGATCCTGACGCGCGAAGCATTCGAGAACGCGATCCGCACGAACGCGGCTATCGGCGGTTCGACGAACGCGGTCATTCACCTGAAGGCGATTGCGGGCCGTATCGGCGTGCCGCTCGAACTGGAAGACTGGACGCGCATCGGTCGCGATACGCCGACCATCGTGGACCTGATGCCCTCGGGCCGCTTCCTGATGGAAGAGTTCTATTACGCGGGCGGTCTGCCTGCCGTGCTGCGGCGTCTGGGCGAAGCGAACCTGTTGCCGCATCCCGACGCATTGACGGTGAACGGCAAATCGCTTTGGGAGAACGTGAAGAACGCGCCCAATACGAACGATGAAGTGATCCGCGAACTGAGCAATCCGCTCATTCAGGACGGCGGCATTCGCGTGTTGCGCGGCAATCTCGCGCCGCGCGGCGCGGTGCTGAAACCGTCGGCAGCGACGCCCGAGTTGCTCAAGCACCGCGGACGCGCGGTCGTGTTCGAGAACCTCGAACACTATAAGGAGCGCATCGTCGACGAATCGCTCGATGTCGACAAGGACTGCGTGCTCGTGATGAAGAACTGCGGCCCGAAGGGTTATCCCGGCATGGCCGAAGTTGGCAACATGGGCCTGCCGCCCAAGCTGTTGCGTCAGGGCGTGAAGGACATGGTCCGTATTTCCGATGCCCGCATGAGCGGCACCGCTTACGGCACGGTGGTACTGCACGTCGCGCCGGAAGCGGCGGCCGGTGGCCCGCTTGCCGCCGTGCGCGATGGCGACTGGATCGAGCTCGATTGCGATGCGGGCACGCTGCATCTCGACATCAGCGACGAAGAACTGGCGAGCCGCATGAGCGGTCACGAGCCGCCGCGCGTGCATGGCGATGGCGGTTATCAGCGCCTCTACGTCGATCACGTTCTTCAGGCAGACGAAGGTTGCGACCTGGACTTCCTCGTCGGCAAGCGCGGCGCGGCGGTTCCACGCCACTCGCACTGACCACGAGGATACGCATGACATCGGCATACAAGCTCGCCGTCGCGGGTATCGGCAAGATCGCGCGCGACCAGCATCTTCCCGCCATTGCCGCGCAGCCCGGCTTCGAACTGGTCGCGTGCGCGAGCCGCAACGCAAGCGTCGACGGCGTGCGCAACTACGCGGACCTCGACGCGTTGCTCGCCGCCGAGCCGTCGCTCGATGCGGTGTCGCTCTGCGCGCCGCCGCAAGTGCGCTTTGCGCAGGCGCGCGCCGCGCTCGAAGCGGGCAAGCACGTGATGCTCGAAAAGCCGCCGGGCGCAAGCGTGAGCGAAGTCGAGGCATTGCGAGACATCGCGCAAACGCATGGCCGCACGCTCTTCGCAAGCTGGCATTCGCGCGCCGCGAGCGCCGTCGAACCGGCGCGTGCGTGGCTTGCGTCGAAGGAAGCGGGCGCGGTGCGCGCGGTCGAAATACGCTGGAAAGAAGACGTGCGACGCTGGCATCCGGGCCAGCAATGGATCTGGGAACCGGGCGGCCTCGGCGTGTTCGATCCGGGCATCAACGCGCTTTCCATCGTCACGCGCATTCTGCCGCGCGAGATCGCATTGCGCGCGGCGACGCTCACCATCCCGCGCGATACCGCAACGCCCATCGCCGCCGAACTGGATTGCATCGATACGAACGGTGCGCCGGTGCGCGCGTCGTTCGACTGGCGTCATGGCCCGGTCGAGGAGTGGGACATCGACGTCGATACGGACGGCGGCCGCTTGTCGATTCGCGAGGGCGGCAAGCGCCTGTCGATTGCGGGCGAAGCCGTTTCGCTCGGATCGGAGGGCGAGTATCCGGCGCTGTATGAGCAATTCCACGAACTGATCGAGCGGGGCGGGAGCGATGTCGACGTGCGCCCGCTCAGACTCGTCGCGGACGCATTTCTGTTAGGCAAACACGTAGAAACCGAGCCATTCGGCCGCTAAATCAAACGACATTCACCAACAAAAGCCATACAAAGGAGACACGTCATGAACCAACAAATTCGCCGCCTGACCTTGCGCGCCATCATGGCCGCGATGTGCGTCGCGCCTTTCGCGCTTCACGGCGCGGCGCGAGCCGACGAGCCGCTCAAGATCGGCTTCCTCGTGAAGATGCCGGAGCAGGCATGGTTCATCAACGAGCAGAAGGCATCCACCGCGCTCGGACAGAAAGAGAACTTCACGTCGGTGAACATCGGCACGCCGGATGGCGAGAAAGTGCTCGCCGCCATCGACAACCTCGGCGCGCAAGGCGCGCAGGGCTTCGTGATCTGCGCGCCGGACGTGCGCCTGGGACCGGCCATCGCCGCGCGCGCGAAGCGTTACAACATGAAGTTCGTTTCGGTCGATGACCAGCTCGTCGATTCGTCGGGCAAGCCGTTGTCCAACGTGCCCCACCTCGGCATGTCCGCGTTCAAGATCGGCAATCAGGTCGGCGACGCCATTGCCGGCGAAATGAAGCGCCGCGGCTGGAAGCCGGAAGAAGTCGGAGCGCTGCGTATTACGGACTACGAACTTCCGACCGCGAAGCTGCGCACCGATGGCGCCACGCAGTCGCTCGTCGCGAGCGGCTTCAAGAAGGAAAACATCTTCGACGCGCCGCAGAAGACCACGGACGATGAAGGCGGCTTCAACGCGGCGTCGCCCGTGCTCGCGCAGCATCCGAACGTCAAGAAGTGGGTGATCTTCGCGCTGAACGAAGAGTCGGTGCTGGGCGGCGTGCGCGCGACGGAACAGCTGCACATTCCTTCGGCGGATGTGATCGGCGTCGGCATTAACGGTGCGGGGGAAGCCTTCGCCGAGTTCCAGAAGAAGGAACAAACCGGCTTCTTCGGCACCATTGCTGTGAGTTCCACCAACCACGGCAAGCAAAGCGCGCAGAATCTCGTCGACTGGATCCGCAGCGGCAAGCAGCCGCCCGCCGACACGCAAACCACGGGCAAGCTGATGACGCGTGAGAACTGGAAGTCCGTGCGTAGCGAACTCGGTATCTAAGCACGCATGGCTACGACGACGGACGACGTGACCCTCGCCCCGGCGCACGGCGAGCGCGGCGCATACCTGGAACTCGACGGCATTACCGTGAGTTTCCCGGGCGTGCGCGCGCTCGACGGCGTGTCGCTTTCGGTGCGCGCGGGCGAAGTGCACGGCTTGATGGGCGAGAACGGCGCGGGCAAATCCACCTTGCTCAAGGTGCTTTCGGGCGTCAACAGGCCGCAAGCGGGAACGCTGAAGCTCAACGGCGCGGAACACCGCTTTACGACGACGCGCGAGGCGATTGCAGCAGGCATCGCGATCATCTATCAGGAACTGCACCTCGTGCCGGAACTGACGGTGGCCGAGAACCTGATGCTCGGGCAATTGCCGAACCGCGCGGGCGTGCTCGACGAACGCGCGCTCGTCAAGCGCGCGATGGCCGAACTTGAAAGACTTGGCGAACGGATCGATCCGCGCACGCCGGTGAAGAACCTCTCCATCGGCCAGCGGCAGATGATCGAGATCGGCAAGGCGTTGATGCGCGACGCCCGCGTGATCGCGTTCGATGAGCCGACGAGCTCCCTTTCCGCGCGCGAGACGAAGCAACTGTTTCGCATCATCGACGCGCTGCGCGCCGATGGACGCGCGATCATCTACGTCACGCATCGCATGGACGAAGTCTACGAACTGTGCGACCGCGTGACCGTGTTCCGCGATGGCCGGCGCATCGAGACCTTCGAGTCCGTCGCGGGCCTCTCGCGCGACAGGCTGATCGCGTGCATGGTCGGCCGCTCGATCGCGGATGTCTATGGCTATCGCTCGCGCGAAGCCGGCGACGTGATGATCGAAGCGAAAGGGCTGGTCGGGCCGGGCCTTTCCGAGCCCGTGTCGTTCAGCGCGCGGCGCGGCGAGATTCTCGGCTTCTTCGGTCTCGTGGGCGCGGGGCGGTCCGAACTGATGAAACTGCTTTACGGCGCGACGAAAGCGAGCGAAGGCCATGTCGAACTGAAGGGCAAGCGCGTGGCGTTTTCCAGTCCGCGCGATGCGGTCCGCGCGGGTATTGCGCTGTGCCCCGAAGATCGCAAGCAGGAAGGCATCGTCGCGATTGCGTCCGTCGCGGACAACCTCAACATCAGCGCGCGCCGTCATTTCAGCCCTGCGCGTTTTCTGCTGGATGCGCGCCGCGAGCGTGCGCTCGCGCAGGAATACATCGCGAAGCTCGCAATCAAGACGCGCAGCGGCGAAACCGCTATCGGCACGCTGTCGGGCGGCAATCAGCAGAAGGTGATTCTCTCGCGCTGGCTCGCGGAACGCATCGACGTGTTCCTGATGGACGAGCCCACGCGCGGCATCGATGTCGGCGCGCGCGCCGAGATCTATAACCTTCTGTATGAGCTTGCCGAAGCGGGACGCACGGTGATTCTCGTATCGAGCGACCTGGCCGAAGTGATCGGCGTGTCGGATCGCATCATCGTGATGAAAGAAGGACGCATTGCCGGCGCGCTGCCGAAGTCGCAGGCGACGCCGGACGAACTGATCAAGCTCGCATTGCCCCGCTGACTGCTGACCCCAGCGGCGGCCCCGGAAAGACGAAACGAATTAGAGCCAAGCCATGCAAACTCCAGGCACTTCCTCCCCGAGCGATGCTCAAGCGCCCATTGCGCCCTCGCAGGCGCGCATGTGGGACCTCATCAACAAGTCGGGCATCGTCGTGGTGTTCCTGGTGCTGTTCGCGGTGCTCTCCGCCACGGTGCCGGGTTTTCTCACGCCCCGCAATATTCAGGGGCTGCTGCTCTCGGTGACGCTGATCGGCTCCATCGCGGTCACGATGATGTTCGTGCTCGCGCTCGGCGAAGTCGATCTGTCGGTGGCATCCATCGTCGCGTTCGCCGGCGTGATGGCATCGACCGTCATCACCGCGACGCATAGCGTCATGCTCGGCATTACGGCGGGCATTCTTGCGGGCGGCGCGGTCGGACTGGTGAACGGCGTGCTGATCGCGCGCTTCAAGATCAATTCGCTGATCGCGACGCTCGCGATGATGGAAGCGGTGCGCGGTCTCGCGTTCCTCACCTCCAACGGCGACGCGGTGATGATCTCCGAAGAGCGGTTCTTCGATCTCGGCGGCGGTTCGTTCCTCGGCATCTCATATCCGATCTGGAGCAACATCATCGGCTTCGTCGTATTCGGCTTCCTGCTGAAGAAGACGGTGTTCGGCAAGAACGTGCTGGCCGTCGGCGGCAATAGCGAGGCGGCCGTGCTCGCGGGCCTGCCGGTCACGCGCATCAAGATCACCGTGTTCGTGCTGCAAGGGCTCGTGACCGGCTTCGCAGGCGTCATGCTCGCATCGCGCATGAGTCTCGGCGACCCAAAGACATCGGTCGGGCTCGAACTCGGCGTGATTTCCGCGTGCGTGCTGGGCGGCGTGTCGCTGACGGGCGGCGTCGCGACGATCTCGGGCGTGCTCGTCGGCGTGCTCATCATGGGCGCGGTGCAGGACGCGATGAGCCTGCTCAACGTCCCGACGTTCTACCAATACCTCATTCGCGGCGGCATTCTGCTGCTCGCCGTGCTGTTCGACCAGTTCAGGCGCAGCAAGCGCGCGGTCTAAAGGCTACGGGGCGTCAAGAAGCCGCAAAGAATGACAAAAACGCCTCGAAACTAGGCAGACGCCCGTCACCGTGTAAACTAACGGGTTTTTGCCTGCGGTGTTATCGTGCAAGCCCCCACGCGCACGGCGATCAGCGGGCCGGCGCTCGTGCGCCTGCTCGCGCGTTTCGCCGATCTCGATGTTCACGCACCCGGTTCCTCGCTGTCGGACCGTCTGAGCCAGTGGCTCGGCTGGACCGACGCGATCGCGCTGTCCACCGCGCTCGGCGGCGATCCGCCGGCCGTGTCGGGCGCGCGATCCGCATCGGACGTGGAAGAAGCGGCCTGCGCCCGCGTGCGTGCGTCGTTGACGAGCGCCATCGTCGGCGACAAGGGTAACGCTCCGGGCGCTCACCGGCGGCGCGCGCCGGTGCAGGCGCCGCCTCCTGACCTGGCCGTGGAGTACGCCGTCTATCGACAACGGTATCTGTCGCTGCAACAGGCGATGGAAGCCGAGATCGGCTCGCTGCGCGCCCGCGTGCGCGCGACGCTCGCGGCGAAGTCGACGCGCATGGCGCGTCTTGCCGTCGTCGATGCCGTAATGGAACAGGCGCTCGCCGCACGCGAACGCGCGCTCTTGGCGCAAGCGCCGGCGCTCCTCGGCAAGCATTTTCAGCGCATGCGCAGCGCGCATCAGGCGTCTTCCGACGACGCATCCGCATGGCTCGGCGTCTTCGAACAGGACATGCAAAGCGTCCTGCGCGCCGAACTGCACGTACGTTTCCAACCGGTCGATGGTTTGCTCGCGGCATGTCAAACCGCTCACTGAACGCTATGCCCCGTTATCTTCTGAATGTAGCTGTCTTTCTCGTGGGCCTCCTGGCCGTCTGCGGTATAGCCATTGGTTATATCGGCTCGAATGCGCTCGCGCTCGTCGTCACGCTCGTGATCGGCGCGTGCTATCTCGTGGGCGCGTCGGAGTTGCAGCGTTATCAGCAAACGACGCGCGAATTGGCCACGGCAGTCGGCGCATTGAACGCGACGCCTTCGAGCCTTGCGTCGTGGCTCGAACAGGTGCCGGCGAGTCTGCGCAATGCCGTGCGTTCGCGAGTGGAAGGCGAACGCACTGCGTTGCCCGGCCCCGCGCTCGCGCCGTATCTCGCGGGCTTGCTCGTCTTGCTCGGCATGTTGGGCACGCTGCTCGGCATGGTCGCGACGCTGCGCGGCACAGGCGCCGCGCTCGAAAGCTCGACCGATCTCGCGGCAATCCGCGCATCGCTCGCCGCGCCGGTGACGGGCCTGGGCTTCGCGTTCGGCACGTCGATAGCGGGCGTCGCGACCTCCGCGATGCTCGGCCTGCTTTCCACGCTATGCCGTCGCGAACGCCTGCACGTCGCGCAACTGCTCGACATGAAAACCGCGACGACGCTGCGGCCTTTCACGCAGACGCATCAGCGCGAAGAGACGTTCCGCTTGCTGCAACGTCAGACCGAGATCATGCCGAAGCTCGTCGATCGTCTTCACGCGATGATGAGCGCCATCGAACAGCAGAGCGTCGCCGCGAACGAGCGGCAGCTGGCGAATCAGGCCGCGTTTCATGCGAACACGGAGACGGCGTACCGGCGCCTTGCGACCTCGGTGGAACTGTCGTTGAAGCAAAGCGTGGCCGACAGCGCGCGCGCAGCGAGCGCCGCATTGCAGCCCGTGATGCAGGCGACGATGGACGGCATCGCACGCGAAACGAAGGCGCTGCACGGCAGTATCGAAGAGGCTGTCGGGCGACAACTCGATGGCTTGTCGAACGGCTTCGAGGCGTCCGCGCAGAAAATCGCCGGTATCTGGAATCGCTCGCTGCAAGGGCATCAGGCGTCAAACGAGGCGCTCGTCGACAAGATGAATGTGTCGCTGGAACGCTTCGCGCAAGGCTTCGAAGAACGCTCTTCGACGCTGATCGAAGACGTGTCGTCGCGCATGAAGCAGACAGCGGACGGACTCGACGCAACGCTCGCCAAACATGAAGAAGCGAGCGCGGCGCTCCTCACGCAGACGGGTGCTTCGCTGGATCGTTTCGCGCAAGCCGTGGACGAGCGCTCGCAGAATCTGGCCGCCGGCATGGCGACGCACATCAACGGCGTAACGACCGAATTGCATGCTTGCGTCGAGAAGATCGCCGCCGCTTTGAACGAGTCGGTCGTGAAGCACGAACAGACGAGCGCGGCGCTCGCCACGCAGACAGGCGTTTCGCTCGATGGCTTCGCGAGCCGTTTCGAGGCACGCGCGAGCGACTTGCTCGAAGGGATCTCGTCGCGGCTCGACAGCACATCGGCTGGCATGTCGGACGCCTGGCGCAGCGCGCTCGCCGCGCAACAGCAGGCGGGCGAACAACTCGCCGCGCAGCATCGCGGCGCGTTGAACGAGGCGACCGAACGCTTCGAAGCGCACTCCGCATCGCTTCTGAAGTCGGTCGATGAAGCACACGCGAAGCTCGCCGCAGACCTCGCATCGAACAACGATGCTCGCCTGAACGCGTGGACCGAAGCCCTCGGCGCGGTATCCGCGACCTTGCGCGAAGAATGGCAGCAGACGAGCACGTTCGTCGAGCGCCGTGAGCAGGAAATCTGCGACACACTCGCGCGCACGGCAAGCGAGATGTCGGACGCATCACGTTCGCATGCGAACGGTCTCATCGCAGAGATCGAAAAGCTCATGCAGGCTGCATCGCAAGCGCCCAAGGCCGCGGCTGAAGTCGTCGCGGAAATGCGGCAGATGCTCTCCGATTCGATGGTGCGCGACACCGCCATGCTGGAGGAGCGCAGCCGCCTGCTCGCCACGCTGCACACGCTTCTCGATGCGGTGAATCTCGCGTCAACCGAGCAACGCACGGCCGTCGATGCGCTCATCTCCACGTCGGCGGATTTGCTCGCGCGCGCAGGCACGCAATTCAGCGACAAGATCGAAAGCGAAGGCGCGAAGATCAGCGCGGTGGCCGCGCAAGTTACCGGCAGTGCCGCCGAAGTGGCGAGCCTCGGCGAAGCGTTGGGCGCGGCCGTCGAGTCCTTCGGCGCGGCGAACGAGACGCTCGTCACGCATTTGCAGCGCATCGAAACGGCGCTCGACAAGACGCTCTCGCGCAGCGACGAGCAGCTTGCTTATTATGTCGCGCAGGCGCGCGAAGTCATCGACCTGAGCGTGATGTCGCAGAAGCAGATCGTCGAAGACTTGCAACGCATTGCCGGACAGCGTGAGTTGGACGGAGCGCGCGCATGAACGAAGAACTCGACGGCGGCATCGAGAGCGCCGCGCCCATCTGGGCCGCTTTCGCGGACCTGATGTCGGTGCTTCTCGGCGCGTTCGTGCTGATCCTCGTCGCGGTCATCGGCGTGCAGTTGCAGCTTTCGACGAAGCTCGAACAGGCCGTAAAGGAACGGCAACAGGAAGCGCAGCGGCGCAAGACGCTGGAACAGGCGCTCGCCGGACCGCTCGCGTCCGGGCGCGTGACGCTCGTGAACGGGCGCATCGGGATCAGCGGGAACGTGTTGTTCGCGCTCAACTCGGACCAGCTGCAACCGCAGGGGCGTGATGTGCTGAAGAGCCTCGCCGGGCCGCTGTCCGCGTATCTCGGCACGCACGATCAAGTCTTGATGGTGAGCGGTTTCGCCGATGACCAGCAGGTTCGCGAAGGCAATCGCCGGTTCGCGGACAACTGGGAACTGTCGGCCAAGCGCGCGCTGACCGTGACGCGCGCTTTGATCGATGCAGGCGTTGCGCCGTCATCGGTCTTCGCGGCGGCCTTCGGCTCCGAGCAGCCCGTCAGTTCCAATGCCGACGACGAAGGCCGCGCGAAGAACCGCCGCGTCGAGATATCGGCTGTGCCGCGTCCGACGAACTCGCTGGTGAAGCCTCGTGGATGACGGCATGAATGCCCGCGCGATGCTCGACGCATGGCGCGCGCGCGGCGAGCATCGTGTCAATCCCGTGCGTTATCGCTTCATCGAGGCACTGGCGCGGCGCGCCATGACGCATGAAGGCGAGGCGAGACGCATCATCGACGCGCGGCTGTCATCGCTCTTGAACGACTACGCGGATACGGTCGCGCAGGCAGCCGCGCGCCAAGCCGTTGCAGCGCATGCGCCGAAAGGACCGCTTGCCGTGTTGCTCGACGAGATGGCGCGCCACGCGGCCACGCATCCGTCGCTTGAAGAACTGCTGGAGTATTTGCGGGGCGTCTGGTCCAAAGTCAGCGCCGAGCGGCAGTTGCGGGAGTCGCAGCAGAAGGTGCCGAAGAACGCGGGACCGCTCAATTCGAGCAGCCTCGTGCATCGTTCGCTTGCATTGATGCGTGAGGCTTCGCCGGAATACTTGCAGCATTTCCTCGCGTACGTCGACACGCTTTCATGGATGGAAGAGATGACAGGCGCGAACGCGCCTGCCGGAAAAGAAGCGCCGCGCGCGAGAAAGCCTGCGCGCGGCCGCAGTGCGCCCTAGCCGAGCCAGCCCTTGATGGTGCTCGCCATCACGTTCGTGGAGATGCCGTAGCGGTCGTGAAGGGTAGGCAAGGCACCCGCATCGAGGAACGCATCGGGCAGCGCGATTTGCCGGAATGCAGGCGTTACGCCCGCGCTCAGCAGTGCGCACGCCACCGCTTCGCCCAGACCGCCGATCACCGTATGATTTTCCGCGACCACGACAAGCCGGCCCGAGCGCCGCGCTTCACGAATGATGGTTTCCGTGTCCAGCGGCTTGATCGTCGGCACGTGAAGCACGGCCACGTCGACGTTGTCCGCTTCCAGCGCCTTCGCGGTTTCGAGCGCTCTCATCGTTAGTATGCCTGATGAAATGACGAGTACGTCGGAACCGTCGCGCAGCATCTTGGCCTTGCCGAGCTCGAAGCGATAGCCGTATTCATCGAGCACGGCGGGCACGTTGCCGCGCAAGAGGCGCGCATAGACCGGCCCCTTGTGCGCGGCGATGGCCGGCACCATCTGCTCGATGTCGAGCGCATCGCACGGGTCGATCACGGTCATGTTCGGCATCGCGCGCATCAAAGCGAGGTCTTCGGCTGCCTGATGGCTCGGGCCGTAGCCCGTCGTGAGACCGGGCAGCGCGGCGACGATCTTCACGTCGAGGTTGTCTTCCGCGATCGTCTGGTGAATGAAGTCATACGCGCGGCGAGTCGCAAAAACCGCATACGTCGTGACGAACGGCTGCGCGCCTTCATGCGCGAAGCCGGCGGCCGCGCCCATCAACAACTGCTCGGCCATGCCCATCTGATAGTAACGCTCAGGGAATTCCTTGCCGAAGATATGCAGGTCGGTGTACTTGCCGAGATCGGCCGTCATGCCGATGACGTTCGGCTTCGAGCGCGCCAGTTCGGCGAGCGCATGGCCGAACGGCGCCGAACGCGTGACTTGTCCTTCGCTTGCGATCGAGGCGATCATCGCGGAGGTCTTCAAACGCGGCTTCTTTTCGATGGTGCTCATGCTGTTCTCCTTGCTTACCGGCTCGATTCGAGTGCTTCCAGCGCGAGTTGCCACTCGTGCGCATCGACTCGGATGAAGTGATTCTTTTCGCGCTGTTCGAGGAACGGCACGCCGCAGCCCATCTTCGTATCGCATACGATGATGCGCGGCTTCGCTTCCTGCAGATTGCGCGCGTTGTCGAAGGCTTCCTTCACGGCGTCGATATCGTTGCCGTTCACACGCTGCACGTACCAGCCGAACGCTTCGAGCTTCGGCACGAGCGGTTCGAACGCCATGATCTGCGTCGACGGGCCATCGGCTTGCTGATTGTTCACGTCGATCATCGCGATCAGGTTGTCGAGCTTCCAGTGCACGGCGGACATCAAGCCTTCCCAGATCGCGCCTTCGTCGAGCTCGCCATCGGAGAAGAGCGTATAGACGAAAGACTTCGAGTTCTTGCGCTTGAGTCCGAGACAGCGGCCCACTGCAATAGTCAGACCCTGGCCGAGCGAGCCGCCCGACATTTCCATGCCCGGCGTATAGCTCGCCATGCCCGACATCGGCAGACGGCTGTCGTCGCTGCCATACGTTTCGAGTTCTTCTTGCGGCAGAATGCCGGCTTCGAAGAGGGCTGCGTACAGCGCAATCGCGTAGTGACCGTTCGACAGCAGGAAGCGGTCGCGCTCTTCCCATTCCGGATCTTCGGGGCGGTAGTTCATCGCGCCGAAGTAACTCACGGCCAGTACATCGGCGATATCCAGCGCCTGACCGATATAGCCCTGGCCCTGCACTTCGCCCATCAAAAGGGCGTTGCGGCGGATGCGGTAGGCGCGCTCGGCGAGCGTCACCTCCTCGATAACGGGACTGCTCATGTTCGTCTCCTTGAAATGATAGATAGGGATGCTTATCGATTGACCGTCTTCGCAGGCACGAGGAAAACCAGCGCCGCGCCGACGACGACCGCAGCCGAGATAAAGATCAGGCCAGCCGTGGACTTGCCAGTGAGATCGTTGAGCCAGCCGACGATGGCGGGCGAGAAGAAGCCCGCGAGATTGGCGAAGCAGTTGACCGCCGCGATGCCCGCAGCCGCCGACATGCCGCCGAGCACGGCAGTAGGCAGCGACCAGAACTGCGACGACGAAGCGAGGATGCCCGCAGCGGCGACGCTCACACAGACGATCGACGCGCCCACGCTGCCGAGCATCGGCAAGGTGGCAAAGCCGGCGGCGGCGACGAGCATCGGAATCGCGAGATGCAGACGGCGTTCGCGGTGCTTGTCGGCACTCGCGCCGATCAGCGGCAGCGCGACGATGGCGCACAGATACGGAATCGCGGTGAAGATGCCGACCCACAGCGGGTCCGCCACGCCGGCACGGCGCACGATAGTCGGCAGCCAGAACGTGAGGCCATACTGACCCAGCACGACGCAGAAGTAGATCGCGGCCATGAGCCACAGACGCCGGTCGCCGATGAACGAGCGGATCGACACGTGTTCCAGCGTTTGCGCGTTGTCCTTCTCGACATTGCGGGCGAGGAGCGTCTTTTCGGCATCGGTGAGCCACTTCGCGCTGGCAATGCCATTGTCGAGATAGAACAGAATCACGACGCCGAGGAAGAGCGACGGCAATGCTTCGAGGATGAAGAGCCACTTCCATCCGGCGAGTCCGTGAGCGCCTTGCAGCGCATGCATGATGTAACCGGAGAGCGGCCCGCCGATGATGCCCGCGAGCGGGATCGCCATGAAGAACAACGACAATGCTTTCGCTCGGCGCGCGGCGGGGAACCAGTACGTCAGATAAAGAATGACGCCGGGTGCAAAGCCTGCCTCAGCCACGCCGAGTAGAAAGCGCAGGACATAGAACATGGTGGGCGACTTCACGAACACGAAGCTCGCGGAGATCACGGCCCACGTCAGCATGATGCGAGCGAGCCAGTTGCGCGCGCCCACCCTGTGCAGTATCACGTTGCTCGGCACTTCGAAAAGGAAATAGCCGAGAAAGAAAATGCCTGCGCCGATGCCATAGACGGTTTCGGAAAAGCGCAAGTCATTGAGCATTTGCAGCTTCGCAAAGCCGACGTTGACGCGATCCAGATAAGCGCCGAGATAGCACAGCATCAGGAACGGTATGAGACGGCGTCCGACCTTCGCATACGTCTTTGCTTCGAAAGTGGCGGTGTCGGCCGACGACGAGATATCCGCTGCGAGCGGCGGCGCGGTAAAGCGAGGTTTCATGTTTGTCTCCTGCCATGACTCGTTACGCCCCGGTTAGTCCGGGTGCGTTGATTGCGCCCGCGCGTCTGGCGGGCGCACGCGACATCAATGAATCAGCATGCCGCCGTTGACGTCCAGCGTGACGCCCGTGAGATAGCTCGACAGGTCGCTCGCGAGAAAGAGGCACGCATTCGCGATGTCGGCTGCATCGCCCAGACGGCCGAGCGGAATGCCTTTGATAATGTCCGCGCGCATCTCGGGCGTGAGCTTGTCGCCGGTGATGTCCGTCTGAATGAGGCCCGGCGTGATGGAATTCACGCGAATGCGATCGGCGCCGAATTCGCGCGCCATGGCACGCGCGAGGCCGAGAACGCCGGCCTTCGCTGCGCTGTAATGCGGTCCGCCGAAGATGCCGCCGCCGCGCTGCGCCGATACCGACGACATGCACACGATGCTGCCGCTCTGCTGCTTCTTCATCTGCCCGATGACTGCTTGCGACATATAGAGCGTGCCGCGCAGATTGACGTCGATCACGGCGTCGAAGTTCGCCGCGCTGATTTCGAGCGTTTTGATGGGTTGCGTGATGCCCGCGTTATTGATGAGCGCGTCGATGCGGCCGTATTTTTCGATGGCCGCGTTGGCGGCGGCCACGCATGCGTCCTTGTCGGTGACGTCGCACGCGAGGCCCAGGTGTTCTTCGCCGATATCGCGTGCGGCGCTTTGCGCGTCCGCTTCGCGCAGATCCAGAATGACGACGCGCGCGCCTTGCGCCGCGAGCGCCTTTGCCGTCGCCTTGCCGATGCCACGCGCCGAAGCCGCGCCGGTCACGATCACTACACGATTGTCGAGCAACATTGCTGTCTCCATGGTTTGTTCGGTGTGGAGGCAGTTTCGTCGCGTTCGACGCAGCGATCAACGCGGTTCGGTTCAACTAATGCTGAGAAATTTTCAGGTATTGCCGGCTCGGGTTAACCCTTCGGCACGCGCCCCATGAGATAGAACTCGTCGTTGGGCCGCATCGACGTGACATTCGCCATGCGGTTCGACAAGCCGAAGAACGCAGTAATGGCCGCGATGTCCCACACGTCTTCGTCGCTGAAGCCGTGCGCATGAAGCGCGGCGAAGTCGGCATCGTCTACTGCGCCGGCTTCGCGGCAGACCTTCAGCGCGAAATCGAGCATCGCCTTTTGACGCGGCGTAATGTCGGCCTTGCGATGATTGACGGCGATCTGGTCAGCCAGCAGCGCGTTCTTTTCATAGATGCGCAAGATTGCGCCATGCGCGACGACGCAGTAAAGGCAATCGTTGACGCCGCTTGTGGCCACCACGATCATCTCGCGCTCGCCTTTCGTGAGGCCGCCTTCCTTGAGCATCAACGCGTCGTGGTAGGCAAAGAATGCGCGGAACTCGTCGGGCCGGTGCGCGAGCGCAAGAAATACATTCGGAACGAAGCCCGCCTTGTCCTGCACTTCGCGTATGCGCTCGCGAATGTCGTCGGGCCACGCTTCAGGGTTCGGAACGGGAAAACGGCTGATGGGCAGAGTTGGCATGACGTCTCCGTTGGAGCCTCGAGCGGGCTCGTTGACGAAGTATGCCGCAGCAAACGTGCAGGCGGTCTATTGACCTTGAGCGCCGCCGTTCGTCGTGGATGGCGCGCCGGACTGATTCGTGGTGCTGCCGCTGCCGCTTTTCAGCATCGGTTGCATTCCGCCCGAGGAGCCTTGTCCGGGGGAACGCATGCCGTCGCCTGAGCCGCCGGTGCCGCCTCCTGGCGTCGGCGGTCGCATGGCCGACGCGGGGCCCTGATCAGCGCCGCTACGGCCTGCGGCTGATGTGTTCACCGAAGGTCCGGCGCCCGGGCTTCCGCTGCCGCTTCCGGCAGCCAGCACGGTGCCCGTTAAAGAGAGAGCCACTGCCGCGATCAATGGTCGCGCTTTCATGAGTCGTGTCTCCTGCTAACGCAATGCATGCGATCCGCTCGCACTGCTCTATGACGCCAGCGCGAGCGGACCTTTTTCACCACTCGACGCGATCACGGCTGGCGTTGGCCGCCCTGATGCATCGGCTGCTTCTGCTGATTCTGCTGCTGTTGGCCTTGCGCCTTCCCTTGGTCGTTACGCGGATTGGTCGGGTTCGAATTTCCGAGCTTGGACGATGGCATTGCTTCACTCCTTTGCAACGTGGTTAGGGACTGACAATTACGCATACCGCGTTCCAGCGTCTAGAACTCGCGCTTCGTGCCGCCATCGGTATGTTGGTCGTCGTGGCCGAGGCCATAACGTTCGATCAGACGATGAGCCCGCTCGACGCCCGCGCGCAAGGCTTCCGCGCGCGTCGCCCAGCTAGGACCGGTCGGTTCGACATCCGGCAGGTCGGCAGGCGCGCCATTGCGCAGCGCTGCGATCTGCGGCACCCAGTCGCCCGTATCGTTCTGCTGAATGGTCACCGTAACGTCGTAGCCTTTGAAGGAAAAACTCTCGCTCGTCATGTGTCCTCCGTGCTGATTGACATGCATGGCACTCAGCAGATCACGTGCCGTCGCGTCGTGGTTTGTTCCTTGCTAGCAGATCAAAGAATGAATCACAGAACCAGAGCATGAAAGCAACCATCATTTCGCATGAAGTGCCGCCGCAAGCATCGTCGGCTGAGATTCACCGGTTTCTATTCAAGCTGGACGATGGAACAGCGCCGCCGCTGACCGAATCCATTTCGCTCAGAACGGCGCGCGTGATCGCCGACAACCTCGCGGACGGCAACGCGTTCATCAAGATGCTGCAGGCAATCGTCAAGGCGCAACCGGACCAGTACGACTCGCTCGTCGGCACCGAGTACCCCGATCATTTCAACAATAGCCCGAGCGACAAGCACCGCATCACAGACCGCACGATGGACCGCAAAAGCGAAGGCCCGCGACATTGAAACTCACTGCGACTATTTGACGGCGCGCTGACGCGCGAGAAATTTGTCCAACTGAGCGGCGAATTGTTTGCCATCGCGCGGACAATACGGCGAGGGCCCGCCTGTCGCGATGCCGGTGCTGCGCAACTGGTCCATCATCGAGCGCATGGTCAGGCGTTCTTCGATGTTGTCCGGGCTGAACCACTCTCCGCGCGGGTCGAGTGCATGCGCGCCTTTGGCGAGCACCGCTGCTGCGAGCGGTATGTCGGCAGTGATCACGAGATCGCCGGCTGCGGCCATTTCGACGATGCGTGCGTCCGCGACATCGAAACCCGAAGGCACCTGAACGGCCTTGATATAGGGCGAGGGCGGAGTGCGCAGGAACTGGTTGGCCACCAGCGTCACATTGATTGCCGCACGCGGCCCCGCGCGGAACAGCATGTCTTTCACGACAGCGGGGCAAGCGTCGGCATCGACGAGAATCTGCATGATGCGGTCGGGCAAATGGGCGAGCGCACATTATGCTGCATGCGCCCGCGCCGCTGCTTACGCTTCTGAATCCGGCTTGCTGCGTGGATGATCGCTGCTCGCCGTGGGATCGACATCGGGGTCGATATGATCGTTCTCCGGCGTATAAGGCCCCTCTTCGGGATGGTCCTTGCCTTTCGGAACGAGCGTCGGGTCCATGCTGCCATGTCCGCGCTGCTCGATCGTGCCGTCTGGCTTTTCCTTGACTTCGCCTTCGCCGATGGCCTCGCGGCGCTTGTCCGCGCGCTCGACCGGATCGGAGGGTTCAGGGTTCATCGCGTTGTCCTCGCAAAGGTGAGAGACGACGCTCGCGCGCCGCCTTCATAGCGTCTATGGCGTCACTTGTCCCCGCTGCCGAGCTCGCCGTGCTTGTGCGAGTGCGTCGCGGCGTGCACCAGTTCATAATGCGCGCCCTTGCCGCTTCTCGTCGGCGGGAAGTGCTCGCCTTCCACGCACGTCACTTCGAATGCGGAGCCGCTGTCGCCTTCTTTCACGACGCGATAGATCCCCGAGGTCTGTACCTTTTCACCGGGTTTGTGTTGCTCGGCCATGCGTGCCTCCTTCTGGTTGCGATGCCCTGTAGCAAGCAATCAGCGTTCCGGGCGTCGCGTGACGGTCAGCGACGACAGCAGCTTAAGAAGGCTTTCCACGTTGACCGGCTTCACAAAGTGATAGTCGAAGCCCGCCGATTGCGCGCGCAAGCGGTCGTCGGTCTGTCCATAACCTGTGATGGCGATGAGAAGCGGCGCGCTCTCTCCTTTGCGCCGCAGGCGTCGCGCGAGTTCGTAACCGTCGATATCGGGCAAGCCGATGTCGAGCAACGCTACGTCCGCCTGAAACGGCGTGGCGGACAGCGCCTCTTCCGACGAATACGTCACGCGCGCTACGTGTCCTTCGGATTCACATAGCATCGCGAGAGAATCGGCGGCATCGCGGTTATCGTCTACGACGAGAATGCGCAACGCGGCATGCGTTTCGAGCCCGCTGCCCTCGGAAAGCGCGAGCGCCGAGTGACGCTCGTGATGATGCAGACGCGGCAAGCGCACGTTGACGGTGGTGCCGAGCCCCGGTCCTGGGCTTTGAACCGTGATGGTCCCGTCATGCATTTCCACGAGCTTCTTGACGAGCGACAGCCCGATGCCGAGGCCGCCATTCGAGCGGTCCAGTGTGCGTTCGCCTTGCGAGAAGAGTTCGAACACCTTCGGCAACAGGTCGCCGGAAATTCCGGTGCCGGTATCGGCGATCACGATGGACACCCAGTCCGGATCCGCATTCACGCTCACCGAGATGTCGCCGCCTTCCGGCGTGTACTTGCTCGCGTTGTTGAGCACATTGACGAGTATTTGCGAGAGCCGCGTGACGTCGCCGCACACCCATGTCGTTGCATCGGGGACATCGACCTGTATGTGCTGGCCGCGCGATTCGACCATGTTCGCGATGGCTTCCACCGCATGATAAACGGCGGTCCCGACCAACACCGGCTCGCGCTGCAACGCAATGCGGCCCTGCGTGATGCGCGACACTTCGAGCAGATCATCGACGATGCGCGTCATGTGCTCGACTTGCCTGTTCATCAGTTCGACGAGGTCGTTGGTCTGCGGGGACAAGTCTTCGTCCTTTTGCAGCAGCGCGATAGCCGTGCGCAGCGGCGCGAGCGGATTGCGCAACTCATGCGCGAGCATGGCGAGAAATTCGTCCTTGCGACGGCCCGACTCACGCAGGACCAGTTCCATCTGCTTGCGGTCGGTGATGTCGATCAGGCTGCCGATGATCCGCAGCGGCTTGCCGTCCTTGCTGCGCTGAAGCAACGCGCTGCCCTGCATCCACTGTTCGCCGTGCATGTTCTGCACGCGAAACTCGAATTGCTCGTGAGGATCGTCGCCGGACGCGAGGCGTCGGACATAGCGGTCGAGAGCGGGGGCATCGTCGGGATGAATGCGTGCCAGCGCCGCTTCGTAGGTGAGCGTCTCGACCTGATCGGGCCGGTGCTCGACGCTCGTTTCAAACAACATGGTCCAGTTCGCCAGTTCCAGCGAGACGATGTGAATCTTCGCCGCCTGCATGGCAACCGTGAGGCGCAGGCTGCGCGCTTCGATCGCCGCTTGCGCTTCGTATTGCGCCGTGACATCCGTTGTCGTGCCGAACCATTCCTGCAACTTGCCGTGCTCGTCGTAGAGCGGGGCGGCGTGTGCCTGCACCATGCGATACGAACCATCGCGGCGATACATGCGGAAGGTAAGCGTGCGCGGGCCGCCCTGATGCAACGCTTCCAGCCATGCTTGATGCGTGCGCTCGCGGTCGTCCGGATGAATGAAGTCGAGCCAGCCCCAGCGCGAGAGCCGGTCGCGCCGCTCGCCGGTGAACATCTCCCATTCGCCGCCCGAAGGCCGAATTTCGCCGTTCGCATCGGCGGACCAGACGAGCGCCCCGGTCGATTCGACGAGCGCGCGATAACGGCGTTCGCTCAGGCTCAAACGCTCCATGTCGGCACGTTGCTGACTGATGTCGAAGCTCACGCCGTGCACGCGCGTCAGCACGCCTTGCGCGTCGAATTCCGGATTGCCGCGCATGCGCAGCCAGCGTCGCGAGCCGGGGTTGCCATCGCGACGGCAGTCCAGCATGAAGTCGAATTCGAACGGGCCGCCATAGCGCAGCGCATCGGCGAGCTTGCGTTGAAAGGGCTCGCGGTAATCGGGCGCCACGCGGTCCCATATCTCCGAGAGCATGACCGATTCGGTGCCGGGCGGAAAAGAATAAAGGTCCGCGAGCTGCGCCGTCATGCGCACGACGCGCATTTTCATGTCCCATTCCCACGCGCCCATGCGCGCGCCCGCGAAGGCGGCTTGCAGACGCCGCTCGCTTGCTTCGTACAGTTCCCAGGCGTGTCGGCATTCGTGAATGTCGATCGCGACACCTACCGTATCGCCGATTTTTCCATCCTCGTTGCGGCGTGCCTGCAAGTGGAGCGTATGCCAGCGAAACGCGCCGTCCGCGCGCAAAAGACGGACATCGACATTGCGAAGCAGCACGCCGTCGCGCATTTGCCTCAGCGCGTCGAGCACCGTACGTTCGTCGTCGGGGTGAACAAAAGCTTGCCAATGTTGGCCGGCCAAATCGTCGGACGGTATGCCGAGATAGCGGGAGGCCCACGGATTGGCATACTGAATGGTCCCGTCGCGCGCCGCGCGCCACACGAACGACGGCAGGAAGTGAGCAGGATCGTGCATGAGCGTCCTTGCTTCGGTGAACGGCGACGTGTCCTATCGCCGGGCGCAGCGCAGTGTCGGTTGTGTCGTTGCTTCCATCATTGTACGAGCGTCAATGTGCGGCGGGCAGGCCGAGCGCTGCGCCGGGCCTGCGCATTGCCAGTTACTTAGCCATCCTCGCCGACGTCGTTCGGTTCGGGCAGCGGCTTGCCGGCGCCCGTCGGCGGCGCGGGCTCGTTAGTCAGGTTTTGCTTCTGCTCGTCGCTTAGGCGGCGGTCCGCTGCGGTCGCGTCGTTAGGCGTTTGCTTAGGCGGAGTCGAACGTTCGCTCTCTTGTGTCATGGTGCGTTCCTTCGGTCATGTGAATGGTCAGTGCATCCCGGACCGGTTGCATCGAACGTGCCCGCTAACCTGGAGCGCATCCACGCGGGTATGGCCGATGCTTCGTCGTATGTTTGCCTAACCACCCCGACCCATCCCACGTCCTGATCCGATGAAACAGATTTCCCGCAGCGTTGCCGCGCTATGCGCCGCCGCTTTTCCGTTCATGTCGAATGCGGTGACCATCACATCTTCACCGTATGGCGCGACGCAGCAAGGTCAGCCGGTCGTTCAATACACGCTGTCGAATACGCGCGGCGTTTCGATGAGCTGCATCACCTATGGCGGCATCGTGACACGAATCGATGTGCCGGACCGGCGCGGGCGGCGCGCGGACATCGTGCTCGGCTTCGCATCGCTTGCCGATTATGAGCGATACAACGGCGATATTCACTTCGGCAGCCTGATCGGCCGCTATGCGAACCGCATCGCGCAAGGGCGTTTCACGCTCGACGGACACACGTATCAGTTGCCGGTCAACGATCCGCCCAATACGCTGCATGGCGGTCCGCACAGCTTCGACGAGAAGGTATGGACGGTCGTGCGCACGTTTCAGAACGCAAGCGGCGCGGGTGTGCAACTGCGTTACGTGAGCCCGGACAACGAGAACGGTTTTCCTGGCACGCTCACGGTCGACGTGACCTACACGCTCACCGACGACAACGAAGTGCGTATCGACTATCGCGCCAAAACGGATAAGCCGACAGTCGTGAATCTCACGAACCATAGCTATTTCAATCTAGCGGGCGAGGGCAGCGGCAGCGTCGAGAATCAGCTCATCATGATTGCAGCATCAAGCTATACGCCGACCCGCGCGGATTCGATTCCAACGGGCGAAGTCGCGTCCGTGGAAGGCACGCCGCTCGATCTGCGCGCGCTGACGCCTATCGGCGCGCGTTTGCGTTCGGCCTTCCCGCAACTGCGCTACGCACGCGGTTATGACAACAACTTCAAGCTGAACAAGAGCAGCCAGCATGAAGGCGAGCCTTCGTTTGCCGCGCGTGCCTACGATCCGGCGAGCGGGCGCGTGCTCGATCTCTATACGACGCAACCGGGCTTGCAGTTCTACACCGCCAACGGGCTGAACGGCAGTGCGGTCGGCGTATCGGGCAATGCTTACCGTCAGACGGACGCGTTCGCACTCGAGGCCGAGCACTTTCCTGATTCGCCCAACCATCCCTCGTTCCCGTCCACCGAACTCAGGCCGGGCGACGAGTATCACGAAGTGACCGTGTGGAAGTTCGGCGTGCGCTAGGCGCGCTTTCAATTCGGCCGCACCGCCGGTTGCAACGACGGTGCCGTGCATGCGATGCTTCGCCCTGCTGCAGCTTCCGTTAAAACAAGCGGCACGAGCGAGACCAGTCCGGTTCATCACCCTTCGAAGGAGTGAACATGATCGTACTGTCGCGATATCGCATGACGCATGACGCGTCGCAGCACCATTCGTTGAACGCGCGCCGCCTGTTCGGCGCATGGGCGTTGCTCGGCGCGGCGAGCGTCGCTTATGCCGATGCCCAGAGCAGCTATGTCGTGCCGCCACCGCCTAGCGAACTCTATGGCGAGCTTTTCACCGCAGTGCAAACGCAGAAGATTTATCCGGACCAGAAGACCTTTGTCGATGCGACGCCCAAGATCGACCCGGCGCAAATCAATCAGCTCTATGCGCAACAGCGTATCGTCCCGGGCTTCAGTCTTTCCGCATTCGTCGCGCAGTACTTCACGCCGCCGACCGATCAGGTCATCACGCCGCCGCCTAACCAGACCCTGCGCGAGCATATCGACTGGCTCTGGCCGCAACTCACGCGCAACTCCGCGACCGTGCCGCCATACAGCACGCTGATTCCCATGCCGAAGCCGTACGTCGTGCCAGGCGGACGCTTTCGTGAAGGCTACTACTGGGACACCTATTTCACGATGCTGGGGCTTCAGGAAGCCGGTCGCGAAGATCTCGTCGATAACATGCTCGACAACTTCGCGTATCTGATCGATACCATCGGCCATATTCCGAACGGCAATCGCACGTACTATGTCAGCCGTTCGCAGCCGCCGTTCTTCTCGTACATGGTGGAGCTTGCCGCGCATAAGGAAGGCGGACGCGTGTATCAGAAGTATCTGCCGCAAATGCGGCGCGAATATCACTACTGGATGCAGGGCGCGCATTCGCTCCAACCCGGCGAGGCGGTGCGCAATGTCGTGATGCTGCCCGATCGCACCGTGCTCAACCGCTATTGGGACGAACGCGACACGCCGCGCGACGAGTCGTATCTGGAGGACGTCGAGACTGCCCGGCTCGTGACGAACCGTCCCGCGAACGAGGTGTATCGCGATCTGCGCGCGGCAGCGGAAAGCGGCTGGGACTTCAGTTCGCGATGGTTCGGCGACAACCAGACGCTTGCCACCATCCGCACAACGTCCATCATTCCGGTGGATCTCAATAGCCTGATGTTCCATCTGGAGACGACCATTGCGCGCGGTTGCGGCGAAGCGCGCGACTTCGGTTGTGTCGCGGAGTTCGTCGGCAAGGCGGCAAAGCGTGCCATCGGCATCAACCGGTATCTGTGGAATAACAACGGCTATTACGGCGACTACGACTGGCAGCTCGGTCAGCCGCGCAACAACCCGTCGGCGGCGATGCTTTATCCCTTGTTCGCAGGGGCGGCGTGGCCCGAGCGCGCGCACGCCACGGCGCGCACGGTGGAAACGCTATTGCTGAAACCGGGCGGCCTGACGACGACGACCTTCAATACGGCTCAACAATGGGATGCCCCGAACGGCTGGGCGCCGCTGCACTGGATAGCGGTCGACGGTTTGCGACGCTATGGCCGCGGCGATCTCGCGCAGCAAATCGGCACGCGCTTTCTCGCCGACGTGAACCATGTGTATGCGACGCAGCAAAAGCTCGTCGAGAAGTATGTCGTGGAAGGGGCGGGGACAGGCGGTGGCGGGGGCGGGGAATATCCGCTACAGGACGGCTTCGGATGGACCAATGGCGTGACCTTGCGCCTGCTCGATCTTTACGCGCCGGGTCAGTGAACGCGTGAGCATGCGATGGCGGCGCGAGCACGCCGCCATCGGCTCACCGTGTTTTACGCGATGCCTTCGACGACGCGGAAGTCGCGTTCGCATGCATCGCCCAGCACTCTCAGCGCTTCCTGGTACTTCTCGCCGTTGAACGTGGCGAGCGCCTGATCGAGCGAGTCGAATTCGACGAGCACCGTGCGTTCCGCAATGCCCGCGCCGTGCACCGTCGACGCTACGCCGCGAACCAGCGCGCGGCCGCCGCCTTCCTGAATCGCGACCGTTGCGAGCTTCGAATACTCAGCAACCTGATCGGGCTTCGTAATCTTGCGGTATGCGCTGACCCAATAGCCTTTTGCCATCTGCAATCTCCTGATTTTCGTTGAGCGCCATGCGCCATGAGGCGAATGCAACGCGTCTGCAACCCGTCTGCGACGCATGCATTCTTGCGTAGGCGAGCATAGCAAAGAATCGGCTCATGCCTTGCGTGTCGTCGCGATCGTTCTATCTGCGGACATGCCCGCGACGATTCATTCCGCCGCGTACTTGCGGTCCAGTTCGTCGAAAAGGGGCTTTTTCACGAGCCGTTGACGCTCGGAGAACGGCGCGACTACAGCCGGATCTTCATCCAGCTTGCCTTGCTGCTTCAGCGCGGTCAGCGCCGTCTGCATGCCGCGCACCGCGCTCTGCAACGCGGCGTTCGCATAGAGCACGAGACTGAAGCCGAGGTTCTGCAACTCGTCGCGGCCCGTGACCGGCGTCTTGCCGCCGATCACGATATTGATGAGTTGCGGCGCGGCGACGAGCCGGGTTAAGGATGCGATCTGCTCTTGCGTTTCGATCGCTTCGATAAAGAGAATATCGGCGCCAGCCTCGACGAACTGATTCGCGCGTTCTATCGCGGCATCGAAGCCATGCACCGCGCAGGCGTCCGTGCGCGCGATGATCTGCAGGTTCTCGTCCTCGCGCGCATCCACGGCGGCGCGTATCTTGCCGAGCATCTCGCTCGTCGAGATGACGCTCTTGCCCGAGAAGTGGCCGCATTTCTTCGGCATGACCTGATCTTCCAGCTGGATCGCATCGGCGCCGGCGCGCTCGAGCGTCCTTACGGTATGGCGCACGTTGAGCGCGTTGCCGAAGCCCGTGTCCGCATCGACGACGAGCGGCAAGTCCACTGCATCGCGAATGCGATTCGTATGCTCCGCGATCTCCGCGAGTCCCATGAATGCGAGGTCCGGCAAGCCGAGGGACATGTTGGTGACGCCCGCGCCCGTGATGTAGATCGCCTCGAAGCCGAGGTCCGCGATGAGGCTCGCGCTCATCGCGTTGAATGCGCCGGGCAGGAGCAGACCACGGCGGGCATTCACGAGTTCGCGAAAGGCGGCGCGGCGGCGGGAAGTAGAGGTTGTCATGGCTGAAGAATCCCGGAAGTAGACGTAAGGCGTCGAGGCGAGCGTCGATAGCCGCCTCATAACCCGCCATGTTAAAGCGTGCAGCGCCTCGGCGCTTGCTGGAAATGGCATCATGTGGGCTCTCGCAGAAAGGAGCCGCGCATGAGTGAAACGCTGCCGGATGTGCCCTTGCCCGACGGCGTGCGCGCGCGCATGGTCGACAACGGCAACGGCCTGTCGATGCATATGCTGGAAGCGGGGTATGAGACGCCGGACGCGCCGTGCATCGTGTTGCTGCACGGCTTTCCCGAACTGGCCTATAGCTGGCGCAAGGTCATGAAGCCGCTTGCGGATGCCGGCTATCACGTCATCGCGCCGGACCAGCGCGGCTACGGCAGAACCGGCGGGGCGGACACGCGCTTCGACGCCGATCTCGCCGATTACGCGATGCCGAACCTCGTCCTCGACATACTGGGCCTCGTTTTCGCGCTGGGGCATCGGTCGGTTGCCGCTGTCGTCGGGCACGATTTCGGCTCGCCCGTGGCGGCCTGGTGCGCGCTGACGAGGCCCGACGTCTTCCGCTCCGTGGTGATGATGAGCGCGCCGTTTGCAGGACCGCCTCGCTTCGCGTTCGCCGAACCCGCCTCGCCTACGATGACCGATGCCATGAACGAACTGGCCTCGCTCGATCCGCCGCGAAAGCACTATCAACGCTACTTCACGGAGCCGCAGGCCAACGACGATATGCGGCACGCGCCGCAAGGGCTTGCCGATTTTCTGCGCGCATATTGGCATGTCAAGAGCGCGGACTGGTCCGGCAACAGGCCGCATCCGCTTGTCGCGCCCGTTGCCGAAGAACTCGCTTTGCTGCCCGCTTATTACGTGATGGACGCGGACAAGACCATGCCGCAGACCGTCGCGCAAGCCATGCCGTCCGCGGAAGAAGTTGCATCGTGCGCGTGGCTCGACGACGCCGAACTGCACGTTTATGCGAGCGAATTCGCGCGAACGGGATTTCAGGGCGGATTGAACTGGTATCGCGCGAGCAACGACGCAGGCGAGAGCGCGCGCTTGCGCCTATGGGCAGGGCGCACGATCGACGTGCCTGCGTGTTTCATCGCGGGAAGCAGCGACTGGGGCTGCTATCAGCGACCGGGCGATTTCGAAGCCATGCGTCAGTACGCGTGCACGAATTTTCGCGCGGCGCACTTTATCGAAGGCGCGGGGCATTGGGTGCAGCAGGAGCAGGCGCGAACCGTGGTGAGCCGCATCCTCCGCTTTCTGCGGCAGGACGCCGCGCTGCCCTTCTGAAGACGCGCGTCGCCGTGCGGCTTTAAGCGCTCGATACCTGCAACGTGCGCTCTTCTTTCGCGCGCAGCCCATAGGCCGTGAGCAGACGATACAGCGTGACGCGCGAGATGCCGAGTTCGTCGGCCGCTTCGCCGAGGCGTCCGCGATGCCGCAACAGCGCCACTTCGATGGCCTGCCGCTCCGCCGCTTCGCGCGCCTGCGCAAGCGTGGTCGGCGCGGCTTCCACATAGTCGCCGAGTTCGAGATCGCTCGCGAAAATCTGCCGCCCTTCGCTCATGACGATGGCGCGCCTCACGCGATTGATGAGTTCACGCACGTTGCCGGGCCACGCGTAGTTGTGAAGCGCGGCAATGGCGCAGGGCGAGAACCCGCGCAAGCGGCGGCTCGCATCGCGCCTGAAGCGTTCGAGCATATGGTTGGCGAGCAGTTCGATGTCCTTGCCGCGCACGCGCAACGGCGGCTCGTCGATCTGCAAGACGCATAGACGGTGATACAGGTCCGCGCGGAAGCGTCCTTCGAGCATCGCGGTTTGCATGTCGACGTGCGTGGCCGAAATGATGCGCACGTCCACCGCCGTCGACGTCTGCCCGCCAAGGCGCTCGATCTTGCGTTCCTGAAGAAAGCGCAGCAGGCTCGCCTGACTTTCGAGCGGCAGATCGCCGATTTCATCCAGAAAGAGCGTGCCGCCATCCGCCGCTTCGACGCGGCCGATCTTGCGCTGGTTCGCGCCGGTGAACGCGCCGCGTTCGTAGCCGAAGAGCTCGGACTGCAAGAGATGCGGCGGAATCGCGCCGCAGTTGATCGCAACGAACGGCTGGTCGCGCCGCGCCGAACGCGCGTGAATGGCAAGCGCCGTCAGTTCCTTGCCGGTGCCCGATTCGCCCGAGATGAAGACCGGCGCATCGGTCATGGCGACCTTTCGAATGGAGCGATACAAAGCCTGCATCGCTTCGCAGGTGCCGACCATGCCGACTTCCTGGCCATCGGTCTTATAGGCATCGTTGGAGGCGGCGTCGTGCAGCGAGACCATGCCGTATGCATGGCCCACCGCATCGACGATGCGGTCGGATGCCGACGGCATCGTCACGTAGTCGAAGCAGTAATCGCGAATGACGCGGGAAATATCGGGGTTTTCCGCATGATCCGGATCGACGGTCGCGACCCAGCCGATGCGTTGGCTCGAAAGCAATCCGACGAGCGCGGCCGTGTCCTCGGCATAGCCACGGCTCGTCAGATCGATGATGCCTGCCGCCGCGCGCTTGTCATGCTTCGCGGCTTTAGGCGGCTTCGCAGGCGTTACGTATTCGATCGCCCAGCCACGCGCATGCAGTCGTTCGGTCAGATCGTCCGACGCCGTGCGGCCTGCGAAGTAAAGTGTTCTCGGTTCCCCGTACATGGCTTTCTCTCAGCATTTATTTGTATGTACCTACAGTATGCCTTCGACATCGCCGAGCGAAAAAGCCGCGCAAACGATAACCTGATTTTGATTATTTGAATGGCTCCGACTGAAACGATTAAGAAAGCTTCAGCAGAATTTGCGGGACAACCGTTCGTTTCATGCGAGAACGATCGTGCGATTCTTGCGTGAGGCGCGCGGCGCATGGCGGGGCGGCGTTTTCGGAGCCGGGCGGTTTTACTGATCGACTCTGATGTCGTTCAGCCGGGCCTGTCGGTCGCCTCTATGCCGATGCGGACAGGGCTGCGCGCATCGCGCGCGACGGAGCCAGTCTGCTTTATTTGCCGCTGCCCGCTGCTGCGCCTGCGCGAGCGGCGGCGCCCGTGTTGGCCGCAGCATTCGACGGGTTCTGGCTGTTCACGCCGTTCGCCGTGTTTCCGTAAGTGCTTCCGGTGGAGGTCGAGTTCGAGTTCGAGTTCGAATAGGCAGGCGCCGATTTCGTCGGTTTGGGCTGAAGCGTTTGATTGATGACGCCGATCTGCCCGAGCTTGTGGGCAGCGGAATTGTCGGCTTGCGATACGGTGGCGAAAGCGAGGCCGCCGGCGCCGATCGCTAACGCGACGACGGAGGTAAGGGTTGTCTTCATGATGGCTCCCTGCGGGAACGCGACGTCCCCGAACGACTATTGTGCGCGGCGCACGGGTAGGCGGGCAGAGGGGTTTTCGCCTACGGCTCGCGTGCGGCGCTTCGCTGCCGCTTTACGATGCGGCGAAATCACGCAGCATTGAAGCAGGCGGTGAAGGGCGAAACGCGGTCGCGAATCGGTAAGATGTACTACGTAGTGTTGAGCAACGCCCTCGTTAAAACCGCATTGGAGCATCGCATGTTTCCCGAATACCGTGACCTGATATCCTGGCTCAAGACTGAAGACGCGCACTTCTCGAAGCTCTTTGAGCGGCACAATGCGCTCGATCATGAAATCCGCAACATGGAGAGCGGCGTCACGCCGGCCGATCCCTTCGCCGTCGAAGCGTTGAAGAAGGAAAAGCTGCGGCTGAAAGACAAGCTGTACGTCGTATTGCGCAAGGCCGCCGAAGCGGTTTGACGAGACGGCTTGCGTACGCGCTGCCGCATACCATGCGGCCTTAGGGAGAAAAGGACTTTGAAAAACGCAAGACCAACCGGGACCCCCGAAGGCCCGACTTCTCGACGCAACCCGCAGGAACAGGACGGCGACGTGAGCGTCGCCGAAGCGTCCGAGGCCATCTTGAGGCAGGAAACGCAGGACGCAGTGGATGCAGCCAATGAACTCATCACGAGCGGCATGGCGGACGTGCTCGCATATGCCGCCTCGAACAGCGAAAGCACCGAAACGCGCATCGACACGCTGAAGGCCATCATAGGCGGCCTGTCTCCGGACGAAGCGGCCACCTTGCGCGCCTATCTCTTCGAGGCCACATCGCTCGTGGGAGCGCCGGCATCGCGCAGGCAGCGTCAGGACGAGGAACTGTCGGCCGGCTGGCGTCACGGAGAATATCCGTACAAGCATCTGATGTCGCGCCAGGCGTACGAGAAGCAGAAGTACCGGCTGCAGGTCGAGTTGCTGAAACTGCAGGCGTGGGTGAAAGAGACGGGTCAACGCGTCGTGATACTGTTCGAAGGGCGCGATGCCGCAGGCAAAGGCGGTGCCATCAAACGCTTCATGGAGCATCTGAATCCGCGCGGCGCGCGCGTCGTGGCGCTCGAGAAGCCTTCGGAACGCGAACGAGGGCAATGGTATTTCCAGCGTTACGTCGAACACCTTCCCACTGCCGGCGAGATCGTGCTGTTCGACCGTTCGTGGTACAACCGCGCGGGCGTCGAGCGCGTGATGGGCTTCTGCACGAATCAGGAGTACGACGCGTTCATGCAGCAGGTGCCGGCGTTCGAGCGGCACCTGACGCAAAGCGGCGTGCATATCATCAAGTTCTGGTTCTCCGTGAGCCGCGCGGAGCAGCGCCGCCGTTTCAAGGAGCGCGAAGTGCATCCGCTCAAGCAATGGAAGCTCAGTCCCGTGGACCTTGCTTCACTCGACAAGTGGGACGACTACACCGCCGCGAAGGAAGCCATGTTCGCGCACACCGATACCGCCGATACGCCGTGGACCGTCGTGCGTTCCGATTGCAAGAAGCGCGCGCGCCTCAATGCCATGCGCTATGTGCTGCATCGGCTGCCGTATGCGAATCGCGATATCAGGACAATCGGTCCGGTCGATCCGCTGATCGTCGGGCGGGCGTTCTAGGCCGCAGCCTCGATCAGTTGACGCGCGAGCAGACTCGCATGAGGCGTCAGCGCATCGAAAGCGCGGGCGCAAAGCAGCAGGCGGCGCGCGGCCCACGGCTCCGATAGCGGCACGATCGCGAGACCGGGCCGCCGCAGCGCCTGCGCCGACACGTCCGACAGAATCGCGATGCCGATGCCCGCTTCGACCAGCATGCCCACGTTGTCGAGGCTGCGCATGTGAATGCGGTAGTCCAGTTGCTTGCCGAGCCGCGACGCGCGTTCGGCCAGATGCATCTCCAGCGCGGCATCCGCGAGTCCGACGTACGCTTCGCTCACGATATCCGCGAACGATGCAGCGGACTGCTGCGCGACGCGGTGCGTGAAGTGCGCGACCACGACGAGCTGATCCTGCGCGATCACATGCGTCTGCAGGCTGGCAAGGTCGGTGATATCGGCCACGATGCCCAGGTCCGCGCGGCCTTCGGCGAGTGCCTGCACGATATCGACACTCGGCCTTTCGTCCAGATCGATGGAGAGATCGGGATGCGCCGCGAGAAAGCGCGCGAGTTGCATCGGCAAGAAGGCGGCGAGGGCAGCCGTATTCGACAGCAGCTTGATGCGGCCTTTGAGACCGGTCGCGTAATGTCGCAGGTCGCCCTTCATCTGTTCGACCTGAGCCAGAATCATGCGTGCATGCCGTACGAACGCTTCGCCTGCGGCGGTCGCGTGTACGCCCCGGCGATTGCGTTCAAGAAGCGGTGCGCCAAGCGCGGCTTCCATGCCCGCGATGCGTTCACTCGCCGATGCCAGCGCAAGATGCATGGCCTGCGCGCCCGCCGTGATGCTGCCGCGCTCCAGCACGGTCAGAAAAAGCCGCATGTCGGTGAGATCGAAGCGCATGCCGTGCCTTCGGTCGCGCCGAAGCCTCGCATTGGAATTGCCAGATTGTAAGCGCGCAGGCTGCCCGCTACGATCTGCCGCATGGAACCTCTTATCGTTGTGACAGGCGCGGGTTTCCTCGCGGGCGCGATGAACGCGCTCGCGGGCGGCGGCTCGTTCGTGAGCCTGCCCGCGCTCATTGCAGCGGGCTTGCCCCCGGTCCAGGCGAACGCTTCGTCGACCGTGGCGCTCTTTCCCGGCGGCGTGGTCAGCGCGTGGGCGTACCGCGACGGCTTGAGTCCGGTCGGCCCCGTGTCGCTTCGCGCGATGCTTTTCATCACCGTGATCGGCGGGCTGATCGGCGCGGGGCTGTTGCTCCGCACGTCGTCATCCACGTTCTCGTTCCTGTTGCCGTGGCTCATGCTCTGCGCGAGTCTCGCGCTCGCGTTCGGCCGCACGATGGGCGAAGCGTTGCGGCGACGGTGGCGCATCGGCGCGCCGTCGGTCCTCGCGATTCAGCTGGCGCTCGGCGTCTATGGCGGCTATTTCGGCGGAGCGGTCGGCATCATGATGATGGCCGTCTGGGGCTTGCTCGACGCGCGCGATCTCAAGAGCCTGAACGCGCCGCGTACGTTGCTCGTCAGCGCAGCGAACTCGGTCGCGGTGGTGACGTTCGCGCTGGCGCATGCGGTACGCTGGCCGGAGACCGTCGCGATGCTCGTCGCGGCCATCGCGGGCGGATACAGCGGCGCGCAGTTGGGACGCCGCGCGCCGCCTGGCGCGATCCGGGCCGGAACGCTGCTTCTGAGCGCAGGCATCACCATCGCGTTCTTCGTGCGAACGTATGGGCCGATGCTTTCCCATCGATGAAACATCATGATCGCCGCTCTGTTGGAAACGATTGGCGCGTTATCCGTGCTCGCGAGCGTGGCGGCGAAGATCGCGTGGGCCCGCGACCATGCCGATGAAACGCCGCACGGGGATCAGCCGAGCGCGCCGCTCATTCAAGCGGACTTGCATAAGGCGGCAAGCCAAGGGCCTTCGCCGCCGATTCATACGCGCGGACGAAACGCGGGTCGTCGGCCGCTTCGCGCGCCATCCACGCGCCCAGTTCTTCGCTGCAAGCGGCCTGCGCGATGGAGTCGAAACAGGGCGACTTGTCGGACATCATGCTCGCCGCCCAATAAAAGCCGAAGAGCGTTCTCTTCTCGGCAGGAGCCATACGGATCGCGTCGGGATCGACGCCGGAAAACCAGCGCGCGAGCTTCATCTTGAGCGTGGCATCTGTCTCGTGAGGGTCGTAGGAAAAAAGATATCCGCCGCCTGATTGGGCCGTGTGAAAGTCGTCCATCACGACCGCGCTGACAAAACGGGCTGCACGCGCATTTAGTGCAAACGATTGCCCGTGTGCGCTAGCGAACACACACCAGAGCATGATGAGCAACGCATGAGCGGTGTACCGTGGCCAGACACGGCGCTTTTCTAGGCTGCTTCGCGAATTCACGCCAATGAAGATCCAGAAATGTCGCTGCTTTGGATCGCAGCTTTGTATGCGATGCGTGAATTCTACTGACTTATTTCCTTTGCCGCGACGCGGATAAGGCGGCGTCATCGCCTTGGAGAAAGAATCTACAGTGCAAAAAACAAACGGCCCCGAAGGGCCGTTGTGCGCCGAGGCAGCCTGCTATAACTGACTTACAGCGGCTGAATCGTCGAAGCCTGCTTGCCCTTGGGGCCTTGCTTGACTTCGAAGCTCACCTTCTGGTTTTCCTGAAGCGACTTGAAACCCTTGGACTGGATTTCGGAGAAATGTGCAAACAGGTCCTCACCGCCGTCGTCCGGCGTAATGAAACCAAAACCCTTTGCATCGTTGAACCACTTGACGGTACCTGTTGCCATTTTTCCAACCCTAAGAGACGAATTTCGTTGAAGATGCGCTCGTGATGTCGAGCGAATACATTTTTACCATGACTCGGGATTTTGGTCCAATACGCGTTTTTGCTAAGCATGTGTACTTGCGCACGTCACAATAAACAAAATTACTTGGCCTCTCTCAGGCGTCGGTTTAATTTGCCGCTTTTAGTGAGCGAGGCATGAGATGAGTCGATTACATCGCGAGGTGGCAGGGTCGCAAGCACGTTCACGGCATTGCGCTCAAAATGACTGACGCGCCGCCATCTTCTACGAAGAACCCGATGTCAGCATCAAGGAGCGATTCACCGGCGAGCGATAACACAGTCGAATGACGTGGCGACATGGACAAGACAGAGCAACTCGCATCGCGGCTCGTCGCGCATTACGCGCAGGCGTTGAGCGTCGCGACACCTGGTGTCCGGTTCGTGGAGACGTCGTGCGGGCCGTGCTATGACGCCTTGTTCAATCGCATCGAAATCGATTCGCGCACGCTCGCGTTGCCCGAGCCTGCGCTTCGTCTCGTTCTTGCGCACGAAGTCGCGCATGCGACTCAGCGCCCCGCGTTGCTCGCAGACTTCATGACGACCCTGCTCGGCGTGAGCTTGATCTTTGCGGTCCCATGCGCCCTGTTCGCGTCGTTGCCGGACGCGGAGCTGTGGCGTGTGTCCGTTCCGGGTGCATGCTTCGCACTCGTTCTGTTCGCTGCACGTAGGGCATGGCGCACACGTGCCGACGCGCGGGCGGCGCGATTCGAATTGGACGCCGATGCGAAGGCCATGCGCCTTTGCGGCTCCCGAACGACGCTCGACGCGTTGGACTCGATGGTCGCGCGCGGCTATCTCGATGCCACTCGGCATCGCGCGCTGAAGCATCAGCTTCTCGTTCGCCGCGAAATTCACTAGAGCATTAGCACCGCGCTCGGTCACTGGCCTCAATAAGGCTATCCGACTTTCGCGACCTCACTGCACGGCCAAAAGAATGGCTCGGTTTTTGCGTGCGTCTCTTGCCTGACGCATCGGCCTCAAGCGCGACGCGAGCCCACGCCTTCCGGATGACCGACCATGTATGTCCTGTTTGTAGAAGATGACGCCCGTCTTTGCGATGCATTCAGAGACCTCGCCGTGTCCCTCGGACACGTTGCGCATGTCGCGTATGACGGTCATCAGGCGATGCTGCTGGCAGCGGAAAACCGCTACGACACGATCTTTATCGACATCGGCTTGCCGGATGTCGATGGCCGCGACCTGTGCCGGCGATTGCGGGCGGCAGGACCGAGCCAGCTTGCATGCGTCGTGGCGGTCACCGGCGACGACCGCCACAGGAACGAACTGCACGAGCATTTCGACGGCTATTTCCTGAAGCCTTTTACCGCCGATGGTTTTCGCGCCGTGCTCGACGCCTGCTGAACGCCAAACACGCTGACGTTCAAACGTTCAAACGTTCAGACGTCCAGATCGTCGGCGGCCTTGCGCTCGCGGCGCTCTTCGTTCGCGCGGCGAGCGCGCAGGCGCTGCCGCGACAACTGGGCGATGACTTCGCCCGTCGACGCGCCGGCCGGGATCTCGTTGCGTATCACTTTGGGAACCATGGGCAAGCCCATGCGCTGCCTGCGCAGCGCAAGCGCGATGGCGGTGCGGCATGTTTGTCCGTGACAGTCCCATTCGTCGCGGATTCTTTCGCAATAGGGGCACTTTTCCATGCATGCAGTTTACTGCGAAACGCGGGACGCTCGCCCGCGCTCCCTCGTGCGGCTTTAGACGCGTGAGCGTTCGGTCATGCCCAGCCGTTCTCTCCTGATCGGCCGCCGCTCCCGTTGATGACGATCGAGGCTGCGCCTCAGCACCTTCTTCACGAGCGACTTCAGAAAGTGAATGGACCGGTCGGTGCGCACATTGAGGTCGAAAGGCTTGAGTTCGACGACTGTGCGTCCATTGCGCTCGGCAAGTCTTGCACGCGTGTTGCGGTGGTCGGCCGCCATGTCGGACAGGATTTCCGAAGCCTCGCGAAACGATGCCCGATCGACTCGCGCGCAAACGTGGCAGGCACGCTGAAAGACTTTATCGAATACGGCGAGCCAGAAGTCGTCCATCTCACCGCCGTCGCAGCGCGCGAGCGCCTCTACGCCATTCACCTGCAGATCGCGCATATCGTGCAGCGTGGCTTTCTGCGTGATACTGCCGAACCGTCTCCGATAGCCGATCAGCGGCTCTGCAATGCGATACATGCGATTCGCGAGCAGATACAAGGACGGCATGAGCGCCATGTCTTCGTAATGGCGGCCGACAGGAAACTGCGTGGTCTTGAACAGTTCCGTGCGATACACGCGCGCCCAGACGAAGGTATGGAACGTATCGGCGAAATGCAGTCGCGCATGACGATCCACCGGATGATCGCCGCCCTCCGCTCCGCTCACCAGAACGAGTTCGTCCAACTGGCGCCCCTCGTCGTCGATGATGCTCACGTTGTACTCGATCATGTCGTATTCACCTTCGGCGAGGCGCGGGATGATGGCCTCGGTGAATCCTTTCAGGTAAATGTCGTCGCCATCCAGAAAGCCGACGTATGGGGTCGTCACCGCGGCGAGACCCAGATTGCGTGCGGCGCTGACGCCGGCGTTCTGCTGCCGGACGAGCTGAATATGCGCGCCGCCGTCGCGTTCGATCATCAGTTGGACTGCGGAATTGGTCTCGTCGTGAGACCCGTCGTCTACGACGATGATGCGCATCGCGTCGATGTGTGGCTGGCTCAATAGCGACTCGAGCGCTTCTTCGATGTACCCCTCGACGTTATAGGCTGCAACCACGATGGTGAGCAGCGGACTTGTGTCTGACACCGGGACACGCTCGAAAGACATAGGGACGCTCCGTCTAAATCGGGTTGAAGGAAGCGCCGCCGCAATGGCGACGCCGTGGCGCGACACGCCGCGCTCCCCGGACGAATCTTGTGGTCGATCGCATCGCACACCTCGGCGTGGCATGCCGCCCGACAAGCGGCACGTGCCGGTTGCGATGTCTAGTTATAGATGCTGGCAGACCCGGTCGCATGTCGAAAAGACAGTGGACGAGCCAGTGGATGCCTTATACATCGAAGCCCATGCCCCGATGTGATGCACATCTTGTCAACCGCGCCACGCAATAGAGCATCTTTGCTGCGGTGGGTTCCCCGAATGAGCCTGAGAATCACGCCGATGCGTCCATTCACGGGCTTCTTGCATCCTAGCCGTTCAAAAGGAAGGATGGGTGGTCGTCGTTTAAATACTATGTCACCTTCCGTAGGTCAAGCTCGTGCGGCGTATGGATCGACGAAAGTCAGAGCAAGGACAGTGCCACGTTGCATGGCGGCGAGGCTGCGCACTGGCGTGCAGAGACGTATGTTGGCGGATAAGGCAGCCTCACTTGACATTCGTACAGCAGCGAAGTCGAACGGACCGCAAGCGATCCGTTAGCCGCTTGCGGCGAGGCGTTCAAGTCACGCGTACGTCACACGCGAAACATGCTGACTGCGTGTGCCAGCCGCTCGGCCTGATCGCGCAGCTCGGCGGTCGAATGTTCTGCTTCGCCAACGAGCGACGCGTTCTGCTGCGTCGCTTCGCCGATCTGCATCACGGCCATGTTCACCTGCTCGATGCCGCAAGCCTGCTCGCGTGAGGCGACACCGATCTCGCCGACGATTGCGTTCACGCGCGCGACGTGATCGACAATGCCGCGCATGGTGCCGCTTGCTTCCTCCGCTATCTTGAAGCCGTGTGACACCTTGTTCGCGGACTCCGAGATCAATGCGTCGATTTCCTTGACCGCGCCGGCACTGCGCTGGGCCAGCGCCCGCACTTCCGATGCGACGACCGCAAAACCCTTTCCATGTTCGCCGGCACGCGCCGCCTCGACGGCCGCGTTGAGCGCGAGGATATTCGTCTGGAATGCGATGCCTTCGATCGTCGCGGTGATGTCGGCGATGCGTCGAGCGGATGCGTCGATCTCGCTCATCGTCTCGACGACGCGCGCCACGGCTTCGCCGCCCGCGCGTGCCGCGTCCGATGCGGATGCCACCAGCGTGCCCGCCTGCTCGGTGTTCGCTGCGTTCTGCTGAACGGTCGATGTGATCTGTTCCATGCTCGCCGCGGTCTCCTCGACGCTCGACGCCTGCGTCGCGATACGCATGGCGATGTCGCTGCTGCCGGACGCGATGCGCGCGGTGCCGTCCGTCATATCGGCGGATGCGCTTCGCACTTGCGCGACGATGCCGGCGAGACCTTGCGAGACGCCGTCGATCGCGCGCATCAGACGCCCGATGTCGTCCTGGCGCGCCGTGTCGATGCGCACGGTCAGATCGCCCGCCGCGATGCGTTCGGAGGCGCGCGTCACTTCGTCGATAGGAGCGCCAACGAGCTTGGAGACGGCATACAGCAGCGCGCCGACGAGCGCGGCGATGACGACGAGGCCGAGCAAAAGGAAGCGATTGCGGCTCGCGTGAATGCCGGCGAGCAATTCATCGCGATATGCGATGCCGCCGATCATCCAGTTCCATTCGGGCACCGTTGTAAAGACGATCTCCTTGGCGCCGCCGTGGATATGCGCGTCGGCACCGGCTATGTCGGCGCCATCGAACGCGAGCAGGCCTTCGCGCGTCTCGAGCATGTGCACGAACGGTGCAACGCGCTCGTCCGCCGCCTGCCCCTCGTTGCCGGGATGCACGAGCAGCTTGCCGCGGTTCGGCCCGTTCGACGCATCGACGACGAAGTGATAGCCGCTCTCGCCAACCGTCAACTTGCGGATGTCGTTCTGGAGCGCGGCCATTTCCGCCGTCACGTCGACGCCCACGAACAGCGCGCCGATCACACGGCCTGCGGCATCTTTCACGGGCTTGTATTCGGTGATGTATTGCTTGCCGAAGAGCGCAGCCATGCCGATATAGCTTTTCCCTGCGAGCACCGGACCGTACGCGGGGCCTTTGCGATCGAGCATCGTACCCACGGCGCGCGACCCGTCCTGTTTCTTGAGCGACGTGGTGACGCGCACGAAGTCGTCGCCGGTGCGCGCGAAGATCGTCGAGATCGCGCCGCTTTCTTCCAGAAACGCATCCGGAATGGAGAAGTCGCCGTTCAGGGGTTTATCGCCCGCGCTGAGGCGAGGCGTCGCTGCCCCGGCGACATCGACGGTTTGCGTGTCGTCGAGCGTGAAATCGTTAGGCAGGCGATGCGAGAACATGGTCATGAAGCGCGCGACTTCGGCGCTCACTGCCGAGTCGTACAGACGGATCATCGTCACGATCGAACGATTGTCGCTTTCCACGCGGGCGAGCGCATGAGCGTCGACTTGCTCGCCCGCGGAACGCGTGACGGCAAGCGTGAAAGAGGCGACGACGATGGCGGCGAGCGTGCATGCGAGAACAGCGAACTTTGTCCCGGCATTCATGCGGGCGAGACGTTGAAAGAGCATAAGTACTTAAATCTTGGGAAGGTGTCCGGTATCTATCGGCAAAAAGTGGACGCAGCTTTAGTCGATCGGGTTTTTTGGGTCTCGAGGTCTTCGCTTTGCACTGTCGGTCGTACTCGTCGCGGGCATTCTGTGTGCGGCATTCCGCACGCAAAATGCCACCGAGCCGCACGTCGAAGAAAACGATTAACGCCGCTTAGTCGCGCGGCGTCACCTTAGACCGCGTGCCGCCGTCCGTTAGGGTAAGTCCCGGGGTAGGCGTCTCGGTGGAAGTCGCTATATCCTTCGAAAAACGTTTTCCAAGAAAAGCGTAGCGCGGCCTTTTAGCTCGACGCATGCAAACGGCGCCCGTCGCCTTCACAAACTGACACGCGGCACGACGAGCGCCGCCGCGTACCGGAGACATTCATGCAAACAGCCGTCGTCGGCCTCGCACGCACCGCCAGCAGGTATCGGTGGACCGTGTGTGCGTTGCTCTTCTTTGCGACCGTCATCAACTACATGGACCGGCAGATCCTGGGTCTGCTCGCGCCCCTGCTTCAGCATGACATCGGCTGGACGCAGATTCAGTACGGACGCATCGTCATCGCGTTTTCGGCGTTCTATGCGGTCGGGCTGTTGTGCTTCGGGCGCATCGTCGACTGGCTCGGCACCCGCCTGTCGTACGCACTGGCGATGTTCGTCTGGAGCCTTGCCGCGATGCTGCATGCGGCGGTCGGTTCGGTGATGGGATTCGCGATGGTTCGCGCGCTGCTCGGCATCGGCGAGGGCGGCAACTTTCCGGCGGCGATCAAGACGACGGCCGAATGGTTTCCGCGCCACGAGCGCGCGCTCGCCACTGGCATTTTTAATTCAGGCGCGAATATCGGGGCGGTGTTCGCGCCCGCCATCATTCCGGCGCTCGCCGTGGCGCTGGGCTGGCGCGCGGCGTTCGTGATCGTCGGCGCAATCGGCCTCGTATGGCTCGTGGTCTGGTTCTTCATGTATCGCCAGCCGGACAGCCGCGCGCACGAAGGCGATCTCGCGCACGAAAAGGACGAAGCGGAAGCTGCCGACGCCGGCCATGCGAAGGCGGGCGCGCCCGGTTTCAAGGTGCTGATCCGCAAGCGCGAAACGTGGGCCTTCCTGATCGGCAAGTTCCTGACCGATCCGGTGTGGTGGTTCTATCTGTTCTGGCTGCCGAAGTGGCTGAACGAATCGCGCGGCATGGACATGCAGCACATCGGCCTGCCGCTCGTGGTGATCTATGCGATCACCACGGTGGGCAGTATCGGCGGCGGCTGGATTTCGTCGGCGCTGCTGCGCGCGGGCTGGAGTGTGAATGCAGCACGCAAAACGGCGATGTTGATCTGTGCATGTTGCGTACTGCCGATTGCATTCGTTTCGCAGGTCCATGATCTGTGGCTCGCCGTGGCGATTGTCGGTCTCGCGGCGGCGGCGCATCAAGGATGGTCGGCGAATCTCTTCACGACGGCTTCGGACTTGTTCCCGCGTCGCGCGGTGGGTGCCGTGGTCGGCATCGGCGGAATGGCAGGGTCGATCGGCGGCGTGCTGTTCTCGGAAGTGATCGGTCAGGTTCTGCAGCGTACCGGCCAGTACTGGGCGCTCTTTGCGATCGGCGCGCTGGCTTACCTCGTCGCGTTCGCCGTCATGCATGTGCTGACGCCGAAAATGGCGCCCGCCAAACTCGACGCCTGAGCGCATCTTGCGACGCATCGTGAACGACATCGGCACGATGCGTCGCGCGTCAATCGGTCGTCGTGGTCGCGGCTGGAGCCGTCGATTCACGCACGATCAAGCGCGGCTCGAACATGGAGTTGCCGGGGTCCGGATGGCCCGCGAGCGCGTCGATCAGCTTCTGCATCGCGAGTTCGCCCATCTTCTCGCTCTGGATATCGACGGTGGTGAGTCCGGGCGCGGCGTATGCGCCGTAGGGTACGTTGTCGATGCCCGTGACCGAGACGTCCTGAGGCACGCGAATGCCGAGTGTCGCGGCTTCCTTCATGAAGCCGAGCGCGATCAGGTCGTTGTAGCAGATCACCGCTTGGGGACGCTTCGGTCCGAGCATGACGCGCGAGCACGCATGTTCGCCGGCAAGCGAGGTGGGGGCATGCGCATCATATACGTCGAGTTCGAGTCCTGCATTTTGAAGACATTCGCGCACGCCGCGAATCCGTTCATCATTGATGCGCGCCTGGCCGAAGCCAAGGTATGCAATATGCCGATGCCCGAGATTCAGCAGATGCCGCGCGAGCATGTGCGAGGCGAGGCGGTTGTCGATGCCGACGCTCGGAATGGGCAGGGCCTCGGCATTGCGCAGAAGCACGACCGGCTTGTCGAGGTCGAGCATCCAGCGCGCGTCTTCGTCGGAGAGGCGCGAGCTGACGATCAGGCCATCCACGCGCTGCGCCAACGCCTCGATGAGCGGACGCTCGCGCGCCTGGCTCTCGTCGATATCGACGAGCAGCAGCGTGTAGTCGTGTCTCAGCGCAATGCGATTCGCGCCTTTGACCACGTTCGTGAAGTGCGGATTGCTGATGTCGAGGATCGTCAGTCCGATGGTGCGCGTGCGACCCGTGATCATCGAGCGCGCGAGTGGGTTGGACCTGTAGCCGAGCGAGTCGATTGCGGCTTTGAGCCGCGCTTCCACGGGCGCGGAAAAGCGCTGCGCGCCATTCATGTATTTGGATACCGTCGCGACCGACACGCCCGCTGCGGCGGCAACATCGCGAATGGTCGGAGAGGTCTTCTTCATGGCGGGTAACGTTTTCGTGCGTTTTTCCAATTTTCCGGATTGTCGCAGAAAACAGGAAAGTAGAATGGCGTTTTGAATACGGCATGCAGAACACCGGCTGAGCGCAGACGGGCGTTCGCTCAGCGCGACCGCGCCGAAAAACGTTTTACCGCATCGCATTCAATCTTAGTAGAGGAGTTTCGATGGACAAGACCAACGCAACGGGGAAACCCTTCAGGCGCCTGCTGCTGACCGGGGCGGCCGGCAATCTCGGCCGTCAGGTGCGCGGCGCGCTTGCACAGTGGGCCGACGTCGTGCGCGCATCCGATATCGCCCCGCTCGACGATGCCGCAGCGCATGAAGAAGTCAGCTCGGTGGATCTCGCGGACCGCGACGCGGTCATGGGCTTGGTGGAGGGCGTGGACGCGATCGTGCATCTCGGCGGCATATCGGTGGAAGCGCCTTTCGACGACCTGATCGAGGCGAACATTCGCGGCACGTACAACATCTATGAGGCGGCGCGCCGTCATGGCGTGAAGCGCGTCGTATTCGCGAGCTCGAATCACGCGATCGGCTTCCATCCGGTGACTGAAGTGCTCGACGCCGACGCGCCGCAGCGCCCCGACAGCCTCTACGGCGTGACGAAGTGCTTCGGCGAGTCGCTGTCGCGTTACTACTTCGACCGCTTCGGCATCGAGACGGTGTGCCTGCGCATCGGCTCTTCGTTCGAAGAACCCAAGAATCCGCGCATGCTGGTCACCTACCTCAGTTACCGGGATTTCATCGAGCTGGTGCGCTGTTCGCTGTTCACCAATCGCGTCGGACACACTGTCGTGTATGGCGCATCCAACAATCCGGTGAAGTGGTGGGACAACACGAAGGCGGCTTTCCTCGGGTTCAATCCGCAAGACAGCTCCGCCGAATTCAACGACCGCTTCCCGGTCATCGCGCCGACGGCCGACCGCGACGATCCCGCGCAGCAGTTTCAGGGCGGCGCATTCGTTCTCGGCGAGCCGATGGAGCGAAGCCGATGAGCGGTGCGCCGCGCGTCGAGCGGCTGGAGGCGGCCGGGCGCGCGACGGTCGGGGAGTGTCCGGTCTGGCATGCAAAAGACAGCGCGTTGTATTTTGTCGACATTCCGGACCGGCGCATCGTGCGGCTGCAAGTCGACAGCGGGCGGCGCGCCGACTGGACGCTTCCCGAGCAGATTGCGTGTTTTGCATTCAATGCTGCGGGCGCGATCGTCGCGGGCATGGAAAGCGGGCTGCACGCGTTGACCCTGGAAAGTGCAGGCGAAGCGCGGGTTACTCGGCTTGCTGCGCCCCATTTCGACGCACCCGGCATGCGCTTCAACGATGGGCGCTGTGACCGGCAAGGGCGTTTCTGGGCGGGCACGATGGTGCAGGATATGTCGCTCGCGAGCCCGGCGGGCGCGCTGTATCGCTATGGCGCAGACGGCGTGCTGTCCGAGCCGGTCGTCGAGGGTCTCATCACGCAGAACGGGCTCGCGTTCTCGCCGGACGGCGCGACGATGTACCTGTCCGACTCGCACCCGACGCGGCGCCTGATCTGGGCCTTCGATTACGACGTCGCCACCGGCACGCCGCACAATCGCCGCGTGTTCGCCGATCTGCACCACCATGCGGGGCGTCCGGACGGCGCCGCCGTCGATGCGGACGGCTGTTACTGGACTTGCGCCAACGATGCGGGCCGCCTGCTGCGCTTCACCCCGGAGGGCAAGCTCGACCGCTCCATCGCCTTGCCCGCTGTCAAGCCGGCGATGTGCGCGTTCGGCGGCAGCGATCTCTCGACGCTCTACGTGACGTCGATTCGTCCAGCCGTCAACGCGACGGACGACGACGGTTGCGTCTTCGCTTTGCGCCCCGGTGTGCAAGGATTACCGGAACCGGAGTACGCCGGTATGTTACCGGTCGCATAAATGCCATGAAAAGGCGGTGACCGCCCCTGCGAAGTGGGCGACTCCTTCTCTCAGTACAGGCTAAACACCAGTTCTGTACTTCCTTCGTAAAGAGTAGGCTGGCAAGTCGTAACCTAAATCAACGACCTGCCGCTTGCACATTCGGAGGAGATATTGATGGACCTTGAAACTCGCACCATGAAGCACGTGATGGTACGGCTCGTTCCGTTCCTGATCGTGTGTTACTTCATCGCCTATCTGGATCGCGTCAATGTCGGCTTTGCTGCATTGCAGATGAACAAGGCGCTCGGCTTCTCTGCGAAAGAATTCGGCTTCGGCGCGGGCATCTTCTTCATCGCGTACTTCTTTTTCGAAGTGCCGTCCAATCTCTTGCTCGAACGCTTCGGCGCTCGGCGGTGGATCGCCCGCATCATGTTCACATGGGGCATTCTGGCGGCGGCGATGGCCTATATCCCGCACATCGCGCAAGCGACCGGCTTGTCCAATGCGTACGTGTTTTACGGCCTGCGTATTCTGCTGGGCGTCGCCGAGGCGGGGTTCTTCCCGGGCATCATCTTCCTGCTCACGCTCTGGTTCCCGGCGAAATATCGCGGACGCGTGGTGGGATACTTCATGGCTGCGATCCCGCTTTCCACGGTAATCGGCGGACCGATCTCCGGTGCGCTTCTGCAACTCGACGGCATCAATGGCATGGCGGGCTGGCAGTGGCTCTATCTGATCGAGGCCTTGCCCGCGCTGCTGCTCGCGTTCGTCGTGTACTTCTATCTGACGGACAGGCCTGCGGACGCGCACTGGCTCGCCGATGACGAGCGCCAGTGGCTCGTGGACCGCCAGGCGCACGAGCGCGCGCATCGCGAGGCGGTGCATTCGTTCAGCGTTAAAGAAGCGCTCTTCAACCGTCGAGTGCTGGCCATTGCGTTGATCTATTTCGGCGCCAATGCAACCAACTATGGCTTGAGCTTCTTCCTGCCGCAAATCGTCAAGGCGTTCGGCCTGAGCAACGTACAAACCGGCTTCGTGACATCGCTGCCGTATGTAGTCGGTGTCATCAGCATGGTGCTGTGGGGACGTCATTCGGACCGCAAGCTCGAAAGACGCTGGCACGTGGCCATCGCGCTCATGGTCGCGGCGGGCGGGATCGCAGCGTCGGCGGGCCTCGATAATCCGGTGCTCAAGATGATTGCGCTGTCGATCGCGGGCTTCGGCATCTTCGGCTGCCTGCCGGTGATCTGGACCTTGCCTGCCGCGTTTCTTTCCGGCGCGGCGGCTGCGGGCGGTATCGCGGCGATCAACTCGCTCGGCAATCTGGCGGGCTTCTTCGGTCCGTATGTGATGGGCTGGATCAAGGACAGCACGGGCGGCTTCGGCGCGGGCCTGCTGTGTCTGTCGGGGGCGGGGCTGATCGGCGTGGCGGCGGTGTTGCTGCTGCATCACGATACGGCGCTCGAAACCATATCGGGCCCGCAGGATATGGAAGAAGGGGAACCGGTGAGGTCGTGATTCGATACCGTTTCTCATCTGCGTAGCTCTGAGTGCCCGCCACCGTGCGGGCACTTTTCTTTCGGCGATGACTGACTCGCAAGCAACGCATTGCAACCTGCGCTAATGTCGGTGTCTTGGCCTCTCACAGCGACGACGCCATCTATTGAAACTCAATCGACTGCAAGGAGAACGTCCCGATGGACTACGTGAAACTCGGCACAACCGGTCTGGAAGTGTCTCGCCTGTGCCTCGGCTGCATGACCTTCGGTATCCCCGAACGCGGCACGCATCCCTGGACGCTGGACGAAGAAAAAAGCCGTCCCATCATTCAACAGGCGCTCGATGCAGGCATTAATTTCTTCGACACTGCGAATAGCTATTCGGATGGGACGTCGGAAGAAATCGTCGGACGCGCGTTGCGCGAAATGACGACGCGCGATGACATCGTGATCGCGACCAAGGTCTTCAATCGCATGCGGCCTGGTGCCAATGGCGCGGGGCTGTCGCGCAAGGCGATCATGAACGAGATCGACAACAGCCTGCGACGGCTCGGGACCGATTACGTGGATCTCTATCAGATCCATCGCTGGGACTATACGACGCCGATAGAAGAGACGCTCGAAGCATTGCACGACGTCGTAAAGGCCGGCAAGGCGCGCTATATCGGCGCATCGTCGATGTATGCATGGCAGTTCAGCAAAGCACTCTATACGTCGCGTGCCAATGGCTGGACTGAGTTCAAGACCATGCAGAATCATTTGAACCTTCTCTATCGCGAAGAGGAGCGCGAGATGTTGCCGCTATGCGCGGATCAGGGCATCGGCGTGCTGCCGTGGAGTCCGCTCGCACGAGGACGTCTCACGCGCGATTGGGATGCGACTTCCGAGCGTCAGCAAACGGATACGTTCGGCAGCACGCTTTATCAAACGCATGATGCGGATCGTGCGGTAGTCGAGGCAGTGGCGGCCGTGGCGAAGGCACGCAACGTTCCGCGCGCTCAGGTCGCGCTGGCCTGGGTGGCGCAAAAAGCGCCGGTGACCGCGCCTATCATTGGCGCGTCGAAGCCTCATCATGTGAGCGATGCAGTCGCAGCGTTGTCTCTGAACTTGACGCCCGAAGAGATCGCGCAACTCGAAGCGCCGTACGTTCCGCACGCGGTGGCGGGCTTCAAGTGATGCGTTGATTGTGGTCAGGCGCTGCACGGCCGGCGGTCACACGGTCTGCTTGTCTCGTCTGCCCGCAGTACTCAAACGCGAGCGCACGAAGCCGATGTGCTCGCGAAGCACATAGAGCGCATCCGTATAGGCGAGCGGCAGCTTCAGCGTATCGAGTGAGGCTTCAATGTCGTCCAGTTCGACAAGCAGTGCGCGCCGTTCGTCATCGCTTGAAAGATGCATCGCGCCGCGCTCCAATGCAATGAGCGCGCCGTAATAGCGATAGATGCGCGATCGCACGCGCCACCGATACAACGCTGGCACGATGCGAAGCGCCGGAAAGATCAACACGGCCACGGGCAAGAGCAACACGAGCGCGCGATCGGCCAGGTTCGCCAGCCAGAACGGCAGCGCGCGATACAGGAAGCTCTTGCCGGAGCGGTAATAGCGGCTCGCGTCTTCACTGATCGGGAACTCGTGCGCGACCGGGCTCGGGAATTGGCCCGCGCGCTGCAACAGTCCAGCCTTGCCGTGCACTTCCTGCGCCGCTTCGATCAACAAGTCGGACAACGCCGGATGCAGGCTCGTGCGAGCCACCAGTTCGACGGTCGGGCTGATCAAATGCACGGCTTGCGGCGGAATGCGCCGGCCGAGATCGAGGACGCCGGGCGGCAACTCGATCTCGTCGAGATAGGGAAAGAGGCGCGTATAGGCGTCCGCTTCGTTGAAGTCCATCACCGAGATGCCGGGCACCTTCAAGAGGCGCAGCATCAATGTGCGCGTCGCGGAATCGCCACTCAGGAAGACTGCATCGGCCTCTTTGCTGACGAGCTGCGTGGCAGCATCGAGTCCATCGGTCGATAGCAGTTGCGTGCTGCCGCCGGGCGTGATGCCGTTCGCTTCCAGCAGCTTCAGCGACAGCGTGCGCGTGCCGCTGCCTTCGCGTCCGATGGCAACGCGCTTGCCTTCCAGTTGCGAGAGCAGTGTCAGGCCCTTGCCGCGATAGAACACGACCAGCGGCACGTAAGCCACGCTGCCGAGCGACATCAACGTGGCCGCTTGCTGCGGCGTGGCGATGCCGCCTTGCACGAGTCCGAGATCGACGTGGGTCTTCGAGTCGAGCAGGCGTTCGACGTTTTGCACCGAGCCGTCGGACGGCAGCACCTTCAGCGCGACGCCGTTACGTGCCAGCACTTTCGCGTACTCCCCGGCGATCTGATACAGCGAGCTATCGGGCGGCCCCGCTGTGATGATGATGGATCGCGGCGGCGCGGGATTGACGAGCCACACCACTAGCGCAATGGCGAGCGCCGATGCGACGATCAGCGGCCCGACTGACCACGTGAGGTCGTGCAGAACTCGCCTGGCATGATCGCGGGCGAAGTGCGATCGTGGCATGCGAGGCCGCGTCATCGGCGGGCCGCCTTCGCATTTTGCATACCGCAAACGCCTTCACGCATGTCGAGTCCGTTCGAAAGCTGCGTTGACTGGCAGTGTACCGCCAGCCGGTCACCCGACGGCAGGGGCGATTTATCGCGATTGCATTCTGCATTCAGGCCCAATGCGCTGGAACCCACACGGTTCCGACCCAGTGACCCGGAACCCAGACGGCGGGACGCGGCGCGGGCGCGGCATATACCGCGACCGGCTGGGGCGGCGGCGGGGGCGCAGCCACAACGACCGTCGTGGGCGGAGGCGGCGGAGCGACCACCACAGTCGAGGAAGGCGGCGGCACCGCGACGACTGTGGTGCCGCCGGTGACGGTGCCGCCTGCCACGACCGTCGTGCTATGCGTGCCCGTGGTGGCCGTGACGGTGCTCGACGTGACAACGACGCCCTGCGCGACGCTCGTCGCACTGCCTGCATGAGCGACCGTGCCGCCGTTCGATGTGTCGATGGTGCCCGAGCGGTTGCATGTGTAGCCGGCGCAAGTCGTGGATGCGCTGTGCGTGGATGTGTTCCCGTTCGGTCCCGTTACCGAGCCCGATGACGAGTACTGCCCCGGCGCGCTGCGCGTCACGGTATCCGCGGTGGTTGCGGTCTTGCCGTTCGGGCCGGTGACGTTGCCGGTATGCGAGCACGAAGCGCCCGCGCACGTGGTGTCGCCTGCATGCTGCATGGACCGTCCGTAGGGGCCGTAGGCCGTGCCCGAGTTCGAGAACTGGCCGGGGGCCGTGCGCGTCACCGTGCCTGAATTCGTCGCGACGCTGCCCCACGGGTTCATGACGCCGCCCGCATGGAAACAGCTTCCGCCGCCGCACGCGCCGACGTGCGCGCCGCTATAGGCGCCGCGGCCGGTATAGGCCGTGCCGCCGCGCGCCCAGCCCGCGAACGCGGAACCGCTCGAGAGCGCGAGCGCCGTCGTCGCGACGGCGATCAGCAGCCGGCGCAAGCCTGCCTTCGAGGAGAATGAGCCAGCGGAAGTCGATTTGTCGTTCACGGTAGTTCTCCTCGATCAGTGAGCCACTTGACGTTACGTGTGGCGATGGGGTGACTATAGGAGAACGCCGCGGCGATGTCCCGCGCAGACTTGTTTCATGCGATGTCATCGGTTTCGTCTTGCGACGACCACGTGAATCATGGTGGCGTGTGTCTGGCCGATCATTCGCCCGCAAAGAGTGTCAGCGCGTCGGTTGACGATTGCTCCGCATATGAGATCTTCGTGGCGCAACTGCGTCATGCGCTCGGCGTGCATGGATGTTGATTTGCCGATACGGCAACCAACACGATGCTCCGTGCGTGAACCGCACGTTCCGTCAATCCTTGCCGTACGACGCCGGTTGCGGATTGTGCGCCGGGTTCGAATCCAGTTTGCTAACGTCGATGATGGCGTCGTTGAAGTTCGCCTTGAGCTGCAAGAGGTCGGCCTCGAGCGCATCGGCTAGCGTCTTGTCGTATAGCTCGTCGCCACGCACGTAAAAAGTGAAGGCTTCCAGGTACTTCGCTTTTTTTGCGGGATTCTCAATCGTTTCGCGCGTCCATCGATAGAGCGGATAGTGCTGCGTGCCTTCGCGTTCCGCTTCAGCGACGTAATCAGCGAAAGCGTCGAACTGGCATTTCAGCACCGCGTGGTGCTTGCCGAGCAGCGCATTCAGCGATGACAGCGCCGCATGTTCCGGTTCTTTGCGAACCAGTTGCGCATAGTACGGACTGAGGCGAATGCGCACCTGGTACTGCCACGTCTCGTCGTTCATGGTGTTCTCCTGTTGTGCGTCACGCAGACTATACGCCTGCATGGCAGTCGTGAACTGAGTGCCGGAGGCTGTCGTCGCTTCACGGGTCAACAATGCCGCGCAAACATGAGTTGCATTCGGTATGCAAACGTCGGGCATGCGGCATACAAACGACGGCATGCAAAATCACCCGCCTCGGGCGCGCCCCACTTGCATCGCGACTCCGTTCCACAGATGCATGGCGGCGTAGGCACGCCAGGGGCGCCAGCGATCCGAATACGCTCTCTGTTGGGACGATGTAGTGAGCGACGGCTCGTGCCGCGCGATTGCCTGCATGAGCACGAGGTCGGCATCGGGCCACGCGTCGGGATCGCGTAGCGCCCGCATCGCGACATAGCCGACGGTCCACGGTCCGATGCCGGGCATCGCGAGCAGGTCGCGTTTCAGGTGCTCGCGATCGATTCCCGGTGTGTCGATCGGAAGTGCGCCCGTTGCCACGGCTTGCGCGAACCGCTGCACGGTCTCGACGCGTTTGCCCGGCATGCCGATCTGGCGGAGGTCGGCGTCCGCGAGTTCCGCTGGCGTCGGAAACCGCCAGGCCGTGCCTTCATGCGCATGACCGTCGATGCGGCGCCCTGCGCGCTGAACAATCCGCGCCATGATCGTCGAAGCGCCTTTCACGCTGACCTGCTGACCGACGATGGTTCGCACGACGAGCTCGAACCCCGACCAGGCGCCCGGGACACGCAAGCCGGGCGCGGCCTCGACGAGCGGCGCGAGCAGCGGATCGCGCGCGAGCCAGCGACCGATGACACGCGGATCAGCGCCGACGTCGAACATGCGCGAAAGCGGCTGCGCAAGTTCATCGGCGTGCCGACGAACATCGCCTTCAACCGTTACCACCAGACGATGCTTGCGCTCATGCGGCGTCACTTCGACGATTCCATCGTCGCCACGCCATTCGATCGCGCGACGATACACGCCGCCATCGACCGTCTCCACGCCCGCTGACGCTCGTCCGCCGATGAAGGCGCACAAGCGAGTCCAGTCGAAAGGCCGGGTGAAAGGCAGTTCGATGACGGTGGCAGCGACACATTGGGTCGATTGCATGCTGAATGCCGAATAAAGAATGCCGGAGATGGGCCTTTGGCAGTGATCGAGGTCGACAAGAGCTTGCGATACAAGATAACCGAATGAGCAGGACGAAAGCTGCGTTGCGGACTTCGCACGCATGGGGATCAGCGCCCCGCACACGACCATTGCATCACGTCGAGAAAACGTACCGTCGCCCTGCGGGCATTCTTCGATTCCGCAGTGAGGCAGCTATCTCAACGTGCATTCATCATGCGTCTTTCGCACGGCGCTTTGCCGCCGCAGCAGGCTTGACCGTCGTGAGCGTGCGTTCGGCAAGCACCGCATCGCGCTTGCCCAGCAGATGGCGACGCAAGATGGCGGCCATGCGCGAGCCGTCGCGCGTTTCCAGTGCCGCGATCATCTCCTCGTGCTCACGGATGGCGCTATCCCACTTCGGCGTCTGAAAGTTGGAGCGAAACCGCAGCGCCTGCAAACGACGATTGATCGACACGTAGGTTTGCCGCAGGGCAGTGTTTCGCGCGGCCTCGTTGATCTTGTCGTGTATGGCCCGGTTCCGCGCGTAATAGCCGGAAAGATCGTTTTGCGCGCGGCATTGAACCATCTCTTCATGCAGCGCCTTGATGTCCGCAATCTCTGCAGGCGTGATGCGTTCGCAAGCCAGTTCGCCGGAGAACGCTTCGAGCCCGCTCATCAGTTCGAACATCTCCCGAATCTCGAGGTCGCTCATCTGCGCGACGGAGGCGCCTCTATTGGGCGCGATCTCGATCAGCCCTTCAGCCGCCAGTACCTTGAGTGCTTCACGCAGCGGCGTGCGCGAAATGCCCAGCGTCTCGCAGAGCTTGCGCTCGTTGAGTTTGACTCCCGGCGCAAGCAAGCCCTCGACGATGAAGTTGCGCAGGTTGTCCACGACGGTGTCATGCAGCCGGAGCCGTTCCAGCTTGGGCAGCAAGGCGGATGGCAAGCGCGCTTCCGGTAGATCCACGTTTTGCATTCAATACCTCGAAATCCGTTTCAGCAATTCTAGCTCACCGAAAGCCCGGAAAACCGCCAACGGGTTATCCCTAGGCCATTCGGCCTAATAAATCCTTGGCCGGCGAGAGTCGCTGCGTTAGAGTATTTTGCATGCAAAATTCAATTTCCTAAGGACGCGCATCGATGCTCAAGCTCGACTTCCATCCCGCTGGCCGTCACTTCTTGCAGATTCCAGGGCCTAGTCCGGTACCGGATCGCATTCTGCGTGCAATGAGCTACCCGACCATCGACCATCGCGGCCCGGAGTTCGGCGCGCTAGGACTGAAGGTGCTGGACGGCATCAAGCGGATCTTCAAAACGACGCGGCCGGTAGTGATCTATCCGGCGTCGGGAACGGGCGCGTGGGAAGCGGCGCTTTCCAATACGCTGAGTCCGGGCGATGCCGTCCTCATGTACGAGACCGGCCACTTCGCGAGCCTTTGGAAGAAGATGGCCGAGAAGCTCGGCTTGAGACCTGAGTTTCTCGGGTTGCCGGGCATCGAAGGCTGGCGTCGCGGCGTGCAGCCGGACATGATCGAAAAGCGTCTGCGCGAAGACACGCAGCATGCGATCAAGGCCGTCTGCGTCGTTCACAACGAGACGTCGACCGGCGTGACGTCCGACATTGCCGCAGTGCGCCGCGCAATGGATGCCGCCGGTCATCCCGCGCTGCTCCTCGTGGACACCATCTCGGGCCTGGCATCCGCCGATTACCGCCACGACGAATGGGGCGTCGACGTCACGGTGTCGGGCTCGCAGAAAGGCCTGATGCTTCCGCCGGGCATCAGCTTCAACGCGGTCTCGCAGAAGGCGCTGGAAGCATCGAACGAGGCGAAGCTGCCGCGCGCGTTCTGGGACTGGAAAGAGATCATCGAGATGAACAAGCAGGGCTATTGGCCTTACACGCCCAATACGAACCTGCTTTACGGCCTCCTCGAAGCACTGGACATGATTCTCGGGGAAGGACTCGACCATGTGTTCGCGCGACATCAGCGGCTTGCCGCGGCGTGCCGTTCCGCAGTCACGGCGTGGGGACTCGAAATTCAATGTGCCGATCCCGCCGTCTACTCGCCGGTGCTCACGGGCGTGATGATGCCGGAAGGCGTCGATGCCGACTCTGTGCGCAAGCTCATTTACGAACATTTCGACATGTCGCTCGGCACGGGCCTGGGCAAGCTGAAGGGTCGCATGTTCCGCATCGGGCATCTGGGCGACTGCAACGATCTCACGCTGATGGCCGCACTCACGGGCTGCGAGATGGGACTGAAGCTCGCCGGCGTGCCGCTAAAAGACAGCGGCGTGGCAGCAGCGATGAGCTATCTGACGAGCCATATCGCAAAGCCTGATCTGAAGGTGGCCGCGTGAGCGCCCGGTTCGACGCTGCCGCTGCCGCTCGGCTCTTCGTGCAAGCGAAGGCGCACCGCGCGAAGCTCGACACGTTGCCCGAAGGCGCGCGACCTTCCAGTGCGGACGAAGCCTACGCTGTGCAAGAGGCGACCTTGCGCGCGCTCGGCGCAGGCGCTGCAAATGCGGGTCAAGCAACTGCGATCGGCGGCTGGAAGGTCGGCGCCAAATCGACGGACGGTCTCATTCAGGGTGCGCTCCTGCCGGCGGACGGCGTGCATCGCTCGGGCGCGCGCCTTTCGATGCAGGCTTTCGGGAAGGCCGGGCTGGAACTCGAAGTGGCGTTCACGTTCAACCGGCGCTTCGAAGCAGGTAGCGGTCCGTATGACGAGGCGCAAGTGCTGGCAGCTATCGATTGCATTCATTCGGCAATCGAAGTCGTCGCGAGCCGCTTCGCCGCATGGCCGGATGTCGACAAACTCTGGCAACTCGCGGATTTGCAAAATCACGGCGCGTTGGTGCTCGGCGAAGGCGTGCCATATGACGAGTCGTTCCCGTTCGTATCGCCGACGATGGCCTTTACGTACGACGGCCGGCCGCTCTTCGACGCGACACCCGCGAATCCCGCAGGCGACCCGCGGCGGCTGCTGGCATGGACCATCAATCACGCGGTGTCCCGCGGCCTGGCCGTCGAGAAGGGCGTGGCGATCACAGCAGGTTCTTACACCGGCATCGCGTTTCCCGACGGACCCGGTGCAGCGATCGGCGCAATCGACGGTCTTCCTCCGGTTCAATTGCATTTCGAATGAAGCATTAGGCATCAGGCATTAGGCATTACGCATTAGGCATTAGGCATTAGGCATGAAGCATTAGGCATTACGCATTCAAAAGTCCACGGCCCCTTCAGCGATAGCGCGACGATGCTCAACTCGACCACCGACCGTCTAGTCAAGCCGATACATCTGGTGCCCGCCTCCGAGCGAGCGCGGGTCGCCTCGGCGCCTACACCTCTGCAGGCACGCTTGCAGCGCGAGTTGAAGGGTGATGTGCTGTTCGACCGCGCCTCGCGCGGGCGCTATGCGACCGATGCATCCATCTACCAGATCATGCCGCTCGGCGTAGCGGTCCCGAGAGATCAGGAAGATCTCCGCGTGGCCCTCGACGTCGCGCGTGCACACGGCGCGAGCGTCCTCGCACGCGGCGCGGGAACGAGCCAATGCGGACAGACCGTCGGAGAAGCGCTCGTCATCGATACGACGAAGTGGCTGAACAATATCGTTCACTTCGACAAAGACGCTCGCACGGTGACCGTTGAGCCGGGTGTCGTGCTCGATAATCTGAATGCCTGGCTCAAGCCGCATGGCCTATGGTTTCCTGTCGACGTATCGACGAGCGCGCAATGCACGATAGGCGGCATGGCCGGCAACAACTCATGCGGCTCGCGCTCGATGGAATACGGCATCATGGTGCACAACGTCGAGGCGATCGACGCGATCCTCGCTGACGGCCATGAAGCGCGCTTCGCCAGGCTATCAGCGATGCAACTGGATGCACGCATGCGCGACCTCGTCGACGGAGTGCGCAGCATTGCAATGCGCGAACACGATGAACTGCGCGAGCGCATTCCAAAGGTACTGAGACGCGTGGCGGGATACAACCTCGATCTCTTCGATTGCCAGAGCCCGCTGCCTTTCAGCGACGGTGAGCCCAACCTCGCAAACCTGCTGGTCGGGTCCGAGGGCACGCTTGCGTTCAGCCGGCAATTGACGCTCAAACTTTCGCCGATTCCTGCGCATAAGACGCTCGGCGTCGTCAATTTCCCGAGCTTCTATGACGCGATGGACATGACACAGCACATCGTGAAGCTCGGACCGGTTGCAGTCGAGCTCGTCGATCGCACGATGATCGACCTCGCGATGTCCAATCCGTCGTTTCGTCCGGTCATCGAGAAGGCGCTGGTCGGCAATCCGGAAGCGGTGCTGCTCGTGGAATTCGCAGGCGCCGATCGCGACACGCAGTTGATGAAGCTCGCGCAGCTGGTCGAGTTGATGGGCGATCTGGGCTTGCCTGGATCCGTCGTGCAGATGCCTGAGGCCGGCCCTCAAAAGGCGCTATGGGAAGTGCGCAAGGCGGGGCTCAACATCATGATGAGCATGAAGGGCGATGGCAAACCAGTGTCCTTTATCGAGGATTGCGCCGTTCCACTCGAACATCTGGCGCAATACACGAGCCGTCTAACTGAAGTCTTCAGAAAGCACGGCACGGAGGGCACGTGGTACGCGCATGCAAGCGTCGGTACGTTGCATGTGCGGCCCATTCTCGATATGCGTCGCGATGGCGCGTCGAAGATGCGCGCCATCGCGGAAGAGGCCGCGGCGATGGTGCGCGAATACAAGGGCGCTTATTCGGGCGAGCATGGCGATGGCCTCTGCCGTGGCGAATGGGTCGCATGGCAATACGGGCCCCGCATCAATGAAGCGTTTCGGGACATCAAGCGGCTCTTCGATCCTGATAACCGGATGAGCCCTGACCGAATCGTCGCGCCGCCGAAGATGGACGATGCCGCGCTATTCAGATTTCCGCCGTCGTATCGCGAGCGGGAGACCACGACGCAACTCGACTGGTCCGCGTGGAACGTCACGCGCGATCCGTCGACGGGCATAGAAGGCGTTGTCGGCTCGGGTGGCGATCTCACGGGCGGCCTCGCGAAAGCCGTCGAGATGTGCAATAACAACGGGCATTGCCGCAAGTTCGATGCGGGGACCATGTGCCCGAGTTACCGCATCACGAAGGACGAGCAACATGTCACGCGAGGCCGCGCGAACACGCTGCGCCTTGCGCTCTCCGGTCAGCTCGGCGAGTCCGGAGAAGGGCTCGCGAGTCAGGACGTCAAAGAGGCGCTCGACCTCTGCGTTTCCTGCAAGGGATGCAAGCGCGACTGTCCGACGGGCGTCGATATGGCGCGCATGAAGATCGAAGCGCGTTCTGCATGGACGGCGCGTCATGGTCTGCGTATGCGCGAAAGACTCGTTGCTTACCTTCCTCGGTACGCGCCTTTTGCGAGCCGCATGCCGTGGCTCGGCAACGCCCTCGAAAGGAACCTGCCCAGCACGGCGCGCTGGCTCAAGGCAAAGCTGGGACTCGCGCCACAACGCGCGTTCCCCCGATTCAAGAGGCCTTTCCTGGATGCAGCGGCGACCGAAACGGTCACATCCGCGACGAAGGAAGTGCTGCTGTTCGTCGATACGTTCAACAACTACATGGAGCCGGAGAATGCTCGCGCCGCGCAGCGGGTGTTGCAAGCGGCCGGCTATACGGTGCATCTGAACACGAGAGCAGGCGAGCGACCGCTTTGCTGCGGGCGGACGTTCCTTGCGGCGGGACTCGTCGAGGAAGCGAAAGCCGAAGCGCGCCGCACGCTCGATACGCTGCTGCCGTATGTTCAGCGCGGCGTGGCCATAGTCGGGCTGGAGCCTTCTTGCCTGTTGTCATTGCGCGACGAGTTTCTCGGTTATGGATACGGCCATGCGGCTAGTAAGGTGTCCGAAGCATCATTTCTGTTTGAGGAGTTCCTCGTTCGGGAGCGTGCCGCCGGTCGCTTCGAGCTTGCGCTGAAGGCGCTCGACAAGCCCAGGGCGCTGCTGCACGGACACTGCCATCAAAAGGCATTCGACGCCGTGCGGCCGGTCGAAGCGGTGCTTGCATGGATTCCCGAGTTGGACGTCAAGACTATCGAGTCGTCATGCTGTGGCATGGCCGGTAGCTTCGGCTACGAGGCGGAACATTACGAAGCATCCCAAGCCATGGCGGAGTTGTCGCTCTTGCCGGCGGTGCGTAAGGCACGCGACGCGCAAGACGGCATCATCGTGGCGGATGGTACGAGTTGCAGGCATCAGATCAGCGATGGCGCACAGACCGAAGCGTGGCATGTGGCGCGCGTGCTTGAGCGCGCTCTCGCATGAAACGGAGCAGAGTGCAGAGCTTAACGATTCATTCATCGACACATAACAGCGGACACGTTATCGATCCGCGAATCGGAGACGAAGCCATGACACCATCGTGTAGACCGCACATCCGCAGTTCACGCCGACGAGCGCCATAGACACGCGCCAGTCTTCCGTTCCAAGCAACAACACGCTGTTCCGTAAGTCGTGGCAGGCGCCATGATGCGCCGGCTCACGCACGCGACCACTCAAGGAGACGATGATGTTCCGTCGAGCCACCACGCGCGTTCTATTGCTGCTATGCGCGATGTATTTCATCACTTATATCGACCGCGTGAACGTCAGTACCGCTGCCAGTCAGTTCGGCGCGGAACTCGGTCTTTCGCATACACAGATCGGCTTTGTGTTCTCCGCTTTTGCATACCCGTACTTGGTGTTCCAGATCATCGGTGGATGGGTGGGCGACCGCTTCGGGCCGCGCCGAACGCTCACGGTATGCGCAATTATCTGGGCGGGCGCGACGGTACTGACCGGCATGGCTGGCGGCTTCGTTTCGCTGATCGTCGCTCGCGTTCTTCTCGGCCTGGGCGAGGGCGCTACCTTTCCGACCGCAACGCGCGCAATGTCGAACTGGATGCCGGCCGATCAGCGCGGTTTCGCACAAGGTATTACGCATGCAGCATCCCGCATCGGGAATGCAGTTGCGCCGCCACTGATCGTATGGCTGATGGTCGCGACGAGCTGGCGCGGTGCTTTCGTCATTACCGGGATCATCAGCTTCTTGTGGGCGCTCGCGTGGGTGTTCTACTTCCGCGACAATCCGCGCGATCATCCCCGCATCACCGACAGCGAATGCCAGACGCTCGCCACGTACTCAGGCGTGAAGGAACGGAAGGCGGTGCCGTGGCGCACGTTGCTCGGTCGCATGGCGCCCGTGACCGCCGTCTACTTCTGCTATGGCTGGGTCCTTTGGCTGTTCCTCGGGTGGATCCCTCAGTACTTCCTGCACAACTATCACATGCAGTTGGGCAAGTCCGCGCTGTTCGCATCGGGCGTGTTCTTCGCGGGCGTACTGGGTGACTGGCTCGGCGGTTCTCTGACGGATCGCATCCTGCGCAAAAGCGGGAACGTGCGGCTGGCGCGCAACATGATGGTCGGCGTATGCATGCTGCTGACGCTGTTATCGCTTGCTCCGATCATGCTGGTGTCGAATCTCTCCATCACGCTCGTGGCCCTGTGCCTGTCGGCTGGGTTCTTCTTCAACGAGATGACGATCGGCCCTATGTGGTCGGTTCCGATGGATATCGCGCCGAAGCACTCGGGCACGGCCGCCGGCATTATGAATTCCGGATCGGCGCTGGCGGCTATCGTCAGTCCGGTCGTCGGCGGATGGATCATCGATCGCACCGGCAACTGGAACCTCCCGTTCACGGTGTCGATGATTCTGATGGCGGCCGGCATCATTCTCTCGTTCGCCATGCGCCCCGACCGTACCCTGGAAGTAGAAGACGAAAAGAATGAGACAGCGCATGCGAGGAAGTTCGTGTGACATGTCCGGCGGGCCGTTCCGGCGGTGAGTCGGCGGCCCGAAGCGCATGCAATATTCAATCAGGAGGCAAAGTGGCGGAAGCATCCATCGTGACGACGCGCGACGGCGATATCGCGACGGTCATCATCGACCGGCCCGAGAAGCTCAACGCAATGACCAAGTACTTGTGGCAATCGCTGGGCGAGACCATCGACGCGCTGTCCAGAGACGATGCGCTGCGCTGCATCGTCCTGCGCGGCGCGGGGGAGAAAGCATTCTCGCCCGGCAACGATATTGCCGAGTTTCGCACCGACCGGTCCAACGTGGAGCAGGCGCGGGCCTACGGCGCGATCATGCATCGAACGCTTGCGGCGTTGAGGGGTTGTCGTCACCCGCTGATTGCGATGATTCACGGCATATGCGTCGGAGGCGGTCTCGAGATTGCGGCGATGTGCGATCTGCGCATCTGCGGCGAGTCGAGCCGATTCGGCGTGCCGATCAAAAACCTGGGCCTGGTCATGGCGCATGCGGAAATGGAGGGGCTCGTCCAGCTGGCGGGTCCAGCGGTCGCGCTGGAGATCTTGCTCGAAGGACGAATTTTTGGCGCGAGCGAGGCTCTCGCGAAAGGACTGGTCACACGCATCGTTCCCGATGGCGACGTGACATCGCATACCTATGAGACCGCGCGCCGCATTGCCGATGGTGCGCCGCTCGTCGCGCGCTGGCACAAGCAATTCGTCCGTCGCGTAATGGATCCGACGCCGCTCAACGATGATGAACGTGACGAAGGATTCGCCTGTTTCGGCACGGATGATTTCCGCACAGGATACGAGGCGTTTTTGAGCAAGACCAAACCTGAATTCAAGGGGCGTTGAGATGGCATACCAAATACCAGACGACGCATCGTTGCAGGCCGCGGAATCCGCAGGGAAGGGGAACGGACCATTAGCGGGGATGCGGGTCATCGAACTGGCGCACATCATGTCAGGTCCCATCTGCGGGATGATGCTCGCCGACATGGGCGCGGAAGTCATCAAGGTGGAGAAGATCCCGAACGGCGACGATTGCCGCCGGTTCGCACCGATTCTCGCGAGCGGTGAATCGGCGTCGTTCATGATCGTGAACCGGAACAAGCGAGGCATCGCGCTCAACCTCAAGACCGAGGGCGGCAAGGAGGTGCTCAAGACGATGCTCGCGACTGCCGACGTCGTCACTGAGAACTATCGGCGCGGCACGATGGAAAAACTCGGCATGGGCTATGAAGCCCTACGCGCCGTCAACCCCGGCCTCATCTATTGCGCGATCTCGGGCTATGGGCGCAGTGGTCCGATGGCCGACAAAGGCGGCTTCGACCTCATCGCCCAAGGCATGAGTGGGTTGATGAGCATGACCGGCGAGCCGGGGCAGGCGCCGATCAAGGCGGGGTCCCCTGTCACGGACATCAACGCGGGCATTCTCGCCGCGCTCGGCGTCAGCGCGGCGTATGCGCGAAAACAGGTCACCGGCTTGGGGCAGATGGTCGACACGTCGCTCTTCGAAGCGGGGTTGCAGCAGATGTACTGGGCCTTCGCCAACTACTTCGCGGACGGGACGGTGCTGCCGAAGGCCGGTTCGGCCAACCCGACGAGCGCGCCATATCAGGCTTTTCGCACACGTGATGGATGGGTGAACATCGGGGCGGCCAACCAGAGAAACTATGAGAGATTGGTGGGAGTACTAAATATAAACGGATTGGCTGAAGACGAGCGTTTTCAGACCAATGCCGGACGGCTCAAGCATCGGGAAGCGCTCGTCGAAATTCTCACCGCACGCCTCGTCGAGCGGACCACGGACGAGTGGCTCGCTGCATTCGACGAAATCGGCTTGCCGAGCGGACCGGTGCTCAGCGTTCCCGAGGCGTCGTCGCACGAGCAAGCCCTGGCGCGGGGAATGATCGTCGAGACGGAGCATCCGCTTGCGGGTCGCATGCGCGGCATCGGCTTGCCGATCCATTTCTCCGATTCTTCTACTCAGTCGTCGCGTCCAGCACCGGTTCTGGGCCAGCACACGTCGGAACTGCTGCATGAATACGGTTTCGACGCCGAGCGTATCCAGGCGCTGAAAGACGAGGGGGCGATTCTGGAGACCGAAGTCCCGGCTTAAGTCCCCGACAGCTTCCCGCTTTGCATGCGGCACTATGAATGTGGCATTTTGCATGCCGCATGCGTGCGAGCGGAGTGTCACGCGATAAGATGACTTTCCGCCACCTCACTCGATGCGCCCATGACGCTCGTTCCACCGACCGCAGCCCGTATCGGCGACACGCTCGCCGCAGTCTCGACGCCTTCTCTCGTCCTCGATCTCGACGCGTTCGACTCGAATCTCGCACAGATGAGTTCATTGGCCGCACGTCACGGCGTCGCTTTGCGGCCGCACGCAAAGGCGCACAAGTCCAGCGCCATCGCGCGACGTCAGATAAACGCGGGTGCGGTCGGCGTTTGCTGCCAGAAGTTGTCGGAGGCGTACCCGTTCGCAGCGGCGGGCATCGCGAGCATCCACATCAGTAACGAGTTCGTCGGCGCGGACAAGGTGTCGATGGCCGTCGAACTCGCATCGCACGTGCGGCTGTCGGTCTGCGTCGATGCGTTCGCGCAAGTCGCCGCGCTCGGAGAAGCGGCGGCACGCGCGGGCGTTCACATCGACGTATTGGTCGAAGTCGATGCGGGGCAGCATCGTTGCGGCGTAGCCAGTGACGATGCGCTGCTGTCGCTCGCTGATGCGATCGCCGCGCAGCGGGCGCTCTGCTTCTCGGGTATTCAGGCGTACCACGGCGGCGCCCAGCACATTGTCGACTGGCAGGACCGCAAGACCGCAGCGAGTCGGGCGGCTGAACGCGCGGCGCATTTTGCATGCACATTGGAGGCACGTGGCATTCAATGTACCGTTATCACCGGTGGCGGTACGGGCACTGTCGAGTTCGATGCCGCCAGTGGCGTCTATACCGAATTGCAGCCCGGGTCGTACCTGTTCATGGACGGCGACTACGGTGGGTTGACATGGAACGACGCACTGCGCTGGCGGCAAAGTCTCTTTGTGTTGTCGACGATCATGAGTGCCGCGCGCCCCGGTATGGCCGTCTGCGATGTCGGACTCAAAGGATTGGCGGTGGACTCGGGATTGCCGCGCAGCGTGCAACCGCTCGATGCATCGGGCGAGCAGGTCTTCACCTATATTGCCGCCAATGACGAGCATGGCATGCTGGACGCACTGCTTGCGCGATACGACGACACGGACGCGCTGCTGGGCACACGCATTTTGTTGCCCCCCGGACATTGCGATCCGACTGTCAATCTCTACGATGAATACGTGTGCCATCGCAACGGACAAGTCGTCGATATATGGCCCATCGATGCGCGCGGACTGTCGCGCTAAGGCGTGCTTGGTGGTTCGCTTGGATAGATCGCCGCAGTGAGGGCATCGAGGTCCGTGACGATGAGGCCGACGACGAAATTCGCGACATCCCGCTCCCCGTCATTCGCCCGCTTGTTCTCGAGCGCCTCTTTCAGCTGGCGCATGCACTCGCGTACGCGCTCCATCTTCGATGGGTCCAGTTTCGTGTCGGAGAGCGCGTCCTTCAGTGCTGCGAATGACGTCTGCAGTGCGCGGCCGATCTCCCGGTAATGCATTTTGTATTCATCCGGCCGCCCATTCGACAGTGCTTTTCCGAGAAACAGTGCGTCACTATGTAGTCGACGCAGGAACGGTGCAGCCTTGTCGATTGCATCCGAGCGACGACTACGCAGAGGCACGATGATGTGCTCGCGCTCGGCTTCCTGAAGGGCATCGTCGAGGGCCTGTTGTGCCTGCACGCTGAGCGTTTCGAGACGTGCGGCCCCGGCTTCGTCCGCCTTACCCGAGAGTTGCAGGTCCACGAACTGACGCAGAATTTCCAACGTATCGGCAACGCGTCGATGAGCAGTGCGCAGCGCACGATTCGGCCAGATCGCCGCAACGATGAACGCCGCCGTCACGCCAATGAGAATCTCCAGTACTCGATGCAACGGCCGTTGAAACGGCGGTCCGGAACCTGCCGGTATCAAGACGACAATAACGAGCGTTACGCAGGCGAGCCGCATGGCGGGACGCTTCGCGGTCAGCGCGGCGAGCGGCACCAACGCGACCGCGAACACAGCGAGCGGCGCAACGCCCCGTTGAGTCGCCATGACGCCGAGCACGCCCGCCACGCCGCCGATGCAGGCCCCGATGATCTGATCGCGTGCGGTGCCGAGCGCTTGCGTGAGGCTCGGTTGAGTGACTACGACTAGCGTCGTGATCAGCGCCCAATAGCCTTCCGGAAGTGCGGCCAGGCGCGCGCCCGCATAGCTGAGTGTGCACGCGACGAGTGTGCGCACGAAACGGCGCGCTTCCGGGACACCGAAGGACAACCAATTCGGCATATTGGTGTTCTGAATTCCTTATTGTTGGGTCGGAATTCTGAATGCAAGCCGGTTCAAAGGCCGTCCTTGCCTGCTGCGAGGATCAGTCGTAGCCCGAGCGTTGCGACCATCGTTGCGGCGATACGGTCGATCCAGACTTTCGCGCGTAGATACACATCGCGCGGCCGACGGCTCGAGAAACAGACCGCCACCACGGTGTACCAGCCGAACTCGATGCAAAAGACGAGCGACGGCAGCACGAAATAACACCAGAGCGGCGGGTGCTGTGGCAGGAGCGCCGCGAAGATGCTGCCGTACCAGATCGCGGTCTTCGGGTTACTCAGTTGGGTACCCAAGCCGAGCCAGAACGAGCGGCGCACACTGCCGGTTTCTCGCACGCCGTCGGTCTGCATTGACAGCGGCCGCGAGGCCCCGCGCCATATGCGCAGCGCAATGTAGGCGAGATAGAGTCCGCCAGCTATCTTCAACGCAACATAGAGCCACTCGACGGCGAACAGCAGCGTGTAAAGACCCGCGAGCGCGATTCCGGCGAACGTGATGCCGCCGAGGCCCATGCCCAACGCCGTGGCGACGCCGTGAGCCCGCGAAAGACCGACCGCGTTCCGAGCGACGATGACGAAGCTCGGTCCGGGAACTATCGCGCCGAGAAGAATCGCCAGCAGGATCGCGGATATGGCCGCCGACGTTGTCATTGGATGACTCCTTCGTATGCAAAATGCCGGCGCTCGCGTAAGCCCGTTGACCGTGCCTACGCGTTGCCGCTCGCCATGCTGTTTTCGTGAACCGCACGATTACGGCCGGCGCCTTTCGCGCGATAAAGCGCGGCATCGGCGCTGTTGAGCAGCTTGAGCGCATCGTCGCCTTGACGCGGATGAACCGTTGCACATCCGATGCTGATCGTGAGCACGCCCTTCAGCGACCTGCTGTTCGGGATGGCAAGTGACTCGACCTTGGCGCGCAGGCGCTCGGCGAAGACGACGGCTGCGGGCGCGGAAGTGCCGGGCAGCACGATCACGAATTCCTCGCCGCCGTAACGCGCGACGATATCGCCGGGCCGCTGGGCGGCATTCTGCATGCAATCGGCAACTGCCACGAGCGCATCGTCGCCCATCGCGTGACCGTAGGTGTCGTTATAGAACTTGAAGTGATCGACATCGACGAAGAGTGCCGAGATGGGATAGTCGGCGCGGCGTGCGCGACGCCACTCTTCGCCGAGACGTCGATCGAGTGCGCGACGGTTGCTCAGGCCCGTCAGCGAGTCCGTGCCGGCCAGGCGCTGCAACTTCTCCAGGGCCATGGCGCGCGAACGCAGCGAGATCGCGAGTAGCCAGGAGATAGCGACGAAGCCGCCGCCGAACGTCAGCGTCAGGCCGCCGATGACCGTGCTGCGTTCGCGCCAGCCTGCGAGCACGTCGTCTTCGGCGGGTGCGACCGCGGCGATCAAATTCGTACCGGGCACGCGCACGAAGGTGTACAGGCGGCGCACGCCATCGAGCGGAGAAGTGGAAATGTAGGAGCCGGAGCTTTCTTGCTTCATCGAGGCAAACGTCGGCGATGCCGATACGTTGTTCGCTCCGTCGCGAGGCAGCGGCGGCTTGCGGGCAAGCATGAGACCGTCGCGCTGCACAATGAATACCGATCCCGAGCGTCCAACGTTCACGCGCGACAGCAAGGAATCGAAGTAGCTGACGTTCATCGCAATGACCGCGACTCCTGCGAAGGAGCCGTCGGGCGCGTTGATGCGCCGGCTCAGCGCGAGAGAGCGTTGACCACCGCGCAGACGGGAACGATACGGGCCGGAAATGTAAAGCCCGACGTCCGGCCGCTCGACGTGGACCTTGAAGTAGTCGCGGTCGTTGAACACGAGATCGGCATGACCGAAAGGATCGCGTTCGTCGACGATGCGCCCTTGCGCATTCATCACGAAGGCGCCGCCGATGTAGCTCACGGCCGTCGCGCCGTCGAAAAGGACCAGCCGGCGCAGTTCCGGGGACAGGCCGGTCACGATTGGATTTTGCATGCCACTTACGATGGATCGCAACGACAGATCGCTCGACTCGATATTGCGTGCAATGTCGGCGCTCAGCGTGGCCACCACGTTCGACGATGCCTCGTGCGCGTTCTGCAGCGCCTGTGCGCGACCTTGCCATAGAGCGGCGAACGACAGCACGGCCATCGAAAGCGCCACTGCGGTGCCGATCGCGCCCGCGAGGAGTGGAAAGCGCGAGAAGACGTCGGCTATGCGCACCCATGCATGAGTATTTCGACGAAACAGCCGTCGCCGGACGGCTCTGCCGCTCTGACGCATGGCCTTGAATCTACGGGGCATTCATCTCTCCGTGACGCGAGCGCGTTCCGATCGATCCGCTGCGCGCATGCCTAGCGCTGGGGATGTTCGGGTGCAGCACTCTTACGTATGCAGTCGTCAGCGAACCTGCGCGTTCGACTTTCGGATTGTAGATGGGTGCCGGCACGTTTCGACCTTGCTTCGGTCTTTTGCATGCACTTCGAGAAGTGAAGCTAACAGCAGCCGGCTCTTGCATAAGTTTTGTCTACCGGCGGTGTCTATTTGCCAAGACGCAGACGCCTTGTGATGACCGTGCCGTCGTTCCGGTCCACCAGCCAGAGCGCATCGATGCGACCGTGCAACGTCGATGTTCTCCTCGTGATGTCCGTGGGTTCTTCGTCGGTCGGCTCGCTGTGTTCCGTCCGGTCCGAGAGATACGGTGGCTCGAGTGAGCAGACGATGACGATCGCGAAGTCATCGCTGCCACGCGATGCGTCGAACGTCGGTACGACGGCTCGCCCCCGCACGGTAGTTTTGGCGCGCTCTCCAGTTTCGAGCTGGATCGTGTCGATGGTCTGAACGAACCCCTTCGCCTTGGCTTCCGGTGCGATCACCAGCTTGCGTCCGCTCTGCCCGTGGACCTGGCGTTTCAGGAGGATGGCGTCCCGCTGGTCGGGCGCGGCAAGCGATACATCGATCGACAGAAGTTTCTTTTTGGATTCGAAACGCACGCCGTAGGCCGCAGGAATAACGAATACAAAAGTTCTGTCCGGACGGGATGCGTCGTTGATCGACGACCGGTGCCCGGTTGCAACAAAGGGCCGCGACAGAAAGCTGCGAACACGACTGGTCACGGATGGGTTCGACGTCGCAACCTGCTGCCCGGGAGTCGTCGCCGCCGCCAACGAATCTCGCACATGTTCGGGATCGTCGCCTGCGAAATGAGGCGGCAGCGATTCGGCAGAAAGAATACCGGCGGCGGTGGTGGCGCTCGGGGCGCTTGCGGCAAGCCCTGCGCTCGCAGCACTCCCTTGCGCTGCGCTGCGCGCCGCTTGCGCATGTAAAGCGATCGACAGGCAGAGCGCCGTGCCAGCAGCGCGAGCCACGGTGTTGCGGCCTGTTAGTGGAAAAGACACGTACCTACCCCTGGCAAACGTCGCCGAGTCACGGAGAAGCGGCTATCTTAAAATAAAAGCAGGGGAATCGGCCGCGCCGTTTGCATTTCGAACTTTGCATGCAACTGAGCAGGGTCGGCCATGCGATTGTGTGCTTCACGGTGGAGAGCCAAAGGAGGCTCACTTCGGTGCGAACTCAATGGCAGACAAGGGAAGAAGCGGCGTCCGCGACTGTCGCCGGCCCGAGCGATATTCCCGGAGATTGGCTCCCGTCTGGCCTCACGCGTCGGACAGCCGCATTCGCCCCGACGAGGCTAGTCGTTTCCCCACTGCACTGGGTCGACCCCGCCGCGCTCGATGAACGCGCACACCGCGGCCGTCACTTGCGCAGTCGTCGCGTTGCCGCCGAGATCGCCCGTGTGCAACGATCTGTCCGCCGTCGCGGCTTCGATCGCGGCCATCACCCGCTGCGCCGCTTCGAATTCCCGGAAATGCTCGAGCAGCATCACGACCGACCAGAATGTGCCGATCGGATTGGCCAGACCCTTGCCCATGATGTCGAATGCGGAGCCGTGGATCGGCTCGAACATGGACGGATAGCGGCGCTCGGGGTCGATGTTGCCGGTCGGTGCAATGCCCAGACTGCCCGCCAGCGCGGCTGCGAGATCGCTGAGAATATCGGCATGCAGATTCGTCGCGACGATGGTGTCCAGCGTCGCGGGGCGGTTCACCATGCGCGCGGTCGCGGCATCGACGAGTTCCTTGTCCCACGTCACGTCGCTGAATTCCTTCGCGACTTGCTGCGCGATTTCGTCCCACATGACCATGGCGTGACGCTGCGCATTGCTCTTCGTGATGACGGTCAAATGCTTGCGGGGACGCGACTGCGCAAGTTTGAATGCAAAACGCATGATTCGCTCGACGCCAGCGCGCGTCATGATCGAAACGTCGGTCGCGGCTTCGAGCGGATGACCCTGATGCACTCGCCCGCCGACACCCGAGTACTCGCCCTCCGAATTTTCACGAACGATGACCCAGTCCAGGTCCTTCGGTCCGCAGTGTTTGAGCGGCGCGTCGATGCCTGGCAGGATGCGCGTCGGGCGGACGTTCGCGTACTGATCGAGGCCCTGGCAGATGCGCAGGCGCAGGCCCCATAGCGTGATGTGATCCGGCACGTCCGGATCCCCCGCTGAGCCGAAGAGAATGGCGTCTTTGTCGCGAAGCGCGTCGAGGCCATCGCTAGGCATCATGACGCCGTGCTGACGGTAGTAGTCGGCGCCCCAATCGAAGTTTTCGACTTCGAATACAAAATTACCCGTGCTGCGAGCGAGTGTTTCGAGAACCTGTCGTCCGGCGGGCACGACTTCCTTGCCGATGCCGTCACCAGGAATGGTCGCAATGCGATATGTCTTCAACTCTTTCTCCTGATCCGTCGAATTTCAACGTTACCGCGTTATCGATTGCCAGCCTCAGAAGCCGCGCATCAGCCCGCGAAACCTCGAGATAGTCGCCCGGGGCGGTCTGGCATTCTCCATGCACAGCTTGCATGCAGAATGCCACGAGTCCTGCCCGCATTCCCAAGCCGATCATAAACCGCAGGCGTGAGCGAAAGCACCTGTAAGCTCCGGCGCTATACTGAGCATCCCTTCACCGCAACACGCGCCGGACTGCTGCCTCAGGCAGCCATCTCTCAGGCATCCAACGGCGCTTACGTCAGAAATTGGCTGAACACGACCTAGAAAAGTTAAGAATTGATCGGACAACGGGTCCGGGCGCCTTGGCGCCGCGGAGGCGGCGCAACTGGCTCCGCTACGCGGGCGTCCTGATCCTCGTTCTCGTGCTGGTCGGCGCCGCGCTTCGGTTTGCCGGGCCGCAGACTGTCGAGACGACCACCGTGACGTCCGTGTACCCATCGCAAAGCTTTACCATTTTGAATGCAACCGGTTATGTGGTGCCGCAGCGGAAGGCGGCAGTTGCATCCAAGGCGCAAGGGCGCGTCGAATGGCTCGGCGTACTCGAGGGGACGCCGGTGAAGGAAGGGCAGATCATTGCGCGGCTCGAGAGCGCGGATGTGGCCGCGGCGCTTGCTCAAGCGCAGGCACAAGTGAAGGTCGCTCAGGCAAATCTGCAGTTGCAAAGGGCCGAACTCGAGAATGCCTCGGCTAATCTGAAGCGTTCACTCGTGCTCGCTCCGCACGGCGCAATTTCCGCTTCCCAATACGACGCCGACCGCTCCCGTTTCGATAAGGCGAAAGCCTCGATCAACAGTGAGCAAGCGGCCATTCAATCTGCGCAGGCGAATGCGCGCGCGGCTCAAGTCGCCGTCGATCAGACCGTGATTCGCGCACCGTTCGATGGCGTCGTGATCGAGAAACACGCGAACGTCGGCGACAACATCACGCCGTTCTCGTCCGCATCGGACAGCAAGGGGGCGGTCGTCACCATTGCAGACATGAAGACGCTGGAAGTCGAAGCCGATGTGGCGGAATCGAACATCGGACGTATCACAGTCGATCAACCTTGCGAGATTCAACTCGACGCGTTGCCGGAGACGCGTTTTGCGGGCCGTGTATCGCGCATCGTGCCGTCCGTCGATCGCTCGAAAGCCACCGTGCTCGTGAAGGTGCGTTTCGTCGAGCGCGATGAGCGCGTGCTTCCCGATATGAGCGCGAAAGTCGCCTTTCTCTCGAAGCCAGTGCCCTCGGATCAGAGGAAAGCCGTCGTGGCCGTGCAGCCCGCTGCTATCGTCACACGCGAGGGCAAAAAGGTGGTGTATGTGGTCGACAACGACAAAGTGCGCGAAGTGCCGGTGACAACGGGCGAGCGCATCGGCGACGTGTTGGCCGTTTCGGGCGTCAAGCCTGGCGATACGCTCGTGCTCGCGCCCGGCGACAAGATCAAAAACGGCGCGAGCGTCACCGTGGCGAAGAAATAGTGTGACCACAGCGCCATTGATTCAGATCAGCCACGTCGCGAAGTCGTACCGGCGCGGCGTGCAAACGGTACCCGTGCTGACCGACATTACCCTGTCCATCTCCGAGGGCGACTTTGTCGCGCTGATGGGGCCGTCAGGTTCGGGCAAGAGCACGTTGCTCAATCTCATTGCCGGCATCGACCAACCGGACAGCGGCGAGTTGCGCGTCGGCGGGCTCGACATTACTCGCTTGCCCGAGGCGGCGCTCGCGGACTGGCGCGCATCGAATGTCGGCTTCATCTTCCAGTTCTATAACCTGATGCCGGTGCTTTCCGCTTTCGAGAACGTCGAGCTTCCGCTGATGCTTACGCGCCTTTCGCGTGCAGAGCGGCGCGAGCGTGTCGCGATGGTGCTCGACATGGTGAACATGAGCGAGCGCATGAGCCATTATCCGTCGGAGCTATCGGGCGGGCAGCAGCAACGCGTCGCGATCGCGCGTGCGGTCGTGACCGATCCGAAGCTGATCGTCGCTGACGAACCGACGGGTGACCTCGACCGCACGTCCGCGTCCGAAGTGCTGACCATGTTGCAGCGTCTGAACGATCGCCTCGGAAAAACGATCATCATGGTGACGCACGACGCGCACGCGGCGAACGCAGCGAGAAAGCTCGTGCATCTGGAGAAGGGCGAACTCATCGATGCCGAGGCGCGCTGACACATGTATGCGCTCAAGCTGATTCTTCGCAATGCGACGCGCCATCGATTGCGTACTGCGTTGACCGTCCTCGGCTTGACCATCGCCGTGCTCGCGTATGGTTTGCTCTATACGGTCGTCGATGCGTGGTATGCCGGTGCGGCGGCGGCATCCAACGCAAGGCTCGTCACGCGCAACGCGATATCCCTCGTATTCCCTCTGCCGCTCGCCTATGAGAACCGCATTCGTGGCGTCGAGGGCGTCACGATGGTTGCGCGCTCGAACTGGTTCGGCGGCATCTACCGGGACCCGAAGAATTTCTTTGCGCAGTTCGCCGTATCCGACAACTATCTCGACCTTTACCCGGAGTTCGTCATATCGCCGCAAGCGCGCGCCGACTATCGTCGCGACCGCAAGGGCTGTCTCATCGGACGTCAGCTTGCGACGCAATACGGCTTCAAAGTGGGCGATGTCATTCCCCTCAAAGGCACCATCTATCCGGGCACGTGGGATTTCGTCGTGCGCGGCATCATGGAAGGTCGCGACGAATCCACCATTACGCGGCAGCTCGTCTTTCACTGGGAATATCTCAACGAAACGATTCGAAAGACCACGAAGCGCAACGTGGATCAAGTGGGCGTATATGTCGTCGGCATCGACGATCCTGATAATGGCGCGACGGTTTCCCGTAACATCGATGCGGTTTTCAAGAACTCGCTCGCGGAGACATTGACCGAAACGGAACAGGCTTTCCAGCTCGGCTTTGTCGCGATGTCGAATCAGATTATCGCGGCGATACGCGTAGTGTCGTATGTAGTCATCCTTATTATCATGGCGGTGATGGCGAACGCCATGGCGATGAGTGCGCGCGAGCGTACAGTCGAGTATGCGACGCTCAAGGCGCTCGGCTTCGGCCCCGCGTTTCTCTCGACACTGGTGTTCGGCGAATCGCTCGCGATCTGTGCGATTGGCGGCGGCATTGGCATACTGGCCACCCCGCCTGCCGCCGTAGTATTCCAGCATGCGACGGGCGGCGTGTTTCCTGTCTTCAAGGTGTCGCATGAAACAATGCTGTTGCAGGGCGCATGCGCATTCGTGATTGCGCTCTCAGCGGCGATCGTGCCGGCGGTGCAGGCTAGCCGCGTGCGTATCGTCGAAGGCCTGCGGGCGATAGGTTGAGGACATACGGCGATGGCCATTCCCGTCACCTACGTCGCACGCAACCTATGGGCGCGCCGTCTCACGACGCTTCTCACCGCTAGCGGCCTCGCGCTCGTCGTGTTCGTTTTTGCCACCGTGCTGATGCTGGACGCGGGCCTGAAGAAGACGCTCGTTTCGACAGGAGAACGCGATAACGTGGTGGTGATCCGCAAGGGCGCGGAGACGGAGATACAGAGTTCCGTCGATCGCGCGCAAGCGAACGTGATGGAAATGCATCCGTCAGTCGCGAGGAATGGCGATGGTCAGCCTCTCGCTTCGAAGGAAACTGTCGTGCTGATCTCTCTTATCAAGCTCGGTGCGAATACGCCTGCCAACGTAGTGATACGCGGCGTTTCGCCGATGGGTGTCGAACTGCGCCCGCAGGTGAAGCTGTCGGCAGGGCGCATGTTCAGGCGTGGATCGTCGGAAATCATCGTGGGCAGCAATATCGCGAAGGGGTTCGCTGGTACACGCATCGGCGATCACTTGCGGTTTGCGCAACGCGACTGGACCATAGTCGGTCATTTCGATGCAGGCGGCAGCGGCTTCGACTCGGAGATATGGGGCGATGTCGATCAACTCATGCAGTCGTTTCGCCGAACCAGTTACTCGTCGATGGTCGTGCGCCTCGTTCGCAGCGACGCGCTGGAGCGCTTCAGGACCGACATCGACACGGACCCGCGCCTCGCGGACGAAGCCAAGCGCGAGCAGGTCTTTTATGGCGATCAGTCGAAGGCGCTGTCGACGTTCATCAACATACTCGGCTTCACTCTCTCGATCATCTTCTCGATTGCAGCGATGATCGGGGCGATGATCACGATGTATGCGTCGGTCGCCAATCGCGTGGCCGAGATCGGGACCCTGCGTGCGCTCGGCTTCAAGCGGTTCGACGTTCTGCTCGCGTTCTTGCTGGAGGCGCTGTTGCTCGGCCTCGTGGGCGGCATGGCGGGCTTATGCTGCGCTTCCTTGATGCAGTTCGCCTCGTTCTCTACAACCAACTTCCAGACGTTTTCCGACCTGTCGTTCCGTTTCATGCTTACGCCTGCAGTGGTATTCCAGACTGTCGTCTTCTCGCTCGTCATGGGTATCGTGGGCGGCTTTCTGCCGGCGCTCAGGGCATCGAAAATGAATATCGTCGATGCGTTAAGAGCGCATTAAACCGGCTTTACGGGATTGCCGTTCTCGTCGGTCTTAGTCGTTTGCGTCGCAAAGCGTACGAAAAGGGCAAACGTCTCGCCGCTTGCGAAGCGAATGAAAAGCGCGCCGTCACCGTTGATGCGATTATCGTCCGCGAATTTGCCTGAGTTGCCCTGCATCATATGAATATCGTGTACGCCGCGGCCAAGCGAGAAGGCGAGCGGCTCACGTGTCGCATAGTCGTCGAACTTGTCACCGACGGCGAGCACCACCGCTTGCTTATCGTTCTTCGCGCGCTGTATCTGTCCGTCGAGAAGGGCGGACATCGTGCTGCCTTTACCATCTGCCGCGATGGGTCTCATCTGATCCAGCGGGAAGAGATCATCGCGCAGATAGTCGAGTCCCTCACCTTGCTTGCCTGTGGCGAGCGGCGTGAAACCGTGCGATCCCGACATGCGTCCGGATATACCGAGTTTCGTATCGTTCGTGTATTGGCTGCTGCTGTAGGCGAGCACTTGGCTGCCTTCCACCGAACGGATATTGACTGCAACGCGGTACGGGGTGCCTGCCGCATCGACGAGAATCTCGTAATGCGGTGAATTGCCGTTAGGGTTCTCTTTGCCATCGGTAATGCGTCCGACGAGGGCGCCGTACACATACTTCGATGTTGCCGGGCGGAAGCGTTCGATCATTCTCCAGTCCTTGCGTTGTCGGTTGAGACGGCTCTACTCATGTTATCGCAGTTCACCGAAGCGGCGGACGACGATTCGTGTTCGCATCGAGTTGTCGCCTTCGGGAGAGATTCCCAGCGCGATCGGGAAAAAGTCCCGGCGCGCGCAGCGTTCGTCATGCGACTCTTTCAAAGTCGGAACAGCTCACGTGCATCTTGACAAAATAAAATGACAGGAGACGACGATGAGGAGCAATTCCTGCACCTTCATGCAGGAGCGTTCGCTGACGCTCCGCGCGAGATATAAGTTGGCGATCGGCGGCGCGTTGGCGAGCATGACTGCGGGGGCATGGGCGCAAGCCGCGAGCGCGCCCGACGCGGTGTCCACTGCGAACACAGAGTTGCCGACGATCGTAGTCGTTGGAACGACGCCGCTCGTGGGCGTCGGCACTCCGCTGGAGAAGGTGCCTGCAAATGTCCAAACCATCAAGGGCAGTGAACTTCAAGCGCAGCATACGTCCACCACGTCGACCATGGCGGATTACATGCAGAGAAATGTGACGAGCGTGGACACCAACGACGCACAAGGCAACCCTTCCCAAACCGACATTCTCTATCGCGGATTCACTGCTTCGCCTTTGCTAGGCACGCCACAGGGTTTGTCGGTATTTCTCGATGGCGTGCGAGTGAATGAACCCTTCGGCGATGTAGTCAATTGGGATCTGATTCCGCAAGCGGCAATTCAGACGATGCAGATCATCCCGGGCTCGAACCCGACGTTCGGACTTAATACGCTCGGTGGCGCGGTGGCGGTCACGACGAAGAACGGCCGCAGTAATCCTGGGGGGAATGTCGATGTGAGCGGCGGATCGTGGGGAAGGAAGGCGGCGCAGATCGAACAGGGCGGCGCCATTGGCGATCACCTCGACTATTACTTCACGGCCAACATCACGAATGACAACGGCTGGGCCGAGCACAATGCGAGCCGTTTGCGTCAGGCATTCGGAAAACTGCGCTATACCGATGCGGATACCACGGTGTCGCTGTCGATGGGCGGCGCCGACAATACGCTCAACGGATCGCAAACCATCCCCAGGTCGTTTCTCGACAACTTCCGTCAGGCGTACACCTATCCGGACACGAACGAGAACCAACTCGGTTATATCACGATCAATGCCGAGCACTATCTCTCGGCCAACGTGGAACTGAGTGGAAACGTCTATTACCGGCACTATCGCAACAAGAACACGAGCAGCAACGTCAATGGCGATTACAACCCGGGGACGGGGGGCGGCGATGATATCGACCTCGTACAGGCGACCAACCAGCAATCCGTCGTACTGACTGACAGTTATGGCGCGAGCCTTCAACTTACCGTGCTGAACAAGCTATTCGGCAAGGACAACCAACTCGTTCTCGGAGCGGCAGGCGACTTCGCCAACACGCACTTCACGCAAGCGACGCAGCCGGCGGAATTCACGGACACTCGCGCGACGCTTGGTATAGGTCCGTTCGTGCCCGGCACGAACGCCAGGACACGCAACGAGAACTGGGGCATCTACTTCGAGAACACTTTCTCTTTCACCGAGCAATGGTCGATGACGCTGGCGGGTCGATATAACTGGGCCAAAGCGACTATCGGCGACGAAAGCGGCGTGCAGCCTTTGCTCGATGGAAATCACACGTTCTCGCGTTTCAACCCCGCTATTGGCTTCAACTGGAACCCGACGCCATGGCTTACCGCGTACGCCACGTACAACGAAGGCATGCGCTCGCCTACTGCCATCGAACTCGCTTGCGCGGACCCGAATGCACCTTGCTCTCTACCGAATGACTTCATTGCAGACCCGGACCTCAAGCCCGTGATTTCGCGTACATTCGAAGTGGGTGCGCGGGGCCGCATCGGCAGTGCGACGAGCTGGAGCGCTGCGGCATACAGCACGACGCTGTCCGATGATATCGAGTTCGTCAGCAGCCAAGGCGCTTCAAGCACGCTCGGGTATTTCCAGAACGTGGGCAAGACGCGTCGCCAGGGCTTCGAACTCGCGGGGCGGACGCAATGGGGGCCTTTGGGCGTCGGCGCAAGCTATGGGTATGTCGATGCGACCTATCGCTCGACGTGGGTCGAACATAGCCCCAGCAATTCGAGCGCAGACGGTAGCGGCAACATAACCGTACATTCGGGCGACCGCATTCCGGGCATCCCGTCCAATACCGTGAAGCTTCGTGTCGATTACAACCCGGTCTCGCGATGGAATGTCGGTAGCAATGTGACTTACCGTAGCAATATCTTTGCGCGCGGGGACGAGAACAATCAGGACGTGAATGGCAGCGTCGCAGGCTACTTCTTGATTGACCTCGACACGACTTATAGCGTGACGAAGCAGTTGCAGATCTATGCAACCGTGAGAAACCTCTTGAACAAGCGCTATGCGAGCTTTGCCATTCTCGGAGAGAACGCTTTTAATGGACCTAACCATACATTCAGCGGAACCGATACGACGAGTGAACAATTCTTGGGCGTAGGGGCGCCGCGTGGCGTTTGGGTAGGGCTTCGGTACGCGTGGAAGTAATGTGTAACGCGTGCGGTCGCTGCCTGATGAAGGCGGCCATCATGAGCCGTGCTATTGTGAGGAGATCCGACAGTAACGAACCCGCATGCGTAGCCATATGATCAATGGCGCAGCCAGATCGGCGCTCGATGCGCAGATCCTGGACTTCGTGTCGAAGCACGCGACCTGCATGCCAGGGCCGCGCGGCGGCATGCGCGTCGGCATCAAGAATGAATCAGGGGCGCTCTATCGAATCATTGCGGCGGAAGGCATGATCGAATTGATTCGTATAGACAAGTTTCTGTTGCGCATAGGGTGCGCCGAGGAATTCACAGACGCATTAGATGCGTTGTATCGCGTTCCCCAACCTGTCGACCCAAACGAAGCTCAGTAGAACAACTCAATAGCATCGCATCACGCTTTATACGACGCACCCGCAGTCCCGTTCAATGCGAAGACATCGCCTTCCGGATTAGTAGAGACGTCCGGGCGACGCGCGACGAGCGGAACTCGTCGCGTGCTACCAGGCGCGAGATGAAACCAGTCGACTTCCGCATAGTAGTTGGGATCGTCGACATGTACCCAGCGCGCGAGTCGCGTCGTGGTAATGTCGAGGCACCATCCCGCAGCGTGCTTCTCGACAGTCACGCTGAGGCCAAGCTCGCGGCGATCCGCAACGCCGGGATCGGGAAAGTGAAAAGCCTCGGACAATACTTCGCCCGCGGCGATGTCGCTTAGAAGAACGTGAGTCGCGTCATGAGCGCGAGGGCCGAAGCGATAAGCATAGGTCGTATCGAAGAACGCACCCAAGAGAGCATTCGAGTTGATTCGCTCGACACCGCGAGCGGGCAACGTGATCTCGCACGAACCGCCCGCCACTTTGACCGCGCCATCGCGCAGGCAGCTCAGGACCACACGGGCGCGGATGTCGTGCGCCGTTTCGTTCACGAGATGAATATCGAGCCCGTCGAGACCTTCGTCGGTGACCAGGATTTGCACCGGCTGAAGCACGCGAGAGAGTCCGTGCAGAGGACTCTTTGGAACGCCGTGGATATCGATGATTCCCCAGCCCGCGCCGGGCCGCACGTCCAGAAGATTCCACACAATGCCTCCGGCACAGGACGAGCCTTTGCGTCGCCATTCGGAAAAGACTGCGCCCATCACGTCGGCGACGACGGCGCGCGACAAGGTGAGATACCGTTCAGGATCTTCGTACCGCAAACGCGCCACGTCGACGCCGTAGACCGCGCGTAAGTAGTGCTCGCGCACGTCGTCGAAGTCCCAGGCAGCGCCCGGATCGCGCGGCACGCCGGCTTTCCAACGCGGCTCGTGCGGTCGCGAGGCGTTCGACACTAGCCGCAACGCGGCGTTATCGGGAACATTGGCGAACGCAAGGCACTCGCTCGCGAAGCGCACGTCAGCACGGCGCACATCGTCGAAGGAACGCTGATATGCGCCGACGCCGTAGTAGTGCGTGATGCCGCCACGTGTTCCGAAAGGCATCGACCAAGTGTCTCCGGGCGCGGCACTCGGTGAGTTCACGACGTAGGGCACGTCGGGACGCATAGCTGCGACGATCGAGGGCAATTGCTCCGTGAAGAGCGGTTGCTGATAGGCGTCGAACGGAAGCCCGAGCATCGCGGCCTGCTGATGCACTTCGCTTCCGCCGCATAGTACGGCAAGCGACGCAAAGCGCCGCGTGCGCGCAAGGAACTGCTCGGCTTCCTGCTGCACGGTGCGCTGAAATCGCTCGTCGGTCGGGTAATCGAAATTGGCGAAGGCAAAGTCTTGCCAGACCAGAATGCCGTATTCGTCGGCAAGCTCGTAGAACGTGTCGGACTCATACAACGTAGTGCCGCTCACTCGAATAACGTTCAGACCCGCGCGACGACATGCGTCGAAGATCGATGCAAGCTTCTCTCGCGATGCATCGAGTGCAACGATATCGGCGGATGTCCAGCACGCCCCGCGTGCAAAGATCGGCACGCCATTCACGACGAGTCGAAAGCCGGCTTTATCCGCGCCTCGGTCCACGTCAATCGTGCGGAAGCCGATGTCGCCGAGAGAGACAACGCCTGTCGATGCCCCGACGAGTTGTACGGTATAGCGTGCAGGTTGTCCGTGTGTATGAGGCCACCATAAGCGCGCTTGTGGCACGCGTAGGCGGCCCGTCAGCGTGTGCGCATCCTTCCACGCCAGCGTGGCCGACGCCTCGCCGCATTGCAGGCGCATATCAGTGGGTGCTTGCGCGTGAAAGAAGCGCACCGTTACATCGACGACGCCATCGCCGACGTCTACACGCGAAGCTAGATCGACGCGATCAATGGATTCAGGCGAGTCGCCGATCAACTCCACGGGGCGCCAAGGTCCAGCAGGTTGCACCGGCGGACACCATCCGGGCATATGACCGAGCAGGGTCGTACGTATGTTGCGCAGCGTCGCGGGTTGCGCAAGCCTCGGACGCCAGCGAGCTCTCCCGCGTTTTGCCGCAAGCGCAGGCGTAATAGACCTGAAGCAAAGATGGAGCGTGGTGGTTCCCGTGAATTCGTAGTCGATGTCACTCGTAACGAACATCGAGTCCGACTCCAATAGCTTACGGTCGTCGATCCAGACTTCGGCTATCGTGGCCAGCCCGTTGAAGCGCACGCGTCGTTTCCCTTCCGCGTGCAGCGTCAGACGATACCAATGGTCCGAGAGCGCGAACGGTTGGGCGAGTGCTTCATCGTCCACGCCTGCTGCGCGATGCGCGGAAGCAACCGTGCCAGGCACTTGCGCATCGAGCCACTTGATGCAGGCGTCGAGCGCCATCGGCGTCGCGTATGCGCCGGCGGGCGTGCTGGCGCATTGCCACCCTGCGTCCAGGCGGCGAGGCGCGAGCGGGGAGCCATTCATATCACAACTCTTCTTTGAAGCCCGTGCCGCGCCTCGACGCGGCACAGGCTATCTCTTATTCATCGCCCCGAAGGAAGCGAGGCGAGCGGCTGGATGACCTTCTCGTACGCCGCTTCGAGTGAGTCCAGGCAGTCGTTGCATGGGTCCGGACGCGAACGCATACGTGCCCGCGCAAGCCGGAACTGCATCACCATGGCTTCGCTGGCAATGGCCTGTGCGTTTCTCCTGATGTCCTCTGGAACATTTACGCCATTCGAATCCAGCCAGGCCAGGTATTTCGACAGCAATTCGAAATTCGAACCTAGCTGACGCATGACGTTGAACGTGTACAGATGGTAATAGGCGACGTCGCGTTCGAGGAGTCTCTGCAAATGCTCTGGGAATTCCGTACGCCATTGCGTGATGGGATTTACGCCCGGCCGATCTGCGAGACGCAGCTTGAGTAGTTCGAGCGAACGTTGCACCAATGCTTCGCCCTCTAGCGGCGCCCTCGCACGCTTCACGAATTCGACGTATGGAAATAACGCAAGCACATCGCTCGCGAGATCGGGCATTAATCGAAAGACGCCGTCATAATCCTCGCCCGATAGCGCGAAATAGCCTGCGTTGTGGAAGTACGTGAGCCGCTTTGCTCGAGCGTCGATCGAGTCGATCGCGATGGTCGTCTTCGAGTGCGTCTGACGATAAGCGGTGGCACGCGTATCCGGCAGATAGTGCGCGTCGACTTCGGCGACCACCACATGCCCGCGTTTCGTCTGCTCACAGACGTGTGCTTCGAGCGTATCGTAGATAGCCAGTTCTTGCGCCTGCAGGCCGTAGAGCCTGCCGATATCGTCGAGAGAAAACTTGGGGAACGTGAACTGGTCTCCCTCGAACGCTTGCGTCACCGTGAAGCCGAGCGCCGCATGCGGATCGCAGCCGAAGTGATGCAGTAGCTCGATCCACAAATCGACATAGCAATTGGTTTCGAGCCAGACGCGCTCGCCGCGATGCAATGCATGGCGGCTTGCTTCGTCGTCCGCGCCAGTCAACGCTTCTGCAGGCGAGCGCGCGTTCATGCCTCTTGACCCATGTTAGCCAGGCCATTGGCGATGATCGGCGCTGCATCGCCCGAAAGCAACTCACGCACGGCCGCAGGCCACGCCTTGACATCGAGCCCGTGATGGCGGAACAGGGCCAGCGTCGTGCGCTCCATCCCGAAGCCAACGCATGCCGTATGCGCGACGGCGTCATCTGCCTGGCGAATGTTCCACAACTCGCCGAAGTGTTCCATGTGATAGTTGAACGACAGGCATGCGGTAGGACGGTCGGGTGTCGCGACCGGAACGAGCAATTCGAACTTCAACTGCTGCGCGCGCTGGCTATCCGCAACGATCTTGCCGCCGCGCCCGAAGAAGGGATCGTTGGCGAGATCGATTTCGAATGGCAATTGCAAGAGATTCACGAGCAGCGAGCCGCGTTCGATCCATTTCTGGCGGAATGCCATGACCTGTTCCGGACTGCCTACGCGAATGTATTCACGCATGCGGAACATCTGCATCCGGCCCGGATCGATGGACGGCTCATGACGGAAGCAGTAGGAGAATGCGTCGAATGTCGCGCCGTCCTTTGCGAGGTTTCCGCGTTTGGCCACGAGCGGATAGATCGGATAGCACGCGGCCGGAGTGAGCACGAGGCGCGTGGGCTTCTGCTGGTCCATCCATTCGTCGGAGCGTTCTTCCTCTTCGCCGATATGAACGATCTTTTCGAGCGCTTCCAGCAGGCGATGATGCCCGCGATCGCTGCCCTGGAAAGAATGAATCGTACCGGCGAGATTCGGGAAACTCTTCAGGTACTCACTATCTTCGAAGTCGCGGCGACGCATCGCGGGCGGAAAACGCAGCACTTCCGCGTGCTGGTCAGCGCCCAGCAACGTAATGGCCTGATTCAGTCGTTCGACGATATCTTCGAAAATCGCACTGCGGCCATAGAGTCCGTCTTCGCCCGTATCGATGAGAATGCCCGCCTCGATCAGGCGGTCCCGCAACGTGACGTCCGACTTGTCGTAGTGTGTTTGCGTCGCGTTCGATTGTGATTGCGCGGTTGCTTCAGCCGGCACGAGCGCAGCTTGTTCCGTCGGCATGTTCATGGTTACAGATCCCCGGTTGCGGCGCGCTGCGCGAGCAGCAAATTCGCCGTGTTCAATTCAATGCGGTCGTTGCTGATCATGAGCGGAGCGGAATGCAGGTCGCGCAAATGCCGCCCCACGCTGAAAGGCGTGTCGTTTTTATAGCCTGCCATTCCACAGATCATCAGCGTCTCTTGCACCACATGCACAGCCGATTGTGAAATCGAGAGCTTGAGCATGTTGAGGTCCGATGCAAGACCGATGGATGCGGTGAGCGGCGCATCGATGTCGTCTGCATGGTTTGCCTGCCGTATCACGCGTTGGCGCTGCGACGCTTCTACCGCCGCGAGCGATTCACGCAAGCGCGCCTGCATCATGCGAACAAGCGTGACCGCTTGTGCGAGCCGCGACGCCGAGGGCGGCAATGCGCCCGGCTTGCTACGCGCCTGATTGCGAAAGAATTGATGCGCGCGATTCACGGCATCCGATGCAATGCCGATCCATACCGACGACCACAGCGTATGCGATACGGGCAGCATGCTTTCGTCGGCGATCTTCGAAAACGGTACCGGCAGAATCTGCTCCGCGGTCCCGCGTGCGACGAGGCGATGGCCCTCGCTGCATGTGCCGCGCATACCGAGCGTGTCCCATGTGCCGCGCTGTTCGAGCGTACACGTCTCGCGCGGCGCGACGATCAGTACCTGATCGGAGGGCGGGGCGTCGGGGTGGCGGCGTGCCGTGACCAGAATGCAGTCGGCGTACTTGCCATACGAGATCGTCGGCGCGAGCTTCTCAATCGTGAACGCGCCATCGACGAGATCGACCGCGCACGCGCTTGTGCGCATATTGCCGCCGATGGTCTCTTCGGAAGTCGCGGAAGCGAGCAGCAATTGCTCGTTGACCATGCGCGTCAGGAAATCGCGCTGCCATTGCACATTCGCGCCGTGATCGACGATGCAGATAACCTGGCTCTGATGCATCGCATAGATCATGGCGGCGGACGCGCAGCCTTGCGCGAGCGTTTCGCACAGGCGAGCGACGCCCGAAAGCGAGAGGCCGTCGCCACCATGAATCACGGGAACCATGGGGGAGAAAAGCCGTTCGTCACGCATCGCGGCGACGGCCTCTGCGGGAAAGCGCGCTTCTTTGTCGACGGCGCTCGCATGCGTTGCTGCAATCGCGGCGACGCGACGCGCAGCTTCGAGCAACTCAGTCTCGCTACGGGCGCCTGCGCTGCGATCGAGTTCGGCCAATTGCGACGCTTCGGCTTCCTGCGCGGCGGCGTTCATGCTGCCGCCTGCTGACGACGAAGTTCCTCCACGGCGGCCGCAAGCGAATCCACGCTAGAAAAGAGCCGGCGCGTAAGCATGTGGTCAGGGATCTCGACGCCGAACTCATCTTCGATCGCAAGCATCACGTGAACCGTGGCAAGCGACGAAAGGCCGGCGGCATAGAGATCGTCGCTGTCGGAAAGGGTATCGATGGGCACGTCGAGGCGTGCGGTTTCGGAAAGGATGCGGCGCAATTCAGTTTTCATTATGTCTGGTCCCTTGTACCTGGCCAACGATGCGACCGGCCAGTTAGGCGCTCAAGGGCATTCCCCTCAACGAACGCCATTTACGTTATTCAAACCGGGGCGTACGGGCGGCGGTGTATTCGCTCAGTGAATTACATCCGATCCGCTGAGCCCTCGCACTCGCCATCGAGGTCGTTTGATCGTATTTAACGGATTGAGCGGGGTGTACGTCCGTGCGATGGCGCACGGTGCCTTCGATGAGCGATGTCTTCATCGTTGCGAAGGCGCTGTCTGTAATCAAACAGAAAGTCAGCGGTTCAAAGGGCGTTAATCAGAAGCATGCTTTGAATGCGTGAGAGGGGAACGAGCACGAAACCTGCTGTAGGTCTGTCGGCGGTTCGGAAGGCGGCTCGTCGGCGAGTGAATTTCAGTTCGCCACCGGCTCAGTCTTCTATCGCGAATTGCATACTGTGTGCTGCGTGCCGCATAAAGAATGCAAAGAATCGGCAGAAGCACACGCGTGACAATCAACCTCGACAAACGGAGCAAACGAGATGAGAACGAGCAGACTGGCAGGGCTGATCGCGTTAACGGCCAGCATGGCGCTGGCCTCGGGCAGCGCGATGGCGCAGGCCGGCGGCAATGGCAACGGCGGCTCGGGCGGCGGCAACGCGCACGGGGCGGCGACCGCCGGGCCGACGGTAGGCGGAGACAATACCTCCGCACCCGGAAGCACGCACAAGGGCGGCTTCCATTTCAAGCACAAGAAGAAGGCGAAGCCTGCCGATACGACGCCGCAGTAGCCGCCGCGCCGAGCGCGGCAAGTCAGACCGCCGCGCTTTCGGCGTCGATATCGTCGGTGCCGAGACGGGAGAAGATGTCGCAAACGGCACGCATCTCGTCGTCGTCGCGAATACTCACGATGACTCGCGTCACCGTGCCGAGGCTTTCAGCGTGGACGGCCGCATCGCGATCACGGAAGTCCGGAAGAATACCGGCGCGCGGCGATTCGGCGTCGATCATGTCGTCGTCGAAATACGGCGCATAACCGGCATGTTCCGCAGTGATCCATTGCGTGGGCGAGCTGGCGCTGAGCGCGATCGACATCTGGATTTCCGCGAGAGGCTCGACGCAGGCCACGCGGATCCGGTCGCCCGCAATGCCTTCGGCACGCAGGTCCTCCAGTGCTTCGTCCAGCTTGCGCGGGCCGCAGAACGCCCCGGTTACTTCACGCATCATTGCTCGTCTCCTTGCCGTCCTGTATTGCTGATGCATCGCCCGCCACAGTAAAAGGAAGGCGACGCCGACTACCGGCAACCCCGGGCCACCCCGCATCGAAATGCGAGCGTGTTAGTCCGCGCCTGCATCTTGAATGCAATGCGCCCCGGTAGTCGCGATCCGCGTCTTTCGAAAGCTCGCGCGTGCGCGGAAGATGGCAAATCCAACGGATGCGGACATGGATTCACGAGCCTCGAGAGGAAGCGAACAAAAGATGTGCGGTCCTGTCAGCGGACCACGTGGAGTTCACTTCATGCATTACATGAACTCTACGCCGCAACTTTCGGCGTTTCAATGCGTAGTTTCAGGCGTCCATTACTGTCGTAACGATTGCATTCTGCATACAGGCGCTGCGGCAGACGCCGCATGGCCGCCGTGCATTAGTCATCGTACAAGCGGGTCTGCGCCCTATAATGGGCCATTGGCCTTTCTACGACCGGTTCACTCATGTCTCCTGCACTCGCGCCCGGCGCGCTTCGCCGTTCCCGCAATCTGACCGAGGAGGTCGTCGCCGAACTGTCCGAGCGGATTCGTAGCGGGACGCTTCAGCCCGGCGACAAGCTGCCCACTGAATCCGAAATCATGGCGCAGCTCGGCGTGAGCCGCACCGTCGTGCGCGAGTCGATTTCGCGGCTGCAGGCGGCGCGGCTCGTGCAGACACGGCACGGCATCGGTACCTTCGTGCTGGAGGCGGGCGACCATGACCGGTTTCAGATCGAAGCCGCCGGCGACCTGACCATTCGCGACGTCATGGCGATTCTCGAACTGCGCATCAGTCTCGAAGCGGAGGCAGCGGGGCTGGCGGCGATGCGTCGCACAGACGAGAACCTGGCGCAGATGCGTCGCGCGCTGGATGAGTTCGAACGGCACATCGCTTCCGGCACGGAAAACGCCGTTGCAGCGGATGTCGCATTCCATCTAGAACTGGCGAAGGCAACGGGCAACCGCTACTTCCACAGCATTCTGAGTCAGCTCGGCAATACGATCATTCCGCGCACGCGAGTGAATTCTGCCGCGCTCGCGCACAACGATCCGGGCAGTTACCTCGATCGCGTGAACCGCGAGCACGAGGATATCTACGATGCCATCGAGCGGCGCGATCCCGAGGCGGCGCGCGCCGCGATGCGCATGCACCTCTCGAACAGCCGCGAGCGGCTGCGGCGCGCGCAAGAGACGTCGGTGAAATCCTCAGACGCCGGCTGACACATCGCACTCCGGCTTTTCCGTATGTAAGGCGAGACTCTTGCTATGCGCGTTTGCATGCTGCGTACCGCATGCATGCGTCTGCATGCAAAACGCAAAGCATCGACCGAACCTTATCGAAAGGAGAAGCACGGATGCACTGGATCGACCCCGACTGCTTGCCGGAAACGCGCGGCACGGTCACGCGATTTCTGCTCAACCCCCACGGCGAGTTCGACGGATTCATTCTGGACGACTCGCGACAGGTCCATTTTCCGCCGCATCTGTCGAAGCAACTGGCGCGCAACGTGAAGATGGGCGATATCGTCACCGTGCGCGGCATCAAGCCGCGCGGTGCGGACATGGTCGCGGCCGTCGCCGTCATGACGAAGGCGGGCCGCACTATTCTCGACGAAGGCCCGGACTCGGGCGGCAAGCATCATCCGCCCGAAGTGGAAATGCGCCAGATGGAAGCGTCGGGCGAAGTGCTGCTCGCGCTGCACGGTCCGAAAGGCGAACTGCGCGGCGCCTTACTGGACGACGGCACGTCGCTGCGCATGCCGCCGCATGCGGCCGAGGCGCTGTCGGAGTATCTGACGCCGGGCGCGCACGTGCATGCCTGGGGATATGGCGTAAAGAACCGGCTTGGCCGGAGTATCGAAGTCGACGAGATCGCTCATCTCGTCGACGACGAAGGCGCCGAATAGTAGGCGCGAGGGCGCGAGGCGTCAGCGCGCTTCGAGTTCGTCGAACTGAATCTCGCCGCCCTTCATGACCAGCGGTATCCGCTCGCCCTGTCCCAGCAAGCAGGAGATGTCTTCGAGCGGATCGCCGTCCACCACGATCATGTCGGCCCACGCGCCCGGCGCGATGCAGCCGAGTTTGCCGGGCAGGCCGAGCACTTCCGCGGCCGTCGTGGTGGCGGCCGCGAGCGCCGCCGCATTGCCGAGCACGTCGGATCGAATGCGAAATTCATCGCTTTGCAGCCGCTGCGAAGGTCCGAGCAAGTCCGACCCGAAGCCCATCTTCACGCCTGCTTCGCGATAGATTTCGAGCGATCGCAGCCCCGCCTCGCGCACATCCTCGATTTTCGCGACGCTTTCCTCGCCGAGTCCGTACTGCGCGCCTTCCGACGCCAACGCTTCGTAGGTGACGAGCGTCGGCACCACGTAGGCGCCGTGTTCGGCCATCAGCTTCGCGGTGGGCGCATCGATCAGATTGCCGTGCTCGATCGTGCGCACGCCCCAGCGCACGACCCGCGCGATGGCATCCGCCGTGTACGCGTGAGCCATCACGTAGGTGTTGCGGGCGCGCGCTTCCTCGACGATGGCGCGCACTTCGTCCTCCGCATAGCCGTATGCGCCGACAGGATCGGTCGGCGAAGCCACGCCGCCCGACGCCATGATCTTCAGATGATCGGCGCCCATCTGCAATTCCTCGCGCGCCGCGCGGCGCACCTCGTCCACGCCGTCCGCGACGCGGGCGAGCGCGCCCACGCGCACGCAGCATCCACACGGCGCGCTCGCGCCCATGTAGTCGGAACGGGCGCGCATATCGCCGTGGCCGCCGGTCTGACTGAGCGCGCGTCCGGCGACGAACAGGCGCGGCCCCACGGCCAGGCCGCTCTCGACCGCGAGCTTGTGCGGGTGGCCCGCGCCGCCGGCATCGCGCACGGTGGTAAAGCCGCGCCGCAACATGCCGCGCATGATCGGCACCGAGCGCAGCGTGACGAGCACATTGGGCATATGGACCTGCTGCGACAGATTCAATTGCACCGCTACGACATGCACGTGAAGGTCGATCAGCCCCGGCATCAGCGTCTTGCCCTTGAGATCGATGACGCGCGATGACGCGCTCTTCAGCGGCTTGTCCGATATCTCCTTGACGACGCCGTTCTCGACGAGGACGTGATGCGCGTCGAGCACTTCGGCTCGCGCGGGATCGAGCAGGGCGGCGTTCTGGAAAAGGATGCTTTGCACGGGTGAGTCTCCGGGGAAAACTTGCATTCGGCGTTTTGTGTACAACTCTATCTATTCAATACTTGGCGGCGTGCGTGACGGATGCCACGTCTTCGGCCTCGCCCGCTGCGATGTCTTCGAGCGAGCGTCCGCGCGTCGGCACGCCCATCACCACGACCGCCAGCGCGCCGAGCAGCAGCACGACGGTCGTCGCGCCGAACACGCCCGCGAAACCGGAGATGGGATACAGATAGCCGACGAGAATCGGCGAGACGATTGCGCCGATCCGGCCGATGGCCGATGCCGTGCCCGCGCCGGTCGTCCGCACGGCGGTCGGAAAGACTTCAGCCGTGTAGGCATAGACGCCGGCATACGTGCCGTTCATGAAGAAGGACAGGCAGATGCCCGCCAGCATGATCTCGCCGTTGGTGCTCGCGAACGCCATGCCGAGCGCGCAGGCGCCGCCGCACAGCATGTACGAGGCGATCGTCGCCTGCCGGCCGATGCGTTCGTTCAACCACGCTGCCGTGAAGTAGCCCGGCACTTGCGCGACGTACATCGCGAGCGAATAACCGAAGCTGCGCGTAATGCTCATGCCGTGCTGCACGAGGAGGCCGGGAATCCACGTGAAGAACGCGTAATAGCTGAATGTGATCGAGAGCCACATCAGCCAGGTCATGACGGTGATGCGTGCCTGCCGTCCCGCCCACAGCGCGCGGAAGTTCGCGACGAGCGTGCCGGTGGGCGCGGGCGGCCCGCCGGTCGGACCGACGGCTGCGGCGGCGGGCAGCGCGATGCCTTGCCGCGCGAAATCCGCTTCGATGTCGGCGAGCACGCGGTCGGCTTCGTCGTGACGCTTGCGGCTTTCGAGCCAGCGCGGCGACTCGGGCAGCGAGCGGCGCCACCACAACAGCATGACCACGGGAAGCGCCGTGATGAAGAGCACGGTGCGCCAGCCCGACGGAAACGCCGGAACCACGAAATAGCCGAGCAGCGCGGCCGCGACGAAGCCGAACGAAAAGAAGCCCGCGAGCGCGCCCGTGAAGACGCCGCGATAGCGTTTCGCAACGAACTCCGCGAGATACGGCGCGATGATCGCGCTTTCCGCGCCCGTCCCCATGCCGGCGACGATGCGCGAGGCGAGGAACGTGGGCCACGAATCCGTCATCGCGCTGACGACGGACGCGACGCTGTAGAGCAGCAGCGCATACATCATCACCTTGCGCCGGCCGATCAGGTCGCCGAGCGTGCCCGCGAACAGCGCACCGAAAAAGTAGCCGATGAAGTTGCCGCTGCCTAGGACGCCCGTCTGCACGCTGGTCAGCGCCCAGTCGTGCCGCAGCACCGGGAGCACGAACGCGACCGCGGCGGCGTCCATGGCATCGAAGGCGTAGCCGAAGCCGCCCATCATCAGAAGGCGCCAATGAAAGCGTCCGAAAGGAAGACGTTCGATGCGCGCGGATACGTTCGACACAGGGCTCTCCAGGCAGGCGACGATCCGCTCATTCTATGGCGCGTGCATCTTCAACCATATTTATAATCGTGATCCTGTCCATTGACGTGCTGAATGATCTATGAGCTTTCGGACGCTCGACCTGAACCTGCTGAAAGTATTCGAAGCACTGATGACCGAAGGCGCGGTCACGCGCGCAGCCACCAAGCTGTCGCTCACGCAGCCGGCCGTCAGCAACGCACTCGGGCGGTTGCGCGAGGCCTTCGGCGATCCGCTATTCGTGCGCCACGGCGCGGGCGTCGCGCCGACTCAACGCGCGATGGCCTTGTGGGGGCCCATCGGTGAGTCGCTCAGCCGCATCCGTGGCGCGCTCGACGAGCAGACGTTCCTTCCGTCGCTCGCCGACGTGAACTTCAGCCTGTCGATGTCCGACTATGTCGCGGGCATCGTCATGCCGCGACTCATCACGCGCTTCGGCAAGACCGCGCCCGGCGTGCGTTTTCATACGGTGCCGAACATCCTGCTCGATGCGCCCGCGCTGCTGGAGGGCAATCGCGTGGACTATCTGATCGGCGTCTATGTGAACGAAACGCTGCCGCCGGCGCATATCCGTTCGCGTTCGCTGTGGACCGTGGATTATGGATGCATCATGCGGCGCGATCATCCGCTCGCCGAAGCGGGCAAACTGACGACGCGTCGCTTCCTCAACGCGCGTCATGTCGATGTCAGCCTCGCGGGCCAGACGCAGCCCACGTTCGATACCTTTCTCGCGTCGCGCGGACTGCGGCGCAATCTCGTCGCGACGGTGAACCATTACACCGTGGCGTGCGACATGATCCGGGCGAGCGATCTCATCGGCGTACTGCCGAGCGATCTTTGCGAGCGGGCGGCGGCAAGCGGCGAACTGGTCAGCGTGCGCGCGCCGCTGGAGGCGCCGGATCGCGTCATCAGCCTCTTCTGGCATCAGCGCAACGAAACGCTGCCCGCGCACCGTTGGCTGCGCGAGCAACTGGTAGATATGTTCGCCGCGCCGCAACTCGCGGCGCCCGCGAGCGGCGGCCGGCGCAAGGCCTCGGCGAAACGAAGCGGGCGGACTTCCGCACGACCGGTCGCCTGATGTCTTCGGTCTTTGCATGCATTGTTCATTATTGCCAGCCAGTCAATTCGTTTCCGGCCGCTTTATCGTCATGCGCGAGATGTCTACATTGGCGACGTGGCGCTTCGACGCGGTAAGCCGAACGCCGAATCCATCTTCATGGTATTCAATATTCCAAGGAAACGATCATGAGCAAGCTCGCAGGCAAAGTGGCCGTCGTCACGGGTGCATCGAAGGGTATCGGCGCTGGCATCGCCAAGGCGCTCGCGGCGGAAGGCGCATCGGTGGTGGTGAACTACGCAAGCAGCCGGAATGGCGCAGATGCTGTCGTGGCCGATATCGTCGCGGCTAACGGCAAGGCGATCGCCGTCGGCGGCGACGTGTCGAATTCAGCGGACGCCAAAGGCATCGTGAACGCGGCGGTGGAAACCTATGGCCGCCTCGATATCGTCGTGAACAACTCGGGCATCTATGAGTTCTCGCCGATCGAGGAGATCACCGAAGAGCATTTCCATAAGCAGTTCAATGTGAACGTGCTGGGCGTGCTACTCGTGACGCAGGCCGCTTCGAAGCATCTGGGCGAAGGCGCGAGCATCATCAACGTAAGCTCGGTCGTGAGCCGTATCACGCCGCCCGCGAGCGCGGTTTATAGCGGCACCAAAGGCGCCGTCGATGCAATCACGGGCGTGCTGGCGCGCGAGCTCGGCCCGAGAAAGATCCGCGTGAACTCGATCAATCCCGGCATGGTGGCGACCGAAGGCACGCATACGGCGGGCATCATCGGCTCGGAGATGGAAACGGGCATCGTCGCTCAGACGCCGCTCGGCCGGCTGGGGAATCCGGACGATATCGCGTCGGTCGCCGTGTTCCTCGCATCGGACGATGCGCGCTGGCTGACGGGTGAGAGCATCATCGCGAGCGGCGGGCTGCGGTAACACCGCGTCTCGCGCTTCTTCATGGGAAGCAGCGAATCGGCGGCGCAGCGAGCCTTGCGATGCATCGCGCGCCGCCCCAAGCGGCTACTCAGAGACGCTATCTCGAGGATTGGGCACGCGCACGAAGCCTTCGAACAGCACCCGCGCGCTGCGGCTCATGATGGCCTTCTTCACTGACCATTCACCGTTCGATTCGACCGCTTCTGCGCCGACGCGCAACGTCCCGGACGGATGACCGAAGCGCACGGACTGACGCGCGCCGCCGCCCGCCGCGAGATTGACGAGCGTGCCGGGAATCGCGGCGGCCGTGCCGATGGCAACCGCAGCGGTGCCCATCATCGCGTGATGGAGCTTGCCCATCGACAACGCACGCACGAGGACATCGATATCTTCCGCGCCGATGCGCTTGCCGCTCGACGCGACGTATTCCGCCGGACGCGCGACGAACGCGATCTTGGGCGTGTGCTGGCGTTGGGCGATCTCATCAAGGCTCTTGATAAGGCCCATGCGCAGCGCGCCGTATGCCCGAATGGTCTCGAAGCGCGTCAACGCCGCATTGTCGCCGTTGATCGCGTCCTGTAGCTCGGTACCCTTATAGCCGATGTCTTCCGCGTTCACGAAGATGGTCGGAATGCCCGCGTTGATCATCGTCGCCTTGAAGGTGCCGATGCCTGGCACTTCGAGATCGTCGACGATATTGCCTGTCGGGAACATCGCGCCTTGCGCGCCTTCTTCCTCCGCTGCGGGATCGACGAATTCGAGCTGTATTTCCGCGGCCGGAAACGTCACGCCGTCCAGTTCGAAGTCGCCCGTTTCCTGCACGGCGCCCTTCGTTATCGGCACGTGCGCGATGATCGTCTTGCCGATGTTCGCCTGCCAGATACGCACGATCGCGATGCCGTTGTCCGGCACGCGCTCGGCATCGATAAGGCCGCTCGTGATGGCAAACGGTCCGACCGCCGCCGAGAGATTGCCGCAGTTGCCGCTCCAATCGACGAACGGCTTGTCGATGGACACTTGCCCGAAGAGATAGTCGACATCGTGATCGGGCCGGGTGCTCTTCGAGACGATGACGGTCTTGCTCGTGCTCGACGTCGCGCCGCCCATGCCGTCGATTTGCTTGCCGTACGGGTCGGGGCTGCCGATGACGCGCAACAGCAGCGCATCGCGCGCGGGTCCCGCCACGCGCGCCGCTTCGGGCAGATCGTTCAGGCGAAAGAAAACGCCCTTGCTGGTGCCGCCGCGCATGTAGGTCGCGGGGATCTTGATCTGAGGTGCGTATGCCATGTGATTCCTTTGTTGGATGCAGCGTGCGCGATCAGGCCGCTGCCTTCGCCGATTCGAGGAAGTCCTGAGCGAAGCGTTGCAACACGCCGCCGGCTTCGTAGATCGAGACTTCTTCCGCGGTATCGAGGCGGCACGTCACCGGCACTTCCACGCGCTCGCCATTCTTGCGATGGATGACCAGCGTGAGATTCGCGCGCGGCGTGCGCTCGCCGATCACGTCATAGGTCTCGGTGCCGTCTATGCCGAACGTCTGCCGATTCATGCCCGGCTTGAATTCGAGCGGCAACACGCCCATGCCGATCAGATTCGTGCGATGGATGCGCTCGAAGCCTTCAGCGACGATCGCCTCGACGCCCGCGAGCCTCACGCCCTTCGCGGCCCAGTCGCGTGACGAGCCTTGCCCGTAATCCGCACCCGCAATGATGATGAGCGGCTGCTTGCGCTCCATGTACGTTTCGATGGCTTCCCACATGCGCGTGACCTTGCCTTCAGGTTCGATTCGCGCAAGCGAGCCTTTCTTCACTTCGCCATTCACGACAGCCATCTCGTTGATGAGCGTGGGGTTCGCAAACGTCGCGCGCAACGCGGTCAGATGATCGCCGCGATGCGTCGCGTATGAATTGAAATCCTCTTCGGGCAAGCCCATTTTTGTGAGGTATTCACCCGCCGCGCTCGTTGCGAGGATCGCATTGGACGGTGAAAGATGGTCCGTCGTGATATTGTCGCCGAGCACCGCGAGCGGGCGCATGCCCTGGAGCGTGCGTTCGCCTGCGAGCGCGCCTTCCCAATATGGCGGACGGCGAATATAGGTGCTTTGCGGGCGCCAGTCGTAGAGCGGGCTGATTGATTCATTGCTCGCGGCGTTCAGCGCGAACATCGGCTCGTAGACCTTGCGGAACTGCTCGGGCTTCACACTCTGTTTGACGATATCGTCGATCTCTTCATCGCTCGGCCATATGTCCTTCAGATAGACAGGCTGGCCGTTCTTGCCGATACCGAGCGCATCGCGTTCGATATCGACGCGTATGGTCCCCGCAATCGCATACGCGACGACGAGCGGCGGGGATGCGAGAAACGCCTGCTTCGCATACGGATGAATACGTCCGTCGAAATTGCGATTGCCGGAGAGCACGGCTGTCGCATAGAGATCGCGATCGACGATCTCTTGTTGAATGGCCGGATCGAGCGCACCGGACATGCCGTTGCACGTCGTGCATGCGAACGCGACGATGCCGAAGCCGAGTTGTTCGAGCTCGGGCAGCAGGCCGGCGTTGTGCAGATACAGTTCGACCACTTTCGAACCGGGCGCGAGCGATGACTTCACCCACGGCTTGCGCGTGAGCCCTTGCGCATTCGCATTGCGCGCGAGCAGCGCCGCGGCAATCACGTTGCGGGGATTGCTCGTGTTCGTGCAACTCGTGATCGCCGCGATGATGACCGCGCCATCCGGCATCTGCCCGGGCGTGTTTTCCCATTCACGCGCGATGCCACGCGCCGCGAGTTCGGAAACCGGCAAGCGTCGATGCGGATTCGACGGACCCGCCATGTTGCGCACGACCGTCGAGAGATCGAAGCGCAGCACGCGTTCGTATTGCGCATGCGCGAGCGAATCGGCCCACAGGCCAGTGGTTTTTGCATAGTGCTCGACGAGACTCACTTGCTTCTCGTCGCGGCCCGTCAGGCGCAGATATTCGATCGTCCGCTCGTCGATATAGAACATCGCCGCGGTCGCGCCGTATTCGGGCGCCATGTTCGAGATCGTCGCGCGGTCGCCGAGCGTGAGGCTCGATGCGCCTTCACCATAGAACTCCAGATATGCGCCGACCACTTTCTCCTTGCGAAGGAACTCGGTGAGCGCGAGCACGATATCGGTGGCCGTGATGCCCGGCTGGCGCATGCCGCTCAACTCCACGCCGACGATATCGGGCAGCCGCATCCACGACGCGCGGCCGAGCATGACGTTCTCGGCTTCGAGGCCGCCCACGCCGATAGCAATGACGCCGAGCGCATCGACGTGAGGCGTGTGACTGTCGGTGCCGACGAGCGTATCCGGATACGCGAGCCCATCGACCGCGTGAATCACAGGCGACATCCGCTCCAGATTGATCTGGTGCATGATGCCGTTGCCCGGCGGAATCACTTCAACGTTTTTGAATGCCTTCTTGGTCCAGTTGATGAAATCGAAGCGATCCTCGTTGCGCCGGTCTTCGATGGCGCGATTCTTCGCGAACGCATCCGGATCGAAGCCGCCGCATTCCACTGCGAGCGAATGATCGACAATCAACTGCACGGGCACGACGGGATTCACTTGCGCGGGATCGCCGCCCTGATCCGCGATGGCATCGCGCAGGCCCGCGAGATCGACGAGCGCCGTCTGCCCGAGAATGTCGTGACATACGACGCGCGCGGGAAACCACGGAAAATCGCGTTCGCGCTTTCTTTCGATGAGTTGCATCAGCGATGCGTCGAGGATCGCGGGGTCGCAGCGGCGAACCAGATTCTCGGCGAGCACGCGCGATGTGTAGGGCAGCGTGTCATACGCGCCCGGCGCGAGGGCTTCGACGGCTGCGCGCGCATCGAAGTAGTCGAGCGAGAAGCCGGGGAGGGGTTTGCGGTGTGCGCTGTTCATTGCGGTGTCTCGGTCATTGCATGGTCTTTGACATGCCACGCTCGAAGGGTCATGCGAAAGGGCGACCCTTCATTCGAAGATTCGGGCTATTGTAGGCGCCGCCGGCGCGCGACTCGGTGAAGGCATCATCGAATCGAGCGCCGGTGCCTGAGACGGCGCGTTTAGCGAAGGGTTACGAACGCTTCGCCAGCGGGACGAATTCGAGGTTCTCCGGTCCCGTGTAATTCGCGCTCGGCCGGATGATCTTGTTGTCGATACGCTGTTCGATGATGTGCGCGCTCCAGCCCGACGTACGCGAGATGACGAAGAGCGGCGTGAACATCGCAGTCGGCACGCCCATCATGTGATACGACACGGCGCTGAACCAGTCGAGATTCGGGAACATCTTCTTCGCGTGCCACATCACCGTTTCAAGGCGTTCCGCGATATCGAAGAGCTTCGTGTTGCCCGCTTCTTTCGACAGCGACTTCGCGACTTCCTTGATGACCTTGTTGCGCGGATCGGAGATCGTATAAACCGGATGCCCGAAGCCGATCACGACTTCCTTGTTCTCCACGCGACGCTTGATGTCGGCTTCCGCTTCGTCGGGCGTCTCGTAGCGCGATTGAATTTCGAATGCGACTTCATTGGCGCCGCCGTGCTTCGGGCCGCGCAGCGCGCCGATTGCGCCAGTGATCGCCGAATACATGTCCGAGCCCGTGCCCGCGATCACGCGGCCCGTAAACGTCGACGCGTTGAACTCGTGTTCGGCATACAGATTGAGCGAGACATGCATCGCCTGCACCCACGACTGCGACGGCTCCACGCCATGCAGCAGATGCAGAAAGTGCCCGCCGATGGAGTCGTCATCGGTTTCGACTTCGATACGTTTGCCGTTGTGCGAGTAGTGATACCAGTAGAGCAGCATCGAGCCGAGCGAGGCCATCAGCTTGTCGGCGATGTCCCTCGCGCCCGCGATGTTGTGATCCTCTTTCTCCGGCAAGATGGTGCCGAGTACCGAGACGCCGGTGCGCATGACGTCCATCGGATGCGCGGAGGCGGGAATCCATTCGAGCGCGGCCTTCAGGTTCGCGGGCAAGCCGCGCAGCGCCTTCAGCTTCGTCTTGTACGCCTTCAGTTCCGCCACGTTCGGCAGCTTGCCATGCACGAGCAGATAGGCGATCTCTTCGAATTCGGACGTGGTCGCCACATCCAGAATGTCGTAGCCGCGATAGTGCAGATCGTTGCCGGTTTTGCCGACGGTGCACAAAGCGGTATTGCCCGCTGTCACGCCCGACAGCGCGACGGATTTCTTCGGCTTGAATGTGCCTGCGTTTGCAGTGCTGTTATCGGCTTCGCTCATCGTGTCGTCTCCTTCCCAAGGGTTATTTCTTCGCAGCAAAGAGCTGGTCGAGTTTATCTTCGTAGGCGTGATAGCCCAGGTATTTATACAGGTCCGCGCGCGTCTGCATGGTTTCGACCGCGGCCTTTTGCGTGCCATCGCGCTTCACGGTCTCATAGAAGTTGAGCGCGGCGGCGTTCATCGCGCGATACGCGCCGCAGCAGTACAGCGCGATATCGACATTCGCTTCCTTCAGTTCGTCGACGGTGAAGAACGGCGTCGAGCCGAATTCGGTCAGGTTGGCGAGAATCGGCACTTGCACGGCCGCCTTGAAGCGGCGGTAGTCGTCGAGCGTCTTCATCGCTTCGGGGAAGATCATATCCGCGCCCGCCTCGACATACGCCACCGCGCGTTCGATCGCCGCATCGATGCCTTCGGCGGCCGCCGCATCCGTGCGCGCCATGATGACGAACGCGTCGTCGGTGCGCGCATCGACCGCGGCCTTCACGCGATCCACCATCTCGCCGGTCGGCACGACTTCCTTGCCCGGCCGATGACCGCAGCGCTTTTGCCCGACCTGATCTTCGATATGCACCGCCGCCACGCCCGCCTTGATGAACGAGCGGATGGTCCGGGCAATATTGAATGCGCCGCCCCAGCCGGTATCGATGTCGACCAGGAGCGGCAGCGACGACGCGTCGGTGATGCGGCGGGCATCGATCAGCACGTCTTCCATCGTGCTGATGCCCAGATCCGGCATGCCGAGCGAGTTCGCGGCCACGCCGCCGCCCGACAAATAGAGCGCCTTGAAGCCGACCGCTTCTGCCATCTTCGCGGCGTAGGCCGTGATAGCGCCGACGACCTGCAATGGCGATTCTTCCTCGACGGCGCGGCGGAACCGCGCTCCTGCGCTGCTTGGCGTCTGGTATTCAGAATTCACATTCGTCTCCTGCTGGGGGTCCGCCCGTAAAGCAACTAACTTGCCAATCGCCGGAGAGCGCGTAAGTCCTTGATTCGTCAGAGGCAGACCGAATCACTCTCGCAGAACCGTTTCCACCCTGAATCGACGATTCCAAAACTGAAATCGTCGTGCATACTGCATGCTCCCACCCGGCATTCAAAACACCATGCAAACCGAAACCACGTCACGTCCTCGCATCTGGGCGGTGGGGATTAGCCGACTGAGGGCGTTGTTCATCGATCTCGCGGGCGCTTACCAGGATCGCGCGGAGCTCGAAGTCGTGCCGCTCGCCTACGAAGATGCCGCGCGCAGGATCGAATCCGCGCCCGATGAGCGGCCGGATGTCGTCGTGGCGGGCGGCTCCAACGGCGCTTATCTCAAGAGCCGGGTGTCGGTGCCGGTCGTCGTCATCAGCCCGACCGGCTTCGATGTGATGCACGCGCTGACGAAGGCGCGCCGCGAGGGGGCGAGCGTCGCGCTCGTCACGCACGGCGACACGCCCGATGAGATTCGCCGCTTCCTGACCGCCTACGGCATCGAGGTAATCTGCGAGTCGTACCGGTCGGCGCAGGACGCGGAGAGCCTCGTACTGGACCTGCGCGACCGCGGCGTCGACGTGGTAGTCGGCCCGGGGCTCGTCGCGGACCTCGCGGCCGAAGCGGGCATGAACTCCGTGTTCCTCTATTCACGCACGTCCGTCGTCGCGGCGTTCGAGACCGCGCTCGAAGTCGCGCAGGCGATGCGCGGCGAGGCCGCCCGCCGTAATCGCCTGGACAACCTGTTGCAGCATCTTCGCGATGGCGTCGTCGCGGTCGATGCCGAAGGGCGCATCGAAGCGATGAATCGTCAACTGGCCGCCGCGCTTGGCATTTTGGATGCATCGCGCGTGGTCGGCCGGGCGCTCTTGGATGTCGCGCCCGAACTGCAAGGCGTCTTGCCGGCATCCGACGGCGACGTGTTCGGCGCGGTACGCGGCGTGAGCTACGCGATTCATCGCGGACCGCTCGCGAGCGGCGGCGCATCGGACGGCACCATCTTCACGTTTCAGGAATCGCGAGCGGTCGAGCGGCTCGACCGAAGCCTCCGATCGCGGCGAGGCGCGCAGGAGTTCGTCGCGCGCTATCGGCTGGAGGACGTTGTCGGCGAGTCGGAAGCCATCGAGCGGGTGAGGGCGCTCGTGCGCCGGTACGCGAAGTCCGATGCAACCGTGCTGATTCTCGGCGAGAGCGGCACGGGCAAGGAGATGGTCGCGCAAAGCCTGCATCGCCTGAGCCGTCGCAAAGACTTCCCGTTCGTCGCGATCAACTGCGGCGCCTTTCCCGAAGCGCTGCTCGAAAGCGAACTGTTCGGCTACGAGGAAGGCGCGTTCACGGGCGCGCGCAAGGGCGGCAAGGCGGGTCTGATCGAGGCGGCGCATCGCGGAACGCTCTTTCTCGACGAAATCGGCGAGATGCCGCCTTCGCTGCAAAGCCGCTTGCTGCGGGTGCTGCAAGAGAGAGAGGTCATGCGTCTCGGATCGACGGAGCCGACGCGCGTCGATATCCGCGTGATCGCGGCGACGCATCGCACGCTCGTCGAAGGCGTCGCGGACGGCTCGTTTCGCGCCGACCTTTTTTACCGCATCAATATTCTGAGCCTGGCGTTGCCGCCGTTGCGCGCGCGCGCGTCGGACATCCTGCCGTTGGCCATCGAGCTGTTGATGCAGGCGGCGGGGCGCGACAAGGCACTGGCGCTGCGCGTGCGCAATCGCGAAGCGGCGGCGCGTGTTGTCGCGCCGCTCGAACAGGCGTTGACGCGTCACGCATGGCCCGGCAATGTCCGCGAGTTGCAGAACATCGTGGAACGGATTGCCGTCGAGATATCCGACATGCCGCTCGACGACGATCGCCCCGTCGCGTTGACGCTCGACGATCTGCAAGTGATCGCGCCCGAGCTATTCCCCGCGCAAGCCGAGGCTATGGCGAATCCGTCGCTTCGCGACATGAGCCGCTCCGTCGAAGCGGATCAGATCCGCGCGACGCTCGCTGCGTTCAATGGCGATCGCGACGCGGTCTGCAAGGCGCTGGGGATCAGCAAGACGACGCTTTGGCGCAGACTCAACGCGAAGCGGTGAAGCGCGGGAGCATCGAACATTTCGGATTCCTCAGTGATTGCGATCCCGAAGCAATCCGCGAATGAACCACACCGGCCGAATCGACACCGGCTGCGCGTCCGGATCGAGCGCGAGGCGAACGAAATAGACCGCGTACGCAGGCACTTCGCGCCAACTGGAATACACATCCATCGCTCGGAAGCGACGCGGATAGGCGCCCAGCACGATGTGAGCGCCCGACTTTTCGAACGCAAGCCGCGCTCGCGGCAGGTGGTAGTACTGCGTGATGAGCATGACGCGATGCATGCCGCGCTCACGCATGAAGGCCGTCGCGTTTCGAGCCGATGCGAGCGTGTTGTCGCCTCGATTGTCGAGCACGATGTCGCCGTCCGCGACGCCGCGCTCGCGCAGCCACGCGCGCATCGCCTGGGCTTCGTCGAGACCGGGTCCGTCGATACTGCCGCTCACGAAGAGCACCGGACATTGCCCCGCGCGATGACATTGCAATGCCGCTTCGAGGCGCGGCCGCAGAATGGAGGCGGGCGTCCCGTCCCGGTTGAGAGCATTGCCGAACACGACCGCCACATCCGCGTTTCCCTGCGGCATGGCGAGGCCGCTCACGCAAATCCACACGGCCGCCAGCATCCAGCAGCCCAGTATCGCGACGCCGATGCGCACCCCCGACCGAACGAGCCTCGATAACGTCACATCAGCCTCGCAACGGCTTTGCGCCTACTTGCTGCCTCAGCCACTCGACATCGACCTGTTCGAGGTATAGCTTGATATTGCCCCAGACGGGATGAAAGCCGTACCCGCCATTGAGCAACTCGTCTTCCGCGGCCTCTTTGCTCCATCCTTGATAAACGACGCGATACAGCGCGGACACGAGTCCCGTGCGATCCGCGCCGTGCTGACAATGAATCAGAACAGGCCCGTCGCGATCCACGTCGCGCAGCGCCTTGAGCGCGGCGATCATGTCTTCATCGCGGATATCCCACGTATTCATCGGGATGCGCTGCAACGCGATGCCGCTTCCGGCGAGCAGGTCCTCGTCCGAATGAAACGAGCGAAAACTCACGATCTTGCGGATGCCGAGCGCGTGCAATTGCGGCAAGTCGCTCGCCGATATCTGCCCGCTGCGATACAGCGAAGGCGTGATGCGATGCAGGTTCTCGATACGCGTGGACAGCATCGGCTCCGCCCAGTTGAGCGGCCTTGCGGCGGGCGTCAGCTTCGGTGGCGTCGGTGCGAGGGCGCCTGCCGCCATCGACGCAACGACACTCGACACGACAGTCACGCCTGCCGCATAGAACAGCGCGTTGAAGACCTTACGCATCGCGCGTCGCTTCCGTAGCCGTATCCGCTCGTCGCGATACGAAGAACAGCACGCACGCCGCCGCGCTCATCGTCCAGTAATCCGTCGGCGCGAACGCTATCCAATGCTTGTGCCAGGGCACATGAAGCGGATCGAAGCGCGCGAGGCCATATGCCGGATTGAGCACGAACCACAGAAAGTCTTCGATGAGCCAGAAGACCATGATGCATGCGACGATGCGCGCCTCGATGCGCCACGACCATCGGGCAAAGAAGATCGCGGGCATGTGAAAGCACAGCGCCATAAACGGAAAGACCCAGGCGTGATAGCCGGTCATCGCGCGGCCGCCCCAGAAGATATCGAGCAGCCAGTGGTGTTCGATGCGCCATGTCGGCAGATTCGCGGCCCAGCCCGCGCTGCCTTCGATCTGAATCTCGACGTTGGCGAAGAAGAAGCCCAACAGCGCGACCCATGCGACGAGCGCGAGCGTGCGCGCGCCCGGCAACCAGCGGCACGCCTTCATGCCGCCTCCGAAGCCGGAGACGACAATGCATGCAGCACCGTGTCGAGCACGAAACGACCGGCGTGCGGCCGCGCGAGCGGCGCGATCCGGCGGCGCATGTCGTCGAGTTGCGAAGGATCGCGCAAGAGGCCACGAACGCGATATTCGAGCCCGACTGCATCGACGGCCTTCAGCGCGACGCCCTGTTCGAGCAGGTAGTCGGCGTTGCGTTCTTCCTGGCCGGGAATCGGCGCGTTAAGGATCATCGGCAGATGCATCGCAAGACACTCGGAAGTGGTCAGTCCGCCGGGCTTCGTGATGACGAGGTCGGAACAGGCCATCAACCGTTCGACGCTGGGCGTGAAGCCGGACGCGTGAAGCCGTCTCGGATAGCTGACGCTCAGTTCATGCAAAGCACGCAGCATCGACTCATTGCGGCCGGCAAGGGCGATCAGCTGAAAGTCGCCGTCCATGCGCAAGAGGCGCGCGGCGAGCGTATCGAGCGCGCCCAAGCCTGCGCCGCCGGACATCATCAGAAGCGTGCGCCGTTCGGGATCGAGACCGACTTCGGACGCGCACGCCGCGCGGTCCAGCTTCGCGCTGAACGCGGGCATGATGGGGATGCCGCCCACATGAACCGACGCCGCCGGCACGCCGCGCGCGGCCATGCGCCACGCCACTTCGTCGTTAGCGGCGAAATAGCCGTGCATGCCCGGCACCACCCACAGGCGATGGAGATCGAAGTCCGTGACCTGCACCCACACCGGCGTGCGCAGATTCCCTCGCCGACTCTCACGCGACAACAATTCCGCCGGCAGAAAGTGCGTGCAGACGATGGCATCGGCTCGATGGCGCTCGATCTCTGCTTGCAACGCGCGGCAGTTCAGGCGTTCGACGGCGCGCCGCAGCCGCTCGCCGAACGATCGCGGCGAGGCATGATCGGTCTTCTGGTAGAGATAACTCCACAACGCCGGCTGATGCGACACCAGCTTGATATAGAAATCGGCGTAGAGCGCCTTGAAGCTCGCGGGCACGTAGTCCATCACGTCGAGATGCACGGCTTCGACGCCCGCCGGATGGGCCGCCGCATACGCGCACAGCGCCTCGGCGGCGCGCACGTGTCCTGCGCCGGCGCTGACGCTCAGAATAAGGAGCTTCGGCATGAGAAACGACTTAGGTGGAGATTTCGTCAGGATGACGTTGCAAATTCGACCGGGATCATAGCGGTATTGAGGCGTCGCATACCGTGGCGCATCGATTTTCACAATTGGTCGGTGCGGGCCTGGAGTTCGACCCATGCTGCACCATGCTTCTTCGCTAATCTCTTGCGACCTGCTTTGCATATGCCGAACGCTTGGTTTGCGTTCGGCGATTGCCGTTCTATGGTGACGGCTTGCGCGAATCACGCGGCGGTGCAGCATTCGTACCGCAGGCGGCGGTTCGTCGCGAGCCCATCCAACCGACGAATGCAACGCACGAGAACGGCATCGCATGACAGGCATCAACCGACGACACTTCCTTCTTTCCACGGGCGCCGCGCTGGCGTCGGCAAGCCTCTCCTCGCTGTCTTTCGCACAGAGCAAAGACGCCGGGGCTCCGCGGCGCGGCGGCACGCTCAACATGCTGATCAATCCCGAGCCGCCGGTGCTGGTGTCGATCTTCCAGACGACCGGCCCCGCGCTCGTGGCAAGTTCCAAGGTGCTCGAAGGTCTGCTCGCCTATGACTTCGATCTGAAGCCGAAGCCACAGCTTGCGACCGCATGGAAGGTGGCCGACGACGGGCTCAAGTACACGTTCACCCTGCGCGAGAACGTCAAGTGGCACGACGGCCAGCCGTTCACGTCAGGGGACGTCGCGTTCTCGATCGACCTGCTGAAGTCGGTGCATCCGCGTGGCCGCAGCACGTTCGCGAACGTCACGCGGGTCTCGACGCCCGATGCGCGCACGGCCGTCATCGAACTGGCGAAGCCCGCGCCGTACTTGCTGAAGGCGCTGTCGGCGGGCGAGTCGCCCATCGTGCCGAAGCACCTCTACGCATCCGGCGATCCGCTCTCGAATCCGCACAACAATGCGCCCATCGGCACCGGGCCGTTTCGCTTCAAGTCGTGGACGCGCGGCGCGAACATCGTCTACGAGCGCAATCCGGATTACTGGGACGCGGGCAAGCCCTACATTGATTCGCTCGTTCTGAAAGTGATTCCCGATGCCGCCGCGCGCTCGGCCGCGTTCGAAACCGGCGCGCTCGATCTCGGTGGTGAGAACCCGGTGCCGCTCACCGACTTGCCGCGTCTCACGCAACTGCCGCAACTCGCGACGGAGACGCGCGGCTATCGCTTTCTCGAACCGCTGTCGGAAATCGACTTCAATCTCGATCACCCGATTCTCAAGGACCTGCGCGTGCGGCAGGCGATCGCGCATGCAATCAATCCGCAGATCGTGCAGAAGACGATCGCATACGGATACGCCGACATCTCGCCCACGCCGATCACGCCGGGCTCGCCCTACCACGATGCGAAGCTCGCGCCGTATGCATTCGATACTGCCGCCGCCGAAAAGCTGCTCGACGCGGCGGGTTATCCGCGCAAGAACGGCGGCCCGCGCTTTCAACTCACGCACGACTTCCTGCCTTACGGCGACATGTACCGGCGTCAGGCGGACTATGTGAAATCGGCGCTCGCGCGCGTGGGCATCGACGTGACGGTGCGCTCGCAAGACTTGCCTTCGTTCCTCAAGCGCGTGTATGCCGACCGCCAGTTCGACTTCACGAGCATCGGCGTGAATACGCTCTTCGATCCTAGCGTGGGCGTGCAACGGCTCTACTGGTCGAAGAACATACGGCCCGGCGTGCCGTTCTCGAATGCGCCGCATTACAGCAATCCCGACGTGGACCGGCTGCTCGAATCGGCATCGACCGAGCCGGACGAAAGCAAGCGCGTCGCGCTCTTTCAGCAGTTTCAGCAGATCGTCTACCGCGACCTGCCGATCCTGAATCTCGTCGCGCCGCGCATGGTGACGCTCGCGAACCGGCGCGTGCGCAATCACACGGTGTCGGCGCAGGGTCTCGAAGGCAATTTCGCCGACGTGTATCTGAGCGCGTGAGGGCAAAGGCATGAACCGACGCGCGCGCCTCGTTGCGATCGCCCGACGCACCGCATGGCAGGCGGTGCCGACGGTCTTGGCCATCGTGGTCCTGAACTTCTTCCTGCTGAAGCTGATGCCGGGCGACGCCGCCGATGTGCTCGCGGGCGAATCCGGCTCCGCGACGGCGGAGACGCTCGCCGCGCTGCGAGCGAAGTTCGGGCTGGACCAGCCGCTGCTGCATCAACTCGCAGCGTACCTGTCGCATCTCGCGCATTTCAGTCTCGGCTACTCCCCGCGATACGACGCGCCCGTGATGCAGCTCATTCTCTCGCGCTTGCCGAACACGCTGATCCTGATGGGCAGCGCGCTCGCGTTCGCGATCGTGGCGGGCGTCGTGCTCGGCGCGATCATGGCGCACTGGGCGGGCAAGTGGCCCGACCGCATGCTGTCGGTGCTCGCGTTGCTGCTGTATTCGACGCCGGGCTTCTGGATCGGCCTCGTCGCGATCATCTTGTTTTCCGTGCGACTCGGCTGGCTGCCGAGCGGCGGCGACGTGACCGTGGGCGCGAATCTGCACGGCCTCGCGTATGTCGCCGATGTCGCGAAACACGCGCTGCTGCCCGCCGCGACGCTCGGCACGTTTTTCGTGGCGATCTACGCCCGTCTCACGCGCGCCGCGATGCTCGAAGTGCAGCGTCAGGACTTCGTGCGCACCGCGCATGCGAAAGGGCTGCATCCGTTGCGGGTGAGCGTGCGTCACGTGCTGCGCAACGCGCTGATGCCGCTCACGACGATGGTCGGCATCCACTTCGGCACGCTGCTCGGCGGCGCGGCCGTCACCGAGACGGTGTTCAGCTGGCCGGGCCTCGGTCGCCTGGCGCTCGATGCGGTCATGGCGCGCGATTTCAGCGTGCTGCTGGGCGTACTGCTGCTGTCGTCGCTGCTCGTGATGGCAGCCAATCTCGTGATCGATCTGCTGCAGGCGTGGCTCGATCCGCGCATCGCCTGAAACCTTCCCTTTCTTCGGCTCAAGCATGGCAACCGACTCTTCCGAACTCGTCACTGCGCAAGCATCCGCGGGGTCCGCGTGGCGGCGTCAACTCGCAGGCGCGGTGTTCGGCGCGCGCCGCGCGCAGGCCGACGCGCCACGCGCCACGCGCGGCGTGTGGCGCGCGTTGCTGCGCAATCCGTCGGCGCTCGCGGGCATCGTGCTGCTCGTCGCACTCTTGTCGCTCGCGCTCGCCGCGCCGCATCTTTTCCCCGGCGATCCGCTCGACATGGTCGCGCCGCCGTTCGAGTGGCCCGGCGCCGATCCGCTTTACAAACTCGGCACCGACTCGCTCGGGCGCGATGTCGCGGCGGGCATCGCGCACGGCACGCGCGTGTCGCTGCTGATCGGCGCGTCGGCGGCCGGCATGGGGCTCGTCATCGGCACGCTCGTCGGCGCGCTGGGCGGCTTCTTCGGCGGCGTCATCGACGATCTGCTCGCGCGCGTCACCGAGGTCTTTCAGACGGTGCCGTCGTTTCTGCTGGTGATCGTCATCGTCGCCATCGGCAAGCCGAGCGTGACGGTCATCGCGCTCGCCATCGGCATTGCGTCGTGGCCGACGGTCGCGCGCATCGTGCGCGCCGAGTTCCGCACGCTTCGTCAGGCCGACTTCGTGCTCGCGGCGCGCAGTCAGGGCTTCTCCGATGCGCGCATCATCTTCGGCGAAATCCTGCCGAACGCGCTGCCGCCAGTGATCGTCACGGCCTCCGTGATGGTCGCGAGCGCGATCCTCATCGAATCGTCGCTCTCGTTTCTCGGCATGGGCGATCCGAACGTCGTCAGCTGGGGCGGCATGATCGGCGCGGGACGCGATTCGCTGCGCACCGCCTGGTATCTGACGGCGCTGCCGGGCGCGGCCATCGTGATCGCCGTGCTCGCGCTGAATCTTCTCGGCGACGGCCTGAACGACGCGCTCAACCCTCGTTTGCGGGAGCGCGCATGAGCGAAGTCAATCTGCTGCAAGTGCGCGAGCTGCGCGTGAACTTCGGCGCGCATCAGGCGGTGCGCGGCGTCGATCTCGACATCGCGCAGGGCGAGACGCTGGCGCTCGTCGGCGAATCGGGCTGCGGCAAGTCCGCGACGGCGCTCGCGCTGATGCGGCTCGTGCCGGCGCCGGGCACCGTCACGGGCAGCGTGCGCTTTGCAGGCCGCGAGTTGCTGACGCTCGCGCCGCGCGAGATGCGCGACATTCGCGGCTCGCAGATCTCGATGATCTTTCAGGAGCCGATGACCTCGCTCAATCCGGTGCTGTCCATCGGCGCGCAGATTGCCGAGACCTTGCATCGACACGAATCGCTCTCGAAGCAGGCGGCGCTGCGCCGTGCCGTCGAATTGCTCGACCTCGTGCATGTGCCGGAGCCGCAGCGGCGCGTGTCCGACTATCCGCACGAACTCTCGGGCGGCCAGCGCCAGCGCGTGATGATCGCGATGGCGGTGGCGTGCCGTCCGCGCCTCTTGATCGCCGACGAGCCGACCACCGCGCTCGACGTGACGATTCAGGCGCGCATTCTCGAATTGCTCGACGAGCTGAAGCGCGAGTTGTCGATGTCCCTCCTGCTCATCACGCACGATCTGGGCGTGGTCGCGCAGCACGCGGATCGCGTCGCCGTGATGCTGGCCGGCCAGAAGGTGGAAGAGGCGCGCGTCCAGACGCTTTTCGCCGCGCCGGCTCATGCCTACACGCGCGGTCTCCTGGGCGCGTCGCTGAATCTGTCGGGTGAGATTCACTATCGGGACTGGACGCTGCCCGAGATTCGCCACGGCAGCCGCGAGGACGGCGACACCGCGTTTCACGTGACGCCGCTCGCGCCGCGCACATTCGATGCAGCCACGCCTCACGCCGATGCGCCGCTCTTGTCGGTGGACCGGCTCACGGTGGACTACGCGCACCGGCACGGCAAGGGCACGCTGCGCGCGGTGAACGGCGTGTCGTTCGATATCGCGGCCGGGGAGACCGTCGGCCTCGTCGGCGAATCCGGTTGCGGCAAGTCGACGCTTTCTCGCGCGATTCTGCGGCTCGCGCCCGTCACCGGTGGCTCGATCCGTCTGCAAGGCACCGACCTCGTGCCGCTCGCCGAACGTGCGCTGCGACCGCTCCGGCGACGCGTGCAGATGGTGTTTCAGGACCCCTATGCGTCGCTCAATCCGCGCCGCACCGTCGGCGAGATTCTCGATACCGTGATGGCGGTGAACGGCATCGGCGGCGATCCGCACACGCGGCGCGCGCGCGCTTTGGCCATGCTCGATCGCGTCGGTCTGCCAGCCGCCGCGCTCGCTCGCTATCCGCACGAGTTCTCCGGCGGACAGCGGCAGCGCATCGGCATCGCCCGCGCGCTGGTGCTCGAACCGGCGCTCCTGATCTGCGACGAACCGGTATCGGCGCTCGACGTTTCCATTCAGGCGCAGATTCTGAATCTGCTCGTCGAACTGAAGCGCGATCTGGGGCTCGCTTATCTCTTCATCTCGCACGATCTCTCCGTGGTGCGCTATATCGCCGACCGCGTGCATGTGATGCACGGCGGCAGGATCGTCGAGAGCGGCGGCCATCGCGATATCTGGCGCGCGCCGCGGCACGCGTACACGCGCGCGCTGCTCGATGCGATTCCCGCAGGCCGCCCGAACGCGCACGCGGCCTGACCTCTCTGCACGATTCATCAACAAGGAAGAAAGATGTCGACACTCGCACGCATCCGCACAGAGCCGGATCACGCATTGCAGGACGCGCTCGATGCGCTGCCGGCGCTCGCCCGCGAAATCGGCGAAGAAGCCGCGGCCCGCGAGGCGCGCCGCGAGTTGCCGTTCGAAGCGTTCGCGCGCTTTCGGGCCTCCGGCTTAGGCAAGCTGCGCCTGCCGGTGGAGTGGGGCGGTCTCGGCGGCTCGCTCGAAGACGTATTCCACGTCATCTCGACGCTCGCCGCGCATGAAAGCAACGTGGCGCATGCACTGCGCATCCACTTCGATCAGACCGAAGCGTTGCTGCTTTCGCCTCGCACGCCGTTCAACGCGTTGCAGATCGAGCGCATCGTGGATGGCGCGATCTTCGGCGGCGCCTCGACCGAAGCGGGCACGTCGCGTCCGGGCGAGATCACGACGCAACTCACGCGCGACGGCGACCACTATCGCCTGAGCGGGCGCAAGTACTACGCGACGGGCACGGCCTTCGCGGACTACGCGCGGCTCAACGTGCAGGATGATCTCGGCGAACCGGTCGTCGCGATCGTGCCTGTTCGGCGCGAAGGTCTGCATGTGCTCGACGACTGGGACGGCATGGGTCAGCGCATGACGGCAAGCGGCAGCCTCGTGTTCGATTCGTTGCGCGTGCAGGCCGACGAAGTCGCGCCGCGCAATCTGACGACGCTCGCCGGCCGCCACGCCGGCGCGCTGCGGCAACTGCATCTGGTGGCGGTGGCGGCGGGCATCGTGCGCAACGTGCTCGCGGATGCCAAACGCTACGTGGTGCAACACGGACGCCCCGCGTTGCATAGCCCCGCGCCGACCGCGCGCGAGGATGCGTTCATTCAACAGGTCGTGGGCGATCTGTCGTCGCACAGTCACGCAATCGACGCCCTCGTGCGCGAGAACGCCCGCGCGCTCGACCGCTCGTCGCGCGCGGTGCGCGACGGCGACGCGCGTGCCGATGCGCTCGTGCTCGAAGGCGCGCTCGTCACCGCGCGCACGCAGCTCGTCGTGAGCAAGCTCGCGTTGCATGCGGCGGAACGCATGTTCGAAGCGGGCGGGGCGTCGGCCACGTCGCGCGCACACAACTTCGACCGCCACTGGCGCAATCTGCGCACCATCTTCAGCCACAACCCGCTGCTGCATAAATCGCGCGTGATCGGCGATTACGAACTGAACGGCGTGACCACGCACCTGACCGAAGGGCGCGTGTTCTGAGCGCCGCGGCCATCATCATCGAAACGGAGTGACAGTCATGAGCGCATCTCTTCCGCGCCAGTTGCATCTCAACATCAACGCGCTGCATTCGGGCTTCGTGCCGTCGGCGTGGCGCGTGGCGAAGGCCGATCCGCGCGCGTTCATCGACGTGAATCATTACGTGCGGCTCGCGCAGACCGCCGAGCGCGCCTGCCTCGACGCGATCTTTCTGGCGGACAACGCCGCGATTTCCGATCAGCTCGACATGCGTCCGATCACCGCGCTCGAACCGACGATGCTGCTCACGAGCGTGGCCGCCGCGACCACGCATATCGGACTGATCGCGACCGCTTCGACGAGCTATAACGAGCCGTACAACATCGCGCGCAGGTTCGCGACGCTCGATCTGATCAGCGGCGGCCGCGCCGGGTGGAACATCGTGACGACGGCCGATCTGCCGTCCGCGCGGAACTTCGGTCTCGACGCGGTCCCACAGCACGCGGAACGCTATGCCCGCGCCGATGAGTTCGCGACGCTCGTGAAATCGCTCTGGAACAGCTGGGAAGACGATGCGCTGGTGGCGGACAAGGCGAGCGGGCGTTTCGTCGATCTGGACAAGCTGCATCCGGCGCAGCATCGCGGGCGCTTCTTCGGCGTGCAGGGCGCGCTCAACTTGCCGCGTTCGGCGCAAGGGCATCCGGTGCTGGTGCAGGCGGGCGCATCGGGCGATGGACGGGAACTCGCCGCGCGTCATGCGGAGGCCGTGTTCTCGGCGTCGCAGTCTTTCGACGAATCGCGCGCCTACCGCGCCGATCTCAACGAGCGGGCGGCGCGCTATGGACGCGGCCCGAACGCCGTGAAGGTGCTCGCCGGGTTGACCACGATCATCGGCGCGACGGAGAGCGAGGCGCTGCGCCGTCGCGATGAACTCGTCGATCTGATTCCGTGGCGCTACAGCCTCAACCGCCTCGCGGGAACCCTCGGCGTGCCCGTCGAATCGCTGCAACTCGATGCCCGCCTGCCCGCCGATCTTCCGCTGCCCAACGACGGCAACGGCAATCACACGTTCTTCAACGCGACGCTCGCGCAGGCGCGCACGCACGGCTATACGGTGCGCGAACTGGTGCGCGCGCTGGCGGGCGGCGGCGGGCATCGTGTGATCGTCGGCACGCCGGAACAGGTGGCCGACGACATTACGCACTGGTTCGAGAACGGCGCGGCCGACGGCTTCAATCTGATGCCCGACGTGCTGCCCGACGGTCTCGAAGCGTTCACGGAAGGCGTCGTGCCGATCCTTCAGCGGCGCGGCATCTTCCGTCGCGCTTACGAGGGGACGACGCTGCGCGGACACTTGGGACTCGCGATTCCGGCGGGCCGGAGCGGTCCTGCGGTCGAGCCCGAAGCGCGGGCGGCCTAACCCCCTCCGCACTTTCCCTATGTTACGATCGTAACAACGATGCGATAGACTGAGATCAATCTATCAAAAGCTGTTGTGCGTTGCGCAAGCGCACAGCCTACCGATCTCATGCTGGAAACCGCATCGAAGTCCATCGTCGCGTGGCCCGGAACCGCTCACCCGGCCACGCGCGCGCGCAATCCCGGCGTCCCTTTCGACCTCGCATGGCTCGAAGGGCTGCGCGTCAATCAGTCGGCGGTCGCGCGCCGGGCCGCGAGCTTCGGCTTGCGCCGCTCCGTCAAGAAAGACGCGCAGGCGGCGTGGCTCTTGAAGGCGATCACCTGCATCGACCTCACGACGCTAAGCGGCGACGACACCACCGCGCGCGTGCAACGGCTCTGCGCCAAGGCGCGCCGCCCGCTGCGCGAGGATCTGCTCGACGCGCTCGGCATGTCGGATCAGCCGATCACGACAGGCGCCGTGTGCGTCTATCACCGCTTCGTCAAGACGGCCGTGGAAGCGCTCGCCGATAGCGGCATTCCCGTCGCGGCCGTGTCCACCGGATTTCCCGCCGGCCTGAATCCGCATGCGCTCAAGCTGCGCGAGATCGAAGCATCGGTGGCGGACGGCGCGAAGGAAATCGACATCGTCGTCACGCGCGAGTACGTGCTGACCGGAAACTGGCAAGCGCTCTACGACGAGATGCGCGACTTTCGCGCGGCTTGCGGCGACGCGCACGTCAAGGCGATTCTCGGCACCGGCGACATACGCACGCTCTCCAACGTCGCGAAGGCCTCGATGATCTGCATGATGGCCGGCGCGGATTTCATCAAGACCTCGACGGGCAAGGAAGGCGTCAATGCGACGCTCGACGTGTCGCTCGTGATGGTGCGCATGATCCGCGAATATCTGGCGCGCACGGGTATCGCGATCGGCTTCAAGCCGGCGGGCGGCGTGTCGACCGCGAAATCGGTGCTGAACTATCAGGTTCTCATGAAGGAGGAACTCGGGCGCGAATGGCTCGAAGCGGACTTGTTCCGCATTGGAGCGTCCAGCCTGCTTGCCGATATCGAGCGGCAACTCGAACATCACGTGAGCGGACGCTATTCGTCGTTCAACCGCCATCCGGTCGCCTGAACCAAGCCAATACAGACACAAGCCTCATGAGCGTAGCCCACTATTTTTCTTCGATGGAATACGGACCCGCACCGGAAGACGATCGCGCCGTGCGCGCTTGGCTCGATCAACATGCCGGACGCTTCGGCCATTTCATCGACGGCGCATGGCGAGACGGCGCGGACGAACATCGCTTCGATTCGCGCGAGCCGGCGACGGGCCGCGTGCTCGCGTCGATCGCGCAAGGGTCGAGCGGCGACGTGGATGCCGCCGTGCAAGCCGCGCACGACGCGCTCGAAGCATGGCAAGGCATCGGCGGCGCGGGCCGCGCGCGGCACCTGTACGCACTGTCGCGCATGGTGCAAAGGCATAGCCGCCTCTTCGCCGTCCTCGAATCGCTCGATAACGGCAAGCCGATTCGCGAATCGCGCGACATCGATATCCCCCTTGTTTCAAGGCACTTTCTGCATCACGCGGGCTGGGCGCAATTGCAGGATCGCGAGTTCGCGGACTGGGCGCCGCTCGGCGTGATCGGGCAAATCGTGCCGTGGAATTTTCCGCTGCTGATGCTCGCGTGGAAGATCGCGCCCGCGCTTGCGCTCGGCAATTGCGTGGTGCTCAAGCCCGCGGAATACACGTCGCTCACGGCGTTGCTCTTCGCGGAACTCGCGCACCGCGCGGGTTTGCCGAAGGGCGTGCTCAACGTCGTGACCGGCGACGGCCGCACGGGCGCGGCGCTCGTCGAGCATCCGCGCGTCGCGAAGATCGCGTTCACCGGATCGACCGAAGTGGGCCGTCAGATTCGCGCGACGACGGCGGGCTCGGGCAAATCGCTCACGCTGGAATTGGGCGGCAAGTCGCCATTCATCGTGTTCGACGACGCCGATATCGACTCGGCCGTGGAAGGCGTCGTCGATGCGATCTGGTTCAATCAAGGTCAGGTATGCTGCGCGGGTTCGCGTCTGCTCGTGCAGGAAGGCATCGAAGCACGCTTCATCGACAAGCTCAAGCGCCGCATGGAAACGCTGCGCGTCGGGCCGTCGCTGGACAAGGGCGTCGACATGAGCGCCATTGTCGATGACGTGCAGCTCGAACGCATTCGCGCGCTCGTGGCGAAAGGCGAAAGCGAAGGATGCGAGATTCATCAGCCCTCGCGTCTCGTGCTGCCCGAAGGCGGGGCGTTTTTCGCGCCGACGCTGGTGACCAACGTCGCGCCGGCATCGACGCTCGCGCAAGAGGAAATCTTCGGGCCCGTGCTCGTCTCGATGAGCTTTCGCACGCCCGACGAAGCCGTCGCCCTGGCGAACAACACGCGCTATGGCCTCGCCGCCAGCGTCTGGAGCGAGAACATCAGCCGCGCGCTGGACGTCGCGCCGCGCCTGCAATGCGGCGTCGTATGGATCAACGCGACGAATCTGTTCGATGCGGCAGTGGGCTTCGGCGGCTATCGCGAGTCCGGTTTCGGGCGGGAAGGCGGACGCGAGGGCATATACGAATATCTCAAGCCGCACGCATGGTCCAAGCTGCCGATGCGCACCGAGACGCAAGCGCCGCCCGCCGAGCCGGACTCGCTGCTGGAATCGGCGAACGTCAGCGCGATCGACCGCACGGCGAAGCTCTTCATCGGCGGCAAGCAGACGCGGCCGGACAGCGGTTACTCGCGGCTCGTGCGCTCGCCTGCGGGCGAGATCGTCGGCGAAGTGGCCGAGGGCAATCGCAAGGACATTCGCAATGCAGTGGCGTCGGCGCGCGGCATGACGAAATGGGCGGCAGCGAGCGCGCACAACCGCGCGCAGGTGTTGTATTACCTCGCGGAGAATCTGAGCGCGCGAGCGGATGAATTCGCGCGCCAACTCGTGACACGCGCGGGTTCCAGCGAACGCGATGCGAAGCGCGAAGTCGATGCGTCGATTGCCCGCTTGTTTACGTACGCAGCGTGGGCCGACAAGTTCGACGGCGCGGTGCATGCGCCGCCGCTGCACGGCGTCGCGCTGGCGATGCACGAGCCGGTCGGCGTGATCGGCGTCATCTGTCCGGACGAAGCGCCGTTGCTCGGCTTCGTCTCGCTGATCGCGCCCGCGCTCGCGCTGGGCAATACGGTCGTGGCGGTGCCGAGCATGACGTGCCCGCTCATGGCGACAGACTTCTATCAGGTCGCGGATACGTCCGACGTGCCGGGCGGCGCGCTCAACATCGTGACCGGCGATGCGCGCTCGCTTGGCAAAACGCTGGCCCAGCACGATGACGTCGATGCGCTCTGGTGCTTCAATGGCGCGGCGCTTTCGGCGATGGCGGAGCGCGAATCGGTCGGCAATCTGAAGCGAACCTTTGTCGATCACGGACGACTGTTCGACTGGCATGATGCATCGAGTGAAGGTTTGCCCTTCTTGCGCCAAGCCGTGCAAGTCAAGAATATCTGGGTGCCGTATGGAGATTGATCCGCGGAACTCGTAATTTGAGGTTCAACGGCGCAGATCCTGGAACGGGACGCGCCCATGCATGGAGGAGACGCTCTTGCTGAAGAACATTGACCCGCTTCTGAACGCCGACATTCTTTACGCGCTGGCCGCGATGGGACACGGCGATGAAGTCGTCGTTTGCGACGCCAACTTTCCCGGCGATTCGGTCGCGCGCCAGACCGTCTTGGGCAAGCTCTTGCGGATCGACGGCGCGAATGCGCCGCGTGTCGTGCGCGCGGTGCTGTCGGTGATGCCGCTCGATACGTTCGTGGACGATCCCGCAGGCCGCATGGAAGTCGTCGGCGACGCGACCGCCTTGCCCGCCGTGCAGCGCGAAGCGCAACGCGAAGTCGATCACGCGGAAGGCCGCGAAGTGGCGTTCGCGCCGATCGAACGCTTCGCGTTTTATGAGCGCGCGAAGAATGCTTACTGCGTCATCCGCACGGGCGAGACGCGCGGTTACGGCTGCTTCATCTTCAAGAAAGGCGTGCAGCTTGCGCCGGATGCGCCGCAAGGGGACGCGCCATGAGCGGCAGCGTCGTCATCCTCGGCATCTATGTGACGGACCTCGCTTTCCGTGCAGAGCGCATGCCTTTGCTCGGCGAAACTGTGGCGGGCTCCGCGTTCGCGATGGGACCGGGCGGCAAGGGTTCGAATCAGGCCGTGGCCGCCGCTCGCGCGGGCGCGGACGTGATCTTCTGCACGCGCATCGGCAACGATGCGTTCGGCAAGATCGCGCAGTCCACGTGGGCGGCCGAAGGCATTACATCGCGAGCCAGCGTGATAGACGATATCGCGACCGGCGCCGCGCATATCTACGTGGACGAGAATACCGGCGGCAATGCGATCATCGTCGCGGCGGGCGCGGCCGGCACGCTCGGCCCCGATGACGTGGATGCCATCGAAGCCGACATCGCGAACGCAGCCGTCTTCGTCACGCAACTGGAGCAGCCGGTTCCGGCCGCGAAACGCGGGCTCGAACTAGCGCGAAAGCATGGCGTGACGACCGTTTTCAACCCTGCGCCCGCGTTGCCACTCGACGACGATATCTATCCGCTTTGCGACTACATCACGCCGAACGAGACCGAGGCGGCGGCATTGACCGGAATCGCCGTGAAGACCGTCGACGATGCGCGTCGCGCGGCGGATGTTCTGTTGAGCAAAGGCGCGCGCGCAGCGATCATCACGTTGGGCGAAGCGGGCGCGCTTCTGCATAGCGCGAACGAATCGGTGCTGGTTCCTGCGTTCGAATGCGGACGCGTGGTCGAAACCGCCGGCGCGGGCGATGGCTTCACCGGCGGCTTTGCGGCGGCGCTCGCGCGCGGCGACAGCGCGCTCGATGCGGTTCGCTTCGGATGCGCGTTGGCGAGCATCTCGGTCACGCGGCCAGGCACCGCGCCCTCGATGCCTCGCCTCGACGAAATCAATGCGTTGTTGAGCGAAAGGAGCGTGACGCAATGAAAGCGTCGAAGTGGCTCGCTGACCGGCAGTTCAACTTTCTCATCGGCGTGAATCTGCTGGTGGTGATCGTCGCGACTTGGCTTTCGCACGGCCAGTTTCTCGACATCGACAATCTTCAGTCGATGGGCGGCCAATTGCCCGAACTCGGCTTGCTCGCGCTCGGCATCATGTTGTCGATGGTCTCGGGCAATGGCGGCATCGACCTCTCGGGCGTCGGGCTCGCGAACCTCTCGGGCATGGTCGCGGCGATGGCTCTGCCGCACATGGTCTCCGCCGACGATTCACCCGCGCTTTATACGGCCGTCTTCGTAGGCATCGTCGTCGCGATGGGCTTGATCGGCGGCCTGCTGAACGGCGTGGTCATTGCCAAGCTCAGGCTGACGCCGATTCTCTGCACGCTCGGCACGCAGTTGCTCTTCACGGGCATCGCCGTCGTGTTGAGCAACGGCGCGTCGGTGCGAGTCGAATATGTCGATGCGCTCTCGAACATCGGCAACGGCACGTTCCTTCAGGTGCCCATCTCGCTGTGGATCTTCATTGCGGCGGTGCTCGTGCTCGGCTGGGTCCTCAAGCGCACGCCGTTCGGCCTGCGGCTCTACCTCATGGGCACCAATCCCAAAGCCGCCTTCTATGCAGGCATTCCGCGCGCGCGCATGTTGATTCTGACTTACGGCATGTGCGGCGTGCTCGCATCGCTGGCGGGTCTCATCAGCGCGACGCATACGTCGAGCGCGAAGTGGGACTACGGCAACTCTTATCTCCTGATCGCGATCCTGATCGCGGTGATGGGCGGCGTGAATCCGGCGGGCGGCTACGGACGCATTGTCTGCGTGTTTCTCGCGGCAACGGTCCTGCAGTTCCTGTCGAGTCTCTTCAATCTGCTTGGCGTCTCCCAGTTCTTCGGCGATTGCGCGTGGGGTTTCCTGCTGCTCGCCTCACTCGCCTTCGCGGGCGGCGAGCGTGTGCGCGCGATCTTCGGCATCGGCGGAGCCAGGCCCACTTCGAAGATTCCACCGCCGCCAGCATCGACGGGACGTTGACCACTCGCTTGTGATTGCTTCAAAAGACCATCGAACGACATTCGAAACATAAAGGAGACAACACGATGAAGCTCAAGACTATCGGCACCGCGCTGACCGCGATGGCGCTTGCTGCGGGCGCGGTCATGGCCGCCCAGGCCGCGACGAACGAAACGATCGTCACGGTCGTCAAGGTGACCGGCATCAACTGGTTCAATCGCATGGACGACGGCGTGAAAGAGTTCGGCAAGGCGAACCCGAACATCAACGTCTATCAGACAGGACCCGGCCGCGCCGACGCCGCGCAGCAATTGAAGATCATCGAGGACTTGATCGCGAAGAAAGTCACTGCGATTGCAGTGGTCCCGTACGATCCGCCGACGCTCGAACCCGCGCTCAAGAAGGCAATGGATCGCGGCATCAAGGTGGTCACGCATGAAGCCGACAACGCAAAGAACACGATGGTCGATATCGAAGCGTTCGACAACACCGCATACGGCGCGGGCCTGAACGAACGTCTCGCGAAGTGCATGGGACAGCAGGGCAAGTGGGCGGTGCTGGTCGGCTCGCTCGGCAGCCGTTCGCAGGTGCAATGGGCGGACGGCGGCATCGGCAACGCCAAGGCCAAGTATCCGAAGATGGACCTCGTCGAGCCGAAGCTGGAAACGAATAACGACGGCGAGCGCGCGTATCAGGTCGCGAAGGAAGTGCTGCGCAAGCATCCGGACCTGACCGGCTTTCAGGGCTCTTCGTCGCTGGATGTAATCGGCATCGGGCGCGCAGTGGAAGAGGCCGGCAAGGTCGGCAAGATCTGCGTGTACGGCACGGGTCTGCCCACCGAAGCGGGCAAGTTCCTCGAAAGCGGCGCAATCAACGGCATCGCATTCTGGGACCCGAAGCTCGCCGGCATCGCGATGAACAAGGTGGCGCAAATGCTCGTCGACGGCAAGACGGTGGAGAACGGCGCGGACCTCGGCATTACCGGCTATAACAAGGTCACCGTGAGCAAAGGACCGGGCAAGGGCGTGATCGTTCGCGGCACCGGCTGGGTGGACGTGGACAAGACGAACTACAAGCAATACCCGTTCTGATGCGACTGATGTGATGTTAGCGGCGCGCGGCGTTCGACGTTCGACGTTCGACGCGCGCGCCGCCCTAATCCATACGCCATGACCCAAGAGACACCGCTCCTCGAAGTCGTCGATATTCATAAGCGCTTTACCGGCGTCTATGCGCTGCGTGGCGTGAGCCTTGCGTTTCAGCGCGGGCAGATTTATCACCTGCTCGGTGAAAACGGCTGTGGCAAGAGCACGCTCATCAAGATCATCTCGGGCGCGCAGCCGCCGGACGAAGGCGAGCTCGTGATCGAAGGCGCGCGTCATGCGCGGCTTTCGCCGCTCGAAGCATTGTCCGCCGGCATCGAGACCGTGTATCAGGACTTGTCGCTGCTGCCGAACATGAGCGTGGCGGAGAACGTCGCGCTGACTTCCGAGCTCGCGGAGCACGCGGGCAAGCTCGCGCGCACGTTCGACCGGCGCGCGCTCGCGACGACCGCCGCACGCGCGCTCGAAGCCGTCGGTTTGCCCGGCGACGCCGAGTTCCAGAAGACCCTGATCGAACAATTGCCGCTGGCGACGCGCCAACTCGTGGCCATTGCGCGCGCCATTGCGAGCGAAGCGAAGTTCGTCATCATGGACGAGCCCACGACCTCGCTCACGCAGAAAGAGGTCGACAACCTGATCGCGGTGCTTGCGAGACTGCGCGCGCAAGGCGTGGCCGTGCTGTTCGTGAGTCACAAGCTCGACGAGTGCTATGCGATCGGCGGCGAAGTCATCGTGCTGCGCGACGGTCAGAAGATGGCGCAAGGACCGATCGAACACTACACGAAGGCGCAGATCAGCGAGCTCATGACGGGCAAGCATCTTTCGACCGACCGCTACCGCGAAGAAGGCGAGGCGCGTGCATCGAAAGTCGTGCTGGATGTAAAGGAACTGGGCCGCAAGGGTCAGTTCGCCGACGTATCGTTCGCCTTGCACGAAGGCGAGATACTGGGCGTGACGGGACTGCTGGACTCCGGCCGCAATGAACTGGCGCGCGCGCTCGCGGGTGTGGCACCGGCGGACAGCGGCGTCGTCACGCTCGACGGCATGCGCGTTCGCCTGCAATCGCCTGCGGATGCAAGAACGCAACGCATCGGCTATGTGCCGGAAGACCGCCTGAACGAAGGGCTGTTTCTCGACAAGCCGATCCGCGATAACGTCGTGACCGCGATGATCGCGAGCTTGCGCGACCGCATCGGGCAAATCGATCGCAAGCGCGCGCAGGCGCTAGCCGAGCGCACCGTCAAGGATCTCCAAATCGCCACGCCCGATGTCGACAAGCCGGTGCAGTCGCTTTCCGGCGGCAACCAGCAGCGCGTGCTGATCGGCCGCTGGCTCGCGATCAATCCACGCGTGCTGATTCTGCATGGCCCGACAGTCGGCGTCGATGTTGGCTCCAAGGACATCATTTACCGCATCATGCAGCGGCTGTCGAAAGAGGGCATCGGCATCATTCTCATCAGCGATGATCTGCCCGAACTGCTGCAAAACTGCGATCGCATTCTGATGATGAAGAAAGGCCGCGTCGCCGGCGAATATCGCGCCGATCGTCTGAGCGAGGCCGATCTGTATCACGCGCTACTTTCTGAGGCAGCATGAGCATGAGCGAATCCATCCGCGGCGCCGCAAGCGAGACCGTGCCGCAAGCCGTGAGCAACGTCGCGCCCCGCGTGCGCAAGGGCAGCCTCTACGCGCAATTGATGCGCAAGCCGGAGTGGTTCACCGTCGGGCTGATTCTGGTCACGTGTCTGATCGTGGGCAGCCTCAACCCGCGCTTCTTCCAGTTCGCGACGCTCTTCGACATGCTGCATTCCGCGACGACGGTGTCGCTGTTTGCACTCGGGACGCTCGTCGTGCTCGCGTCGGGCGGGATCGACGTATCGTTCACCGCCATCGCTGCGTTGACGATGTATTCGATCACCAAGGCGGTGTTCGCATGGTGGCCCGAATGTCCGTTCGCGCTGATCGTGTTGACGGGCGCATTGGGCGGCGTGCTGCTCGGTGTCGTCAACGGCATGCTCGTGCATCGGCTGAAAGCGCCTTCGCTGATCGTCACCATCGGCACGCAATATCTGTTTCGCGGCTTGTTGCTGACTTTCGTCGGCACGCAGTTCTTCATGAACATTCCGCACAGCATGGATGTGTTCGGCCGCTTGCCGCTTTTCTATTACCACACGGCGGACGGCTTGCGCGCGGTGCTTCCCGTGTCGGTGCTCGCGCTCGTGATCGCGGCGATCGTCACATGGTGGCTGCTCAATCGAACGATGATGGGCCGCGGTGTCTATGCGATGGGCGGCAGTCTCGCCATTGCGGAACGGCTCGGCTATAACCTGCGCGCGATCCACTTGTTCGTGTTCGGCTACACGGGTCTGCTCGCCGGCGTGGCGGGCATTCTGCATGTATCGACGAACCGGCTCGCCAATCCGTTCGATCTCGTCGGCACGGAACTCGATGTCATTGCCGCGGTGATCCTCGGCGGCGCGCGCATTACCGGCGGCACGGGAACGGTGACAGGAACGCTGCTCGGTGTCGTCCTCGTCACGCTCATCAATAGCGTGCTGATTCTCGTGGGTGTGCCGAGCACGTGGCAGAAGGTCATCATCGGCGCATTCATTCTCATCGCAGGAACGCTCTTCGCATTGGGTCGCAGGCAATAGCGCAACGCGCGGCGCATTTGGACTTACGGGACTTACGCCTCGGCTATTCGCGTGAGTCCGTGCGCCGTTGTCCTTCCTCGGTGATGACAGAGTCGAAGTCTGAGATCTGCGAGAAGCGCACCGCTTTCACCTTGCCGAACTTACTCGCATCGACGACGAGATGCCGTTCGACGGAACTCGCCATGGCCGCTTGCTTGATGGCGACTTCATGAAAGTTCCAGCACGTCACGCCGCGTACTTCATCGACACCGCCGGCCGACATGAATGCCTTGTTGATTCCCATGCGCCGAAGCGTTTCGACGCTTTCATCGCTGGCGAATGATTCCGACGACGGCACGTACACGCCGCCGAGCAAAATCATGCGTATGTTCGGCTTGCGGCGCAGAATCTCCGCTACGTTAAGCGAGTAACACACCACGGTCAGATGCATTTCAGCGGGAATCTGCCGCGCCAGTGTCGTCAACGTCGTGCCGCAGTCGATGAACACAGTCTCGTTGTTCGCGAGCAGGCGCGCAGCATGACTCGACGCAATGGCTTTCGCTTGCGCGAAGTGGTCCTTCTCCTCGTCGATGGTATAGCCCGCTGCATTAGGCAGGTCCGCCGCGCTCACGATATAGCCGCCGAGGTAAGTGAACTGCCCGGGGTTGGCCGCAACGTCCCTGCGCACCGTCATTTCGGAGACACCGAGAAGCGCGGCGGCATCGCGAAGACGCATCACGTTTTGTTTTTCTAATGCGCTCGAGAGCGTGCGGAGGCGGTCGATCTTGGCCATCGTTTTGCAGTGCTTTCCACGCGTCGACGATTGTGAGTTTCTGGTCTTACGTTGATAAGATTATAACAACGCAAGGCGCGTGCAATGAGCGCCTTGCGTGAGTTCACGGGTAAATACGGAGCGTGCTCTTACGCGCCTTCGTTCTCTTCGAGCATCACTGCAAGCGTGCCGGCTTCGCTTTGCACGCCGGCATCGAGGTCGATTTCATTGGGCGTCATCTTTGCAATGGCGCGTAAGAGGCGCGGCGAGAACGTGGCGCCGAACAGCGCGATGGCGTCTTCGCGGCGCCTGTCGTCGGCATGCGCGAGCGAGCGCAGTTCGCTGAGCGGAAGTCCGACGAACAAGTCGAGCGGATACGGCGGAGCAGCAAGCGCGGCCGCCGCAGCCGTGGCCGCCGTCGCGCCCGGAGCGCGCACGCGCAAGCCCGGTTGCAAATGTTCAGCGAGTTCCATCGTGATGTCGTAGTCCGCCTCGAATTCGAGGGACGTTCGCGCCTCGCTTTGCAGGAAAGGCGCTACGGTTTCCAGACGCGCGAGTTCTTCATCGGTAAGCAGCATGGCATTTCTCCTTCGATAAACGCAGCGAGGTTTGCTTGCATCGGACACTTAGCTAAATGCTTGCCCGGTAGCCGAACGAAACCCTAACGCGACTCTGGCGGAAAAATTGACTCACGCAGTCCGCTGCGCATCGAAGAAGGCGGCAATGGCTTCGTTCACTGCTTCGGCTGCGTCGCGGTGAGGCGAATGACGGCAGTCCGGCAGCTTGACGACATGGGCGTGAGCAACCGCTGCCTTGATCTTGTCGATCTGCTGCATGGACGCGTATTCATCGTCGTAGCCTTGAATGGCGAGCAGCGGCCGGCGGATGGACTCGAGCGTCGCAGTGATATCCCAGTGAAGGAACGCAGGATCGAGCCATGCGTCATTCCATCCATAGAAGGCGGAATCCACATTCTGATGGTAGGGCTCAAGCCGCGAGCGCAAGACGCCGCTCTCATAAGCGCTTCGTGCCTGCGTGATCGCCTGAACCGTCATCGGCTCGACGAACACATGCGGCGCAAGCACGGCGACACCTGCCAACGACTCGGGATACGCGCTTGCATAGAGCAAGGCGATCGTCCCGCCGTCGCTATGCCCGATCATCCACATGCGTGCGCGCTCGCTTTCGTTTATGCCGATCGCATCGAGCAGCGCAGGCAGGACGACCTGTGCTTGATGATGCAGGAAATCTGCCGCCCAATGCTCGTCTGCGCGACGCGGCGTCGAACGTCCATAACCCGGGCGCGAATACACGAGTCCGCGGCAACCGAGGCGATCACATAGCGTGTGCGGCCAGTCTTTCCATAACGCAATGGAGCCTAGTCCTTCGTGCAGAAATACCGCAATGGGCGCGTCTTTGAGCTCCGCGTTGAGCCATTGGTATTCGATGGATAGCGGATACCGACCGCCGGTCACTTGAGCAAACTGGACAGCGTCGATAGCGCTTGTGGAATCATTCATGGCTTGAAATGTCGCGCGAGGAATCACTCATTGAGGTTCAAGAGTACGATGAATTGGTCGGCAGCATCACCGCGTTACGCACGATGTTTCGTCAGCTTCGCGCCGCCCGCCGAGTGCGCGAGTTGATCGACCGTCAGGCGAATCGCGTCGATCAGCGCGCGGGCTGCCGGAGAAGGCGTGCTGCCCGCGCGTAACGTAAGCCCGATATCGCGCCGTGTGTTCTGCATCGCGATATCGAGCACGACGAGTTGCCCCGACTCGCATTCATAGTGCAACTGCTGCGCCGATACGACCGCGAGCATATCGGTGTGCGTGAGCAAGCCACGGATCACGGCAAGGTCGGCGGTCTCGACCGTCGGCATCGGCGGTTTGAGCCTGAGCCGCTTGAATTGCGCTTCGAACATGCCGCGTGCGGGCGCGTGGCTACGCGGCAAGACCCATTGCGCGGCGCTCAACTCTTTCAACGTCAAACCCTTGGCTTTAGCCAGCGGATGATCGCGCCGCGCGATGACCACCATGTCCTCCGACATCAGGCGCTCGTTGGTCAATCCGCTCGATGCATCGTTCGGCCTGAGCGCGCCCAAGACGAAGTCGATGTCGCCCGCTCGCAAGCCGGCCACGAGCGGTTCGTAGGCGCTCTCATCGGTAGCTATCCGCACGCCCGGATATTGCGAGGCCACGCGCGCAATCGCCCCCGGAAGAATCAGCGTCCTGCCGAGCGGCAGCGCGCCGACGGTCACATAGCCTTGAATGGTGCCACGCAAAGCCGCGATATCGTCCGGGATGTGGCGCAGTTCGTTGAGCGCGCGACGCACGTGGAGCACGAAGGTCTCGCCTTCGCTCGTGAGCAGCAGGCCGCGCGGGCTGCGATAAAAGAATTGTATACCCGCGCCCGTTTCCATGATGCGGATGGCGCTGCTGACTGCGGGCTGACTGATGCCGAGCGTCTGCGCGGCGCTCGGCATGTGTCGATGACGCGCCAATGCCGAGAATAACTGTAGCCGCCGCGTGTTGAGCAGGAAGGCAGGCAACGCGTTGCCGTTGGCCGAGCGTCGCCGCGACTGCCGCGCCGAGCACCACTGACTCAGCGCTTCCAGCTCCGCGAAGATCCGTTCGCAACGCAGAAGAACGGCGCGACCCGCAGGTGTCGGCAACATGCCTGATGGGCGACGTTCGAAGAGCGTCTCGCCGACTGCTGCTTCCAGTTCCTGCAAGGAACGGGTAACAGCGGATTGCGCGCGAAAGAGGGCGGCTGCCGCCCGCGTGGCGCTGCCCGTCTGTGCCACGAGCCTGAAGGCGCGCAGATAGGCGAGGTTGAGCAGTTCCCGGTTATCCATGGCTATGCTGAAAGAGGCGTAGCCATCAGTTTAGTTTATCGGGCCACCGGGGCGCGAATTCAGTCTTCGATCGCTCCATGCACGCCTTGCTCGCCGCGCTTCCAGTAGGCGGACGCGCGAATGCGGCGCTTGTCGATGCCTCGCTCATTGCACAACAGCTGCCGCACCGCGCGCATGAGCGCGGCCTCGCCCGCGGCCCACACGTAACCTTCGCCGTCGGGCAGATACGTTCCGCGCAACGCGAGCAAGAGGTCGCCGCCCGGGTACGCGGCGTCGCTGCGGTAGCACCACTGCACATACAGATTGGCGCGTGTATCGAATTCGATTCGCGCGGAGGGATCGGCGACTTCTAGCAGCGCCGCCACGCGCGTGCCGGGCGGAAGTTCCTCCAGGCGACGGGCGATGGCGGGAAGCGCGGTCTCGTCGCCGACCAGCAGATGCCAGTCGAAGTGCGTCGGAATGACGAACGAACCGCGCGGCCCGCCGATGCCGAGGTAGTCCCCCGGCGCGGCCTTCGCGGCCCACGCGGTCGCGGGGCCGGCGTCGTGCAGCGCGAATTCAATATCCAATTCTCGCGCCGCCCGATCGAAGCGCCGAGGCGTGAAGTCGCGGGCAATGGGCCGCGGTTTGGCAGGATCGAACACGGGACCGTCCGGTCCGGCCTGCGGCACCACCGGCATGCTTTCGCCAGGGTGCGGAAAGAAAACCTTCACGTGGTCGTCGAAAGAGGCGCTTTCGAAGTCGGCAAGCGCCTCGCCAGTCAGTGTGATGCATACAAAATGCGGATTGATCGGCCGAACTCGCTTGACCTGGAGCAAGCGGAATTTCAGCGCGTGACGCACGCGCGTGACTTCCAGTTCGGCGCGGCCTTCTTGTGCTTCGACGAGTGAATCGCTCATCCTGTCGCTCCTTTATGCCTGCTTCGGCGCATTGTCTTGTTCGATGTCGGCTGTCGCACGTTCGAGAATCGCGGCGATGCGGCGCTGCTCCTGCGGCGATGCATCGGTGCGCAGGAGCAGCGCCCGCTTCAGGGCGCGTCGTGCGGCGACGAGTTCGGGCACCCAGCCGCCGTCGCCCGCATTCTCGTCGACTTCCTCGCCCGCGTAGGCCCGCCGTACGAGGTCCATCTTGCGTGCAAAATGCAAGAGCTTGGCAAGCATCAAGTCGACGCGCTCGCGATTCGCCGCGAGGTATTCACGGCCCGCATCCGACAGGGCGTAGCGCTTGCGGTTGCCTTCCATCTCGACCGTCGCATAGCCGATTTCTTCCAGATACGTCAGCGCGGGATACACCATGCCGGGGCTCGGTGCATAGAAGCCGTTGGAGCGATCCGCCAGCGCCTTGATGAGTTCGTAACCGTGGCGCGGCGCCTCGGCCAGCATGGCGAGCAGCAAGAGTTGCAGGTCTTCGGACGAGAACTTGCGGCCGCGCGGCATGCCGCCCATGTCGTCCGCGCCGCCGCCGAAACCGCCTGCACCACCGAAACCGCCCGCACCGAAGCCGCCGCCGAAGCGCCCGCCGCCGCCGTGCCGATGACCTCCGATCATGGCCCAGCCGCGCCACGCAAGGCGGTCCAGGCGCTCCAGCGCATCGAAAGGAAATTCGGAACCGAAGCCGCGCGAATCGTCGCGCCTGCCGTGAAAGCAACGTGATCTCATGACTCACTCCGTTATGTCGTAAAACATATCTAAAGATATATATCGTAAGAGTGTCTGTCAAGGCGTTCTTTTGGCCCGGCGACGCGGCGACGGCAGCGTTCACGGCACGAGGCGTCAGCCGAATGCGGTATTCAAAAGACAACATTCACCTGCCGCTCTTGCGAAAAGGTCGGCCGAGCACGGAGCGTGCTAAAGCACCCGGATCCTTCGACAAATGGGCATACCTTCCGCATGCCGGCTTACCTCGCATTGGCACTGGTGTTCATGATCAACATGGCCGGCACGACGCTGCCCACCGCGATCTATCACGATTACCAGACGACCTACGGCTTCAGTCCCGCGACCATTACGGTGATCTTCGCCGCCTATGCGGTCGGGGTCCTCGGCGCGCTGTTGGCGATGGGCAGCTGGTCCGATCAACTCGGCCGCAAGCGCATGCTGATGGCCGGCCTCGTGGCGTCCGCCGTCTCGGCGTTGATTTTTCTCTTCGCCGACGGCCTCCTCATGCTCTTGCTCGGACGTCTCGTTTCCGGCATCTCGGCGGGCATCTTCACGTCGACGGCGACCGTCGCGGTGATCGAAGCGAGTCCGGCCGACTCGCGTGCGAAGGCCATGCTCGCTGCAACGTCATCCAATATGCTTGGGCTCGGCTTCGGACCTGTCCTCAGCGGGGCGCTCGTCGAGTTCGCGCCCTGGCCCATGCGTTTTTCGTACCTCGCGCATATCGCCTTGCTGGTGCCCGCGTGGCTCTTGCTACGCCGCGCGCCCGAAACCGCGCGCGTGGCCGACCACCCCAAATTGCACATGCAGCGCATCGCGCTCCCGCGAGAGGTGCGTGCTGCATTCGTACCGGCGGCGTTGTCTGGATTCGCGGGCTTCGTCGTTGTCGGATTCTTTACCGCCGTGTCGCCGCAACTCATGCGTAACGTGCTCGGTTACCGCAGCGGCTTGCTGATTGGCCTCGCAGTCTTCTTCATCTTTCTCTGCTCGGCCATCGGTCAGGCGGTCGAGAAGCGCATCCCGCAAAAATGGCGGCAGCGTACAGGTTCAGTCGCGCTTGTGATCGGTCTCGCGCTGCTCGGCCTATGCGCATCGCTGCATTCGTCCACCGCATTCGTCATCGGGACGATGCTCTGCGGACTCGGGCAGGGCATCAGCTTTCGGGCGGCACTCGGCGAGCTATCGAATCGCAGCCCGGCCGAGCGCAAGGCGGAAGTGACAGCGGCGTTTTTCGTGGTGCTGTATGTTGCGATATCGCTGCCCGTGATAGCCATCGGAGTCGCAGTGCAACGCATCGGCATCACACCCGCGACGATCACGTTCGCCGCGATCACGGTCGTTATCGTGCTTATTTCGCTCGCGTGGCTGCACCGCGTCGAGAAGGCGCAGTCATAGCAACGGACGAAGCTGCATCGAGCAATTGGTACCATGCAAAGGTTGCCGGCATCCCCTCGATGCTTCTTTGCGATGGGGCCTAAATCACACACACTGGCGAAGAAGATATGGCAAAGGGCAGCGACAAAGACGAAGTCTTGAACAAGCACGGCGATGAACAAGGAAATGGCCAGAGCATCGGCCGGCCCGCAGACGGCGAACTCGAAGGCAGCGCTTATTCGCCCTTGGGCAATCCCGGACTCAAGCACTGGCAAGCAAGCCAGATCTCCCGGCCTGGACTGGATGACCGAAGCAACATCTTCTTCGCTGCAGTCGAAATGACGCGAATGCCGATGGTCGTAACCGACCCGAATCAACCGGACAACCCTGTCGTTTTTGCCAACCGCGCGTTTCTCGACTTGACCGAGTACACCGAGGAGCAGGTTCTCGGACGCAACTGTCGGTTCCTGCAGGGCGCGGAAACGGATGCGCGCGCTGTGGATGAAATTCGTAATGCCCTGCGTGAGCAGCGGGCGGTCGCAGTGGACGTCCTGAACTACAAGGCGAGCGGCAAGCCGTTCTGGAACGCGTTGTTCATCGGACCCGTGTTCGATAAGGAGGGGAAGTTACTCTACTATTTCTCGTCCCAGATGGACATTACTCGCCGCCGGATCTCGGAGCAGTCCTTCCTGCAGGCGCAGAAGATGGAGGCCATCGGGCAGTTGACCGCCGGGCTCGCGCATGACTTCAATAACCTTCTGCAGATCATCACGGGGAATCTGGAACTGGCTGCAGCGTCCCTCGACGACAGGCAGGCGACTCGCGAAGCAATTGCACGCGCCATGTCGGCGGGAGAGAAAGCGGGCAAACTCACTCAGCAACTGCTCACTTTCGCTCGAAAGCAACGCCTGGAGCCCAAGCAACTCAATCTGAATACGCTGGTGGTCGAATTCAGTGAGATGTTGGTCCGAACGCTCGGCGACAAGATCGACCTGCACCTCGACCTGAAGCCCGGCTTGCCGGCGTGCACCATCGATGCAACGCACATGGAAATGGCATTGCTGAATGTGCTTATCAATGCTCGGGACGCCATGCCGAAAGGCGGAAGGGTCACGGTTGCCACCTCGGTCATCAATGATGCTGAGCGAATCGAGGCGCATAACCTGACACCCGGAATCTATGTCGTGATCTGCGTGATCGATCACGGAGAAGGAATGACGCCGGACGTCCTGAGACGGGCCACCGAACCGTTCTTTACGACCAAGGGGCCGGGCACCGGTCTCGGCCTCGCAATGGTTCATGGATTCGTACAACAGTCGCACGGCCGGCTCGAGATTGAGAGCACGCCCGGAGAGGGAACGACGATACGCATGATTTTCCCGGTGGTCAGTCATGCCGAGAGCGATGTAAGCCAGAAAGGCGACAAGTCTCTCAACTGGAGCACCGAAGCGATTCTCGGCAAACATACAGTGCTGGTCGTGGACGACAACCGCGACGTCCGCGAGCTCGCTTTTGGCCATCTGAAGAATCTCGGCTATCGCGTGCTGTCCGCGCAGAGCGGTGAGGAAGCATTGAAAGTCATCGAGCGATATGGCGATGTCGACTTGCTTTTCACTGACATCATCATGCCCGGAGGAATGAATGGCTTGCAGCTCGTAGAGCAAGTTAGGGCACGACAACCGGATATCGCCGTATTGCTCGCGACGGGCTATATGGATCAACTCCCCGCCGCGAACGTGTCCGCAGCGTCCATCACAACGCTCACGAAGCCCTATCGGGTGAGCGATCTGGCCGAGCACGTGCGCGCTTCGCTCGAGAAGAAGCTCCCGTCTCAGGCAGCCGATGATTTTCGCCATGAAGGATGAGAACCGGACAAGGCACGTACTGATTGTCGATGATGAGGTCGCGATCGCGTATGTCTTTCAGCGCTACTTCGAGCTGCGCGGGTTCCGCGTTTCCGCAGCCTACGATGGCAACGCTGCGCTCGCCATCAGTCAGAGCGAATCGATCGATGCATTGGTCACTGACTTTCGCATGCCCGGAATGAACGGACAAGAGCTCATCGAGCGTCTCAGGCAGACGGCCCCGCATCTGCCGGCGATCATCGTGTCCGGTTTCAGTGGCGAGATTGGCGAGCGTCCGGCCGGCGTGCGCGTGATAGGCAAGCCCGTCGAGCCGGCCTATCTCGTCGAGTGCGTCAGAGAAATGCTCGCTGACGCCGACACCGTGCAGTGGTTGAAACGCCCGAAAGATTGATGGTGAGAGAAATCTAAGCGTGGCAGCGTGAACTCAGGAATCGTTTATACGAAGTCAACGCAATATCTTCGACAGGATCATGACGTAAGCCGCCGTTACCGCGAGCTGGAGCAGCGTAACCGGTAAGCCATAGCGCAGAAAGCGGGCGAACGTGACCGGACGTCCTTCGTTCGCACAGACGCCCGCTGCGACGATATTCGCAGCCGATCCGATCAGCGTCGCGTTACCTCCGAGCGTCGCCCCATACATCATGCCGACGAATACGGGTATCACTGTTTGAGGCCAGTGTGTGAATTGATCCGCCATCGCCGCTTCAGGGACGAATTCGGCAGTCACGAGATAAGCCTTCAACATCACGATAGAAGCTGCGGCAACCGGCACGTTGGCCAATAAGGACGAGAGCAGGCCGATGCCGCAAATCATCGCGAGCGTAACGAGCATCAGATTGGTCCCGAACCACTCATGGAGCTTCAGCGCCATCACCTGTAGCAAGCCCGTTTTGACCATAGCCTGCACGAGACAAAAGATGCACGCGAGAAACACGAGCGTTTTCCAGTCGACGTCACGCAGCACGCGATCGGTCGGCTCGATCTTGAACGCAAAGGCCACGAGAAGCGCAAGCGCGCTCGCGATCACCGCGACGGCTGGCGGAACGATGCGCGTCGGCAGTTCTTCGCCGAGGATGAAGAGCAGCATCATCAGCGCGAGCACCACAAGAGACAGCGCCGCATAAACCGGCCTTTGCAGTCTTGCACGTCGGTCGCGCTTGGGCACGGGCCTGACGACGCCCCATATGTCGCGCATGATAAACGGCAGCAACGGAACGACCGTGAGGATGGACAGCAGGCCGCCGAGACTCGCGTACCTGAGATACTCGCCGAACGTCATGCCGATGGAACTGCCGACGAGAAACGTGGCCGGGTCGCCGACGAGCGTCAGCAGTCCGGCCGCATTGCTGAGAATAGCGGTGAGAATGAGCGGTGAAGCAATGTCGACGTCCAATGCGCGGGCCACGCGAACGATGATCGGTGCGAGAAGGATCACTGTCGTCGCGTTCGGCAACAGCGCGCACAACGGCGCGACCACTACGATCAGCAGCAACAGGAAGCGCTTGCCGCTTCCCGCCGTCGCCCGCAGGTATATGTCGCCGATCACGTCGAAGAGCCCGGTCGTGGCCAGTATTCGCGCCACGACCATGCCGCCGAAAAGCAAGCTGATAGGGCCGGCCGAGGTTCGCGCGGTGTCGAGCAGGTCCTGTTCGTCGAGAATGCGCAACGCGATGAGTAGGCTCGCGCCAACAAGCGCAGCAACTGTCATGTCGATGATATTGAAGGCGATCACCAGTATGACCGTCGAGAAAACGCCGACTACGAGGTAGATCTGCCAGTCGCTCACGGTGCATTCTTCCGTCATTGCATCGGCGGCGCGTACATCAGGCCGCCGCGCATCCACGATTCATTGAGTCCTCGTTTCATCTGCAGAGGGCTTGCGGTGCCGAGATTGCGATCGAACATTTCTCCGTAATTCCCGACACTGCTTAACGCTCTCGCTGTCCAGCCAGGCTTGATGCCGAGCATATTCGTCACTGCTGGGTCGGGAACCAGAGCGCGCGCCACGCGTGGGTCGCGCATTCGTTCCTCGTAATTGGCGCGGGTCACGCCGAACTCTTCCGCAATGATCAACGTGAACAGGACCCAACGCACGACGGTCAGCCACGCGATATCGTCGTCTCGCACGACGGGGCCGAGCGGCTCCCTCGATATGCGTTCGGGAAGAATGAAGACCGACGATGCCCCGCCCGGCGCGCGAGCTTGTATCGCGCCGAGCAGCGACGCGTCCCCCGTGACGGCGCTGCATTGGCCGTCGAGGAACGCGCGCTCGAGCGCATCCACCGATGTGACGACGAGCGGCTTGAGATCCAGTGCATTCGCGTGAGCATACGTGGAAAGATTGCCCTCGCTCGAGGTGTCGCGCTGCACGCATACCGTCGCGCCATTGAGGGACGAGGCCGCGCGTATGGGACTCTTCGTCCACACCATGAACGCTTGAGCATCGTAGAAGAGAACGCCCGCGAACTGTACGCCGAGCGTCCCTTCGCGGAGCAAGGTCCAGGTCGTATTGCGCGCGAGCAGGTCGATGCGACGCGTCCGAAGTGCGGGAAAGCGCGCGGACGTCCTGAGAGGAACGAATGCGACCTTGTCAGGATCGCCGAGGACTGCGGCAGCGACGGCTCGGCAGAAGTCGGCATCCATTCCCGTCCATCGCCCGGACGCATTCTGAACCGAGAAGCCGGCTATGCCTTCGCTCACGCCGCATCGGAGAACGCCTCTCGCTTCGACCTGAGCAAGCGTCTCTGAACCGGCGGCCAGCGATGCGGCCGGCGATGCGAAGATGAGCACTCCTGCCAGGACAACCGAGCGGATGCTCTCGACAGCTTCTTTCATTCCCTTCCCGGTTAGAGAACCGAATGCATGGCGAGTGCATTCGGCACGGCGCACGGAACTATGCGTCGCAGACTTGTTGTTAGGCGTGAATAAGTTGTAGGCGAATCACTGCTCGTTTCAAGGCGCCTTTTCCCGACAGTGTGGCTTTCCTCTCCGACATCTGCGAGAGAGTTGTTGTAAGTGGATCAATAGTCTGCTTTGAGGAACGGAGTGTCGTGGCCGCGAATCGCACTGAAGCGCGGCGCGACGGCGCTTATCAAACGCCGCTGGACTGCTTCAAACAAACCGCCTTTAATGTTTCTGTATCGCTGCGTTGCCTGATTCAAACACAGGAGGCCACATGGACGCAGTCAGAACGTTTCTCGAAAGCCAGTCGCTCTTCGCATTGTTTCTCACGATCGCATTGGGCTATCTTATCGGCGAGATCACGATCAAGGGCGTCGCGCTCGGCTCGGGGGCCGTGCTATTCGTCGGACTCGCCGTTGGCGCTTTTGCGCCGAAGTCGGCACCGCCGGCCTTGCTGGGCACGCTCGGCTTGCTGCTGTTCCTGTACGGCATCGGCATTCAGTACGGCGCGCAGTTCTTCAGAGGGCTGACTAGCCGTGAAGGGGCGAAGGCGAACGCCGCTGCTTGCCTCGGCGTCATCGCGGCGGGCCTCGTCTCATGCGCTTTCATTCGGTTCGGCATCACGCTCTCGGACGCGCTCGGGATGTTCGCGGGCAGCGGGACCAGCACGGCCAGCCTCCAGGTCGCCATTGCATCACTAAAGAGCAATGATGCCGCAGTGGGCTATAGCGTCGCCTATCCGTTCGGCGTGGCCGGCCCCATTCTGTTTCTCTATGCGCTTAACGTGTTGCTGAAAGTATCGATTCCGAAGCCGCCAGCGAAGGTACTCGAAACAGCGGAGATCGCACTCAAGAACGCAAGTTTCTTCGGCCTGCGACTATCGGAACTCCTCAGCCGCTTGCCGCTCGGCGTGTCCATTGCCGCAGTGCGGCGCGCGCATCATAATCAGTTGCCCGCCGACGATTTCATCGTGCAGTCCGACGACGTACTGCTTGTCACCGCCACGGACCGGCGCCTGCTCGACGAGGCCACCGCGTTATGCGGCGAGTCGCAGCCGGGACGCATCGCGAGCGATCGCGAAGACATCGACTATATGCGCGTGTTCGCATCGAATTCGGCGGTGGTCGGCATGCCGCTCGGCAAGCTGCGGTTTCCCGGCGGCGTGAACTGTTCGATTGCGCATGTGCGCCGGGGCGACGCCGATTTACTCTCGACGCCCGATCTCATTCTCGAAGCAGGCGACCGCGTAGGCGTGCTCGTGAATCGCGCGCATCGCGCGACGATTCGTGCATTCTTCGGCGATTCCATCAAGGGCACGGCGGATCTCAGTTTCATCTGCCTCGGAATCGGCGCAGCGGCGGGATTGCTGCTGGGCGCCGTTCCGTTGCGGGTGCCCGGCCTCGGCAGCTTCAGCCTCGGTCTCGCTGCGCTGCTGCTGCTCGCGCTGTGCCTCGGAAAAGCGAGGCGCAACGGACCGTTCGTGTGGGTCATGCCGCTATCGGCGAATCTCGTTCTGCGCAACCTCGGGCTCACGATCTTTCTTGCGCAGGTCGGCATTTCGTGCGGGCCGAAGTTCGTGGCGACCGTCGGCACAGCGGGGCCGTTGCTCCTTCTTTACGGCGTGATCACGTTGCTCGTGCTCGTGGGCGTTACGGCCGCGTCGTGCTTATGGCTATTCAAGCTGCCCTTCGATACCTCGGCCGGCGTCGTGTGCGGCGCGACCGGCAATCCCGCCATTCTCGCGTTCGCCAATCGCATCGCGCCCACGGATCAGCCCGACGTCATGTACGCCATGATCTTCCCGTCGATGACCATCGTCAAAGTGCTGTTCGTGCAGATCGCAATCTCGCTGGCCAGCGGCTAGCTATCGTATCGGAGATGAAATCATGGACGTGGCGATATTTAGTTCGACGCGTTACGAGCGCGAGTTTCTGGATCAGGCGAACGAATCCGCGCACCACAGGCTCAAATACCTCGACGTCTCGCTGAATCGAGATACGGTCGGAGAGGCTGCGGGATCCGGCGCGGTGTGCATCTTCGTTAATGACAAAGCGGACACCGCCGTTCTGGAGGCGCTGAAAAGCGGCGGCACTGGATTGCTCGCGCTGCGCTGCACGGGCTTCAATAACGTCGACCTCGAAGCCGCCGCGCGCCTGGGGCTCAAGGTCGTTCGCGTCGTGACGTACTCGCCCAACTCAGTCGCCGAACATGCCGTCGCGCTGTTGCTCGCCATCAATCGAAAAGTGCATCGCGCCTATAACCGTACACGCGATTCCAACTTCTCTCTCGACGGACTCATCGGCTTCGATCTGTGCGGCAAGACGGTGGCCGTAGTAGGCACCGGGAAGATAGGCTGCGTCTTTGCGAAGATCATGCTCGGCTTCGGCTGTAATGTGATCGGCTACGATCCCTATCCGTCGAAAGAATTTGAGGCGATGGGCCTGCGCTATGCGCAGCCGGGCGAGATCGGCGAGAAAGCCGATGTCATTTCACTGCACTGTCCGCTGACTCCCGCAACGCATCACATCGTCAATGCGGAGACGCTCAAGCGTGCGAAGCGTGGCGCCTTGCTCATCAATACGAGCCGGGGCGCGCTGATCGACACCGAGGCCGTGATCGAAGCCCTGAAAAGCGGGCAACTGGGCGGGCTCGCAATCGACGTGTATGAGCAGGAGGCGGACTTGTTCTTCCGCGATCTGTCCAATGAAATCATTCCGGACGACATCATTCAGCGGCTCATCTCGTTCCCTAATGTGATCGTGACCGGGCATCAGGCGTACTTGACGCGCGAGGCGTTGACGACTATCTGTGAGACCACGCTCGCGAGCATTACCGCGTTCGAGCATAACGAGCCGCTCGTGAACGAAGTCAAGGCGGGGTGACATCTCATGCTGCCGGACACCACCGCCGATGCTCCGCTAGTCGAACCGAGTGGCAACACACGAGCGCCCGTGCTGGATACGGTCGACCGCGTGTCCGAACTGTGCTTCGGGCTCTTCATGGCGCTGACGTTCGTCGGGACGGTGTCCGCAGCGACGAGCGGAGAAGATGCGGGCCGCAAGATGCTGTACACGGCCCTCGGCTGCAATCTCGCGTGGGGGCTCGCGGATGCCGTCATGTATCTGATGCGCACGCTCGTGAACCGGGGGCGGCGGCGCACGCTCGCGTTTGCGATCAAGCGCGAACTCGACGCGGCAGAAGGCGTGCGAGAACTGCGCGCAAGACTGCCGCCGTTTCTCGCGCCATTCTTCTCGGACGCCGAGCTGGAATCGATTCGCAGTCGCATCGCTCGATACGATGCGCTGCCGGAGCGCCCCGCGCTGGAGCGTGACGATTTTCTTGCCGCGCTGGGCATCTTCATCATCATCGTGCTCTCTACGTTCCCGGTCGCCGCTCCGTTCGTCATCATCCGGCACGTTCCCACTGCCTTGCTCGTGTCACGCGCGCTGACGCTCGTGATGCTCTTCGGATGCGGCGTTGCTTTGGGCTCCTATGCGGGATGGGGCGCGCTGAAAGCGGGGTTCGCTATGGTGACGTTGGGCGTGCTTCTGACGATGGCGATCATCGCGTTGGGCGGGTAAGTCAGATCGATTGGTCAGGACATCCATGCCGTCGAATGGCCGCGCCCGAGTTCTTGAATTCGCTAAAGGCTTCGCATATCTTTCAATTAACATCTATTGCTCATGGCTGCGTCTTCTAGCGCGTTGCGCCATAAGCGGCGAAAAGAACGAATGACGACGCTGCTTGGCCCGTGTATGTCCTTGCAGATCACCTCGTTTTTCAGAATGTCCGACGCCACGCGATTCAACACCGGCGGTTGATGCAACAGCGTATGCGGTCGACCGCCGGCGATTCTCATACGGACAGCGTCTCTTAAGCATGGGTGAATGAGTTTGTCTCACTGTTTTGAATGATGGCGAGAGACGGCCACTTCGGTGGTAAGAGAACAATGCCCAAGTTCATCAACGTGCTTCTGGTCGTGTCGGCGCTCGCATGTGGCGCGCATACGCTCGCTCAGGCGCCGGCGGCAAGCGTCCCGCCCCCGGCGGCAATGAGTCCCGCGGATCTGGACAAGCTCGTCGGTCCCATTGCGCTTTATCCCGACGACCTTGTTGCAATCATTCTTCCGGCTTCGACGTATCCGGTCGAGGTAGTACAGGCAGACCGGTTTCTCGAACGCAGAAAGGCGGACAACAATCTTCCGGTCGACGAACGCTGGCAAGACTCGGTGAAGGCGCTGCTCAACTACCCCGAGATCGTGAATAAGATGAGCACCGATCTCGACTGGACGGTCGCGCTCGGCGAAGCGGTCGTGGCGGATCAGAATGCCGTCTTGCAGGCCGTGCAGCGTTTTCGCCGGCAAACTCAGTCTGTCGGCAACCTGAAGAGCGACGACAAGCAGACGGTCGTGGTCGAAAAGGAGGTGATCAAGATCGTGCCGTCGAATCCCGAGGTCATCTATGTACCGCAGTACAACCCGTCCACGGTGGTCGTGAGCAGTCCGACGCCGGTTTATACGTACGCCCCGGCGCCTTATCCCGTTTACTACTATCCGTATGCGCCCGGCGCGGCCTTCGCCACGGGCATGATCTGGGGCGCGGCCATCACCGCGGCGTGGAACGGCGGACGGTACGAGGCCAACTATAACGGCGGCAATAACACCATCAACATCAACCGCGAACAAAACGCTAATCGAGCCGATGTGCAGAACAACCTGAGCAATCGCGCGGCAAACCGGTCCGGCTCGGGCGCGACACAACAGTCGAGCACATGGCGCTCCGAGAAGAAGCCCGGACAGGTCTCCGGCAGCGGCGGGCGTTCCTCGATGCAGCGTGTGGGCGACGCGCCTTCGCGTGCGAGCGGTGCAGGCGCGGGTTTCGGCGGGGCCGGCGGCACGGAGCGCGCTTCTGCACGCACGCAACCCGCCATGCAGAACACGCCTCGCGCGCAGGGCGCATCGAACTTTCAGGCGCGCGGCGGCGATGCATTGAGCGGCTATGGTTCGGGTCAAAGCGCCCGCGCTAACAGCGCGCGCGGGGCCGCGAGCCGGCAGTCGATGGCAGGCGGCCAGGGCGGTCGCAGCTTTCAAGGCGGTGGCGGCTTCAGTGGCGGCGGAGGCGGCGGCTTCTCAGGAGGCGGGGGCCGCAGCTTCGGCGGCGGCCGTGGAGGTCGTCGCTAGGGGATGCCTATGAACATTCATCGAACCGATGGCCGCTTGACTCGTCTCGTCATGGCGTTTGCGATAGTCGCGATGTTGCTCGCGCCTGCGACGCTCCTCGCCGCGAGCGACCAGCAGACCTTCGCGACACCCGAGGAAGCCGTGAGCGCACTCGCGCAGGCGCTGAAGTCGGACGATGACGCCGCGCTCATCGGTATCTTCGGCAGCGCGCACAAGCGGCTCGTCGTCACGCCCGACGAGGCCGAGAATCGTCAGTTGCGCGCCAATGCGCTTGCCGAATTCGAGGCGTTTCACCGGCTCGAAGAGGCGTCGCCCGATCGCCGCATTCTCGTGATCGGCGACGATGCGTGGCCCATGCCCATTCCGCTCGTTAGAGAGAACGGCGTCTGGCGCTTCGCGACGGAAGAGGGCGAGCAGGAAGTGCTGGACCGCCGTATCGGCGCAAACGAGCGCGAGGCGATCAAGGTGCTGCGCGCTTATATCGATGCGCAGCGCGAGTACGCCTCGCAGGACCGCATGGGGGACGGCGTGTTGCAGTATGCACGCAAGCTCGGCAGTTCGCCGGGCAAGCGCGACGGACTGTACTGGCCAGCGGATGAGAGTCGGGGCGAAGAACAGAGTCCCTTCGGTCCGCTGATCGCCGCGAGCTCGACATATTTCAAGGACCGTCACGCGGGCGACGCGTATCACGGCTATCACTTTCGCATTCTCACGCGCCAAGGCAAGAACGCGCCGGGCGGGGCTTTCAGCTACATCATCAATGGGCGCATGCTGGCCGGCTTCGCGATGGTGGCGTACCCGGCGCAATACGGCGAGAGCGGCGTCATGACGTTCATTGTCAATAACAACGGAGTGGTGTATCAGAAGAACCGCGGCCCGTCCGCGCCACCGCTGACGGAATTCGATCCGGACCCGACGTGGACGCGCGTGAACGAGCCGTGACGGAGGGATCGCTGAGGTTGACGAAAGACGTTGATGGAAGGAGTCCATATGAACGCAATGTGTTGGCGCGCGATCGTTGCGATGATGATCGCAACGATCGCCATGGATGCCCTTGCGCAAAGCAAGCCGATCGCGTATCCGTCGAAAGGACAAAGCGCGCAGCAGCAACAGAAAGATGACGGCGCGTGCTACAGCTGGGCGAAGAGCAACACGGGTATCGATCCCGCGACGGCATCGACTGCGCCGCCGCCGCAATCGGGCCCGGCGGTCGGCGGCGGCGAGCGCGTTGGCGGCGCGGCGCGTGGCGCGGC
>NZ_JALQDQ010000034.1:0-271 GCF_023631105.1 Caballeronia sp. AZ10_KS36 | reverse complement strand
GGATTTGCGCATCGGCCGATGCTATGTGCCCGAATCGATGCTCGCGCGGCATGGCCTCACGCCGCAAGATGTGTTGCGGCCCGAAACGTCGGCGCGCGCGCGGCCCGTGCTTTTCGAATTGCTGCGCACGTCGCTCGCGCTGTTTGAAGACGCCGTCGATTACACGCTCGCGATTCCGGCGAGCGCGATCCGTCTGCGTCTCGCGTGTCTCTGGCCGATCATGATCGGCCTCGATACGCTCGTCCTGCTCGCCCGCAACGAAGCGTGGCTC
>NZ_JALQDQ010000033.1:0-182547 GCF_023631105.1 Caballeronia sp. AZ10_KS36 | reverse complement strand
CGACGAACTCAGGGGAACGGCGGCAGCTGCGAAGCGCAGCCCGCCAACTCGGCAGAACAACTTTTACGCCGGGACTCGGAATCTAGGGCCCCGGTCAGCAAGGGGGATTGCGATGTTTGATGTGAAGACGGCAAGCGATTACGTGCGCGGAGCTTTTCCGTATAGGTTCGACCGGATCGAAGTGAATGGCTCGGTCTTCACGGGCCCGGCGAAAGGCACGCACCTGTGCGCTGATTTCGAACGCCCGCGTGAGCCGGTCTCCTTCTGCCTGCTTGGCGAATGGTACTGCGACTATCCAAGCGGCCCGCATCTGGGCGTGCTTGCCAACAAGGCCGCCGACATTCTCGGCGCGAACGGCTTTTTTGGACTCGCCAGCGCCCGCCGCACAGGCATAGGCGACTGAGACGCACCCGACACAGTTCAATCGTCCACAGAGAAACGCAGAAACTAAGGATTACGACATGAAGCTGAGCCGCGCACAGACCAAGAAAATGCAGGAAGTTGAGCAACTGATTGCGCTTGAGCGCCGCCTGACAGACGATGAGCGCCTGTTTGTGTTCGAGCACTATCAGGAAGGCGCGAGCAGCAACAATGCAGCGCTGGGCGCTTTTTTCACCCCTTGGGGTCTTGCTCGGGATTTCGCCGTGGAGGTGCCGGAGCGTTGCAATACGATCGTCGATCTCTGCGCGGGCATCGGGTCGCTTGCCTATTGGTGCGAGAACAGGGCGCGGCAGGTCGTGTGTGTGGAGCAGTGCGCGGAATATGTGCGCGTGGGCCGGAAGCTGGTGCCGGACGCGACGTGGATTCACGCTGATGTTTTCGGGGACTGGTTTAAGGATTTTGACGGCTTCGACGTGGCGATTAGCAATCCGCCCTTTGGCAACCGCGTGAAGGCGCACGGCTTCGAGGGTCGATATACCGGCAGCACCTTTGAATACAAGGTGATCGAGCTTGCATCGCGTATTGCAGACACTGGCGTTTTCATCGTGCCCCAATCGTCGGCCCCGTTCGTGTACAGCGGCTCGCGTCGCTACGACGTGCGCGAAAGTGACGACTGCCGTCGATTCATGGAGCAGACGGGAATCCTCCTGGAGCCGAATTGCGGCATCGATACGGCGATGTACCGGGAGCAGTGGCACGGTGTCGCGCCGACCTGCGAAATCGTTGTATGCGATTTTGAGCAGTTCGAGCAGACCAGCCCGCTCGCGCAGACGCGCGCCGAGTCTATCGCGGTGCCGACAACGCAACTTGATCTGTTTGCCGCTGCTGCGTGATCCCCAACCAGATAACGAGAGTGCCCCTATGACACCGATGACATTTCACCAGACCTACGAGGTTGTCACTGACGACAGCGCAGAGCAGGGCGAGGCCGAGGAAACCGGCTTCGACTGGCAGGACGAACCCCACACGTTCAGCGAGCTGGTCCACCGCCTCAGGCGTGACTACATCGGCGCGGTCCCGCAACGCGGATGCAGCTGCATCACCGCGGACGGCGACCGTGAATATGTCGACGGTTCGACCCGCAATATCTCACTCCATCCCGGCAACGAACGGGCCAAGCGCTGGTTGCCGAAAGCATTGAAGGCCGCAGGACTGGTGCACTAGCCAACGTCACCGCCGATATGAACGCCGGCCGCGAGCCGGCGTTTTCACGTGCGCTGCAGCGCGCTGCTATCGAGCCGGACCGCTGCACCCTGCGCGCCGGTCCGCTGCGCAGCCCGTCACGCAAGCTGCGTTATCGCGGCCCGGTGACCGGACGACTCCGCTCTTGGGGCCGCGCCGCGTCCCGCGGACTTGCCCCGGCGCGAGCCATCCCCTCCAGCCTCGCAGCGCTCCTGACGTCGCACCGCTCGGATAGCGCGCTCGCCGCGCGGGGCGTCCTGCCTCGTGCGTGAGCTGCTGCTGCCGACACCTGCCGTTCCCCTGGTTCGCCGTCCAGTACCCGCGACCTTAGCTCAGGCCTTTGCCGCGTCAAGGCGCGCGGGGCCGTGTCAGTCGCTGCGCTCCATCCCGCACCCACCCCGCGCTTGATTCCTTGACGCGTCGCCGGCCCTCGCACGAATCGTCGCGGGACGACGAACTCAGGGGAACGGCGGCAGCTGCGAAGCGCAGCCCGTCAACTCGGCAGAACAACTTTTACGCCGGGACTCGGAATCTAGGGTCCCGGTCAGCAAAGGAGAACCGCATGCGTACTTTTTCACAGTTATCCGAATTTGCGTCGGTTGCGCAGGAGTATCAGCGACTCCGCACAAAGCATCCGTTGATTCCCGCGCGCTACGTGCTGAAGTGGATCAACTGCGACGACGCATCGATTGGATGTTCAACGATCGAGCAATTCGTGTGTCCGCACGAGTGGACCGTCAATGAGGAAAGCGACGCGGGTTACTGCTGTCTGTGTGGCCTCCCCGAGTGCTGAATCCCGTTACCACACCCCTTACTGGAGGATTTTGCAATGGTCGAAACGATCGAGATTGGTTCCGCTCCCTGCGATGAGCAGTGCGCGCAGGTCGGTGAATCCAATTACCCGGAGTGCAGCCGCGCCGAGTGCCGCGCATTCATCAACCAGATCAAGCGCGCAATGGGCGAGCCGCCGGAAGGCGTTGGCCTTTTCATCAAGAGTAACGCGCACGACTTCGGCACCTACCGCGAAGTGGCGGTAAAGGTCACCGGCCTGTTGACGGAGGAAGCACGCGAAAAGGCATTGGAGTATGCCTACCGCTGCGAGTCGGATTCGCCCGCGAGCTGGGACGACGAGGCGCGCGCTGAACTCGCCACAGCAGGATTTCCGGTCACGGTCGAGGCCTGACATGTTCCATACCATCGGCTACAAAGGGCACTACATTCACCTGGCCTATCAGGACGGCGTCGAGACCATCCAGACTCAGATCATGTATGCCGACGGCGGATTCACGCTGCAGCGTCGCAACACGTATGCAGGCGCGCAGCGTGCGATCACGCGGCACGTGCGCGCCGCACTCGCTGCAGCTAACCAGTAACGAAAAGGAAGGGTGAGCGGATCGCTCACCCACCACAAAAATGCGATTCAAGCGATATGGACGTTACGAATTCACCGACACGCCGCGTAAGCGCGCCGCGTTCGCGCGCAAACAGCGCCTGGAGCGTGAAGCCTTTCCGCTCTTCGCCGACCAAATCGCCGCCGAGCAGATCGGCGCCGATGAGGAAATGAAGGGGCGACGCGAGCAGTGGGACCGGCAGACGGCTGCGGACCGCTCGCGTCGCGCGACGCAGTGGCGCAAAGCTCGCGGCCGCCTGCGCGGATATCGGGCACCTGTTCGCAGCGCCTTGCACGCGTACTGGCAACAATGCAGATGGCCCGCCGACCCCGAATATCTGCTGACCATGCTGCGCATGTACGACACCGGACGCTTGTCCCTGCCGGACACCAGCCCTACCAACTGAGGATCTATGCAGCTCTCAATCCATCCAGTCACCAGACGAGCGCCGAACGGTCGCCTCTGTCAGAGCTTTGACGTGGTCTGCGACGGCGTAACGGTCCACAACGCGATGACCCGAAGCCTCGCCCTGGCGCACATGGACGCCCTTTGGGAGAGCCGCCCGGAATCCGATCGCGTGCTGGAACAGCTGTACACCGGCGACTAGATGTCGCAGCCCTGCCGGTTACTGGGCCGCGCGCCGCTATCGAGCCGTGCCGCTGCACCCTGCGTGCCGGTCCGCTGCGCAGCCCGTCACGCAAGCTGCGATCTCGCGGCCCGGTGACCGGACGACTCCGCTCTTGGGGCCACGCCGCGTCCCGCGGACTCGCCCCGGCGCGAGCCATCCCCTCCAGCCTCGCGGCGCTCCTGACGTCGCACCGCTCGGATAGCGCGCTCGCCACGCGGGGCGTCCTGCCTCGTGCGTGAGCTGCTGCTGCCGACACCCACCGTTCCCCTGGTTCGCCGTCCAGTTCCCGCGACCTTAGCTCAGGCCTTTGCCGCGTCAAGGCGCGCGGGGCCGTGTCAGTCGCTGCGCTCCATCCCGCACCCACCCCGCGCTTGATTCCTTGACGCGTCGCCGGTCCTCGCACGAATCGTCGCGGGACGACGAACTCAGGGGAACGGCGGCAGCTGCGAAGCGCAGCCCGCCAACTCGGCAGAACAACTTCTACGCCGGGACTCGGAATCTAGGGTCCCGGTCAGCGTAACACCCAACAGGAGGGCCTTTTCATGGTCGAAGCAGGTCGCTCGATTGCGCAGGCAATCGCCGCTGGTAACTATCACAGGATCGAGGTGTATTCGGCACCGGATGCGCTCGGTATGACTCGCGTGGAGTACCGATACGATCCGCCCGCGTGTGAAACCGTCGAGGAGGTCGCGCAGTGCTTTGTCGAACTGTTCGGGCCGATCAAGGCGGGCTGCACGGCGAAAGCATGGCGCATCAAGGGCGGCCGCATCGGTGCCTATGTTGTCGAGGACGCTGGAGATGTAACCGCGTTGCTTCAATAGCGGTAGCGCAGCAGCCGGGAATGTGACTTATCTGCTTTTCTCTTTCACTTAATCAGGAGCCTTAATCATGAAGTCGATTCTTGTTGCAGTTGTGGTCACCATCCTCGTATCGGGCTGCGCAACCAGTGCGGGCAACATGGCCATGAGGGAGCAGAGCGCCGACAGCATCAGCGCGCAAATCGATGAAGGGAAGACGACCAAGAGTGAGGTCCTGCACGCGCTGGGCTCGCCATCGAAGGTGACCTACAACGAGAACAGCGTCGAGCAGTGGACGTACAGCTACGCGCGTGCCACGCCGAAGGCGATCAACTTCGTGCCGATCGTTTCGATGTTCGCGCGTGGCGCCGACGTTCACAAAAAGCAGCTTCTCATCCTTTTCGACGACGCTGGCCGTGTGAAGAAATACACTTTCACTGACTCCGTTGACGAGGTGAAAGGCGGGCTGATCGGCTGATGGACACTGACACCCGCATACGTGCCGCGTGAAGCCCGCCGACCGGCGGGTTTTTTTTCGTTTGCGCGTGCGCGGTGTCACAGCTGCGATCGAGCCGGCCCGCTGCACCTTGCCCGCCGGCCTGCCCTGCAGACCGGCATGCAAGCCGCCTCGTCGCGGGCCAGTTTCCGGAACCAGCCGCTCTTGGGGCGCGCTGCGTCCCGCAGCTTGCCCCGGCGCGGGCCATCCCCTCCAGCTTCGCACCGCTCCTCTCGTCGCAGTGCTCAGATAGCGCGCTCGCCGCGCGGGGCGTTCTGCCTCGTCGACGGCCAGCAGCTGCCAACACCTGCCGTCCCCTGGTCCGTCGTCCACTTCCCGCGACTGTAGCTCGAGCCTTTGCCGCGTCAAGGCGCGTGGGGCCGTGTCAGTCGCTATCGCTCCATCCCGCACCCACCCCACGCGTCAATCCTTGACCCGGCGTCGGCCCTCGCTCCTTTCGTCGCGGGACGACGAACTCAGGGGAACGGCGGCAGCTGCAAAGCGCAAGCCGCCGACTCAACAGAACGGCTTACGCCGGGACTCAGAATCTAGGGGCCCGGCGGTCCCGTCACACCTTCAACCTTCATTGAGGAACTGCCATGCAAACCGTGAACGCCCACGACACCAACCAGACCGCGAACGAGAACACGACGACCGCAGAACTGCCGAACGCACTCAAGGCAGGCTCGGCAGAGGTGCTGATTCCGCTCAAGCGTCTGGTCGCCTCGCCGTACAACCAGCGCAAGACCAAGCGTGACCCGGCGAGCATCGAGGCAATCGCGGACAATATCCTCGCAGTCAACCTCCTGCAAAATCTGGTCGTCCACCCGATGAAGGTGTCCGCAAAAAGGGCGCAGACGTATGGCGTGGATGCAGGAGAAACGCGCCGACAGGCTTTGCTTCTCAACGTCGAGCGCGGCCACATCAGCGAGGATTTTCCGGTGCGCTGCATCGTCATCACTGAGGCCGAGGCGATTCTCGCCAGTGCATCGGAGAACGACCTGCGCGTGCCACCGCACCCGGCAGACCAGTTTATCGCCTATAAGGCGCTCGCGGATGAAGGTCGCAGCCCCGAGTTCATCGCCGCTGTGTTCAAGGTAACGCCTAAGACCGTCGCGGGCTATCTGAAGCTGGCGAACGTGTCGCCCAAGCTGTTCGACCTGTTCGCTACCGACGAAATGGACCTTGACCAGATCAAGGCCCTCGCCATGACCGATGACCATGAACGACAGGAAGCCGCATGGTTCGGCGCGAAACATTCGTGGTCACAGCAGCCGCACGAACTGCGCGCTGTGCTGAAAGGCGACAAGCTGACGCTTGGCGACCGGATGGTCAAGTTCGTCACGGTGGAGGCCTACGAGGCTGCTGGTGGAATCGTGGAACGTGATCTCTTTGCCGAGCGCGACGATGGCTTTATCGTCAACCGCGACGTCCTGAACCGGCTGTTCGATGCAAAGGTCGCCAGCGAGGTCGAAGCCATCAAGGCGCAAGGATGGGCATGGGTCGAGGCCCGACCGAAGTTCGACTACAGCGACCGCAACCAGTTCACCCAACTGGACGCAGAACCCGTACCCCTGACCGCTGACGAACAGGCGCGTTACGACGAACTTGAAAAGCGGTCCGGGGAAATCTCGGACAAGCTGGATGCGCACGAGAATGCTGACGAAGGCGACGAGGCCTACCTCAGCGACGAAGCGTGGCAAGCCCTGAGCGACGAATTCGACAAGGTGTCGCAAGCCATTGATGAAATGGACGAAAGGGAAGGCAATTTCACGGCCGAACAGATGAAGGTCAGCGGCGCTGTCGTGGCCGTTGGTTACCACGGCGAACTGGAGGTCGTGCGTGGCCTCGTTCGTCGCGAAGATCGCGCCGAAGCACGCGCGATGATGGAGGACAACGGCGTCGCTGTTCCGCACAGCCTGACCAAAAAAGAGAAGGGCGTTCACTCCGAAAAGCTGCTGCTGAACCTGACGGCGCACCGGACGGCTGCTGTGCAGTCCGCTCTCTCACAGAATCCGCAGGTCGCACTGGTGGCGACTGTTCACAAGCTTGCGCTCGAATATCTCTACACGGGTAGTAGCCTCGACCGACTGAGCGTCGCGCAGATCAGCGCGCGCGAAGTGACTTACGAACTGGCCCGGTCGGCACCGGACTTGGAGCAGACCGAGCACGCTTCGGGCCTTCGCGCCTACGTGGACTCATGGCGCGCTCAGATTCCGAAAAATCCCAACCTGCTGTTCGGCTGGCTGTTGGAGCAGCCGCAGGACCGCCTGTTGAACTTGCTGGCTGTCTGCACGTCGCTGAGCATCAACGGCGTCTCGCGCGAGGAGGGCCCGAGCGCGGTAAATGCTCTGGCGGGCGCTCTGAGCCTGAACCTGTCCGCCTACTGGCAACCGACGCGAGCAAGCTACCTCGATCATGTGTCCAAGGATCGCATCGTTGCAGTCGTGAGCGAGGTCGTCTCGAAGGAAGAAGGGGCGCGGCTCGCCAAGATGAAGAAGGGCGAAGCAGCGCAGGCAGCCGAGAAGCTGCTGCAAGGCAAGGACTGGTTGCCCGAATTCATGGCCGCAGCCCAGGTCGCAGAAGTACGGTTCTACGGTGATGACGACGACGATGCGGACGACGAGTGCGACGACGTCACGCTCGACGCCGGAGAGTGCGACGACTCCGCAGCGTCCGAAGGCCCTCAGCACGCGGATGCGGCACCGTGGCCGTTCCCGAAGGCGGCCGATTTCGGAACCGTTCCGGCAGAAGTGAGCGCGCGCAAGTCCGACCGTGATGATGGGCCCCGCAAGCCGACTTCGCCAGCGATCGCCTGGCCGTTCCCGACGACCAATCCGCAAGCACTGCGTGGAATGCGGCAGGCGGCCTGACCGTCCAGTTTCTCCCTCGGGTCTTCGGACCTTTTTCGCCCCGCCTTGAGCGGGGTTTTTTTTCTGTGGGTAACTTCGCCCGGCCAAACGGCGCCTCACGATCCTTCCTCTTCGCGCCTCCGGCGCTCATCGTTCGGACCGCTGGGCGACAAGGGACACTCGGCTTCGCCGACCAAGGAGGAACCCCGTTCCGGTTCCCCCTTGGAACTCCCTCCCTCGGGCCGCAAGCATTTTCATAATATAATTGTGCTCAGTTGCAGAACTGAGTAAAATTAAATTGTGGCCCTGCTTTGCAGGACCATCAAGGTAGCCGCGGAGACCACTTGAAGCAAAAAACCAAAAGCCAGAAAACGCGTGCCATGCTCGCCGCTTGCGCGGCAGCAGACACGCGTCGTCTAAGGCTACGCTTCGGGAACAGAGTCGCCCCGATCACGTCAATCTCTGTCGAACCTCCTTCAGGTATGGTCGCTCAACCCATGATCGGCAATACCATAGGGCCACGGCAGAACACGAACCAGAACTGAAGTGTGCCGGGGCCATGCTCACGTCGATCGTTTTTGGATTCATTGCAGCAAGGGTGTCCACGGGCCGAGCTGCGGCCGCAACGGCGGCAGTCACGCCGAATCATGTCGATCGCGTTGTGACGTTTTCCGTCGCAACTGAATTTTTTGTTGGGTCGATTATTCTGCTGACGCTGAGTGCGCTTGTATGGATGGTCGCTCCAGCAGTAGTATCCGCAGTTCGCTTTTGCAGTTCGTCTGTCGGTGGCTTACTGAGTGTTTCATTTCCTTCAGATTGTGCTCCGAGCAGTGCGAGCTGGTATGTCGTCAAACGCGCGCTCGTCGGATATGCAGGATTATCGTTTGTCGTATTTTGCATCGCATTGGCATGGCGAATCGTGATAAGCCTCAGGGAGCGATCCAGTCGCCGTGCAGTTAGTCGCTGGTCAGTTATGGTCGACGACGATGGAAAGGAGTAAGCCCAATTTATTGGGGCGTCTTTGCTCCGCAAAGACCGGCTATGTTGCGCTACGCCCGCAAAAGACGCGGGCTATGCGTCGAGCCTCCTGCGGAGTCTCGCCCCTCTCCCTGCGGTCGGGGCTGCCAGCGCCTCGCCGTCCGGTCGCCTCGCTCCCGGAAAAGCTCACCATCGCTGGTACGGTCTCTCAGCATGCTGCATATGGCCCTCGGAATGGCAGCATGTTTTACGCCCCGCTCACGCGGGGTTTTTTTTCCGCTTCGCTCTTCGTCCTTGAGGACGCGCTGTCGTGTCGCGCCGTTGGCGCGAAAGGCGCTCGCCGCGCGGCGTTCTACCTCGACGTCACAACCCGTCAATGGCCGTTCCCACCCGTTCACGTCCAACCTCGCGACCATAGGTTCGTCTTGGCGTCCGTCAAGGCGCGCGGGGCCGTGTTGTCGCTGCGCGACCGCCCGCCCCAACACCCCGCGCTCTTCTCCTTGACATCCGCCGCGGCGAACCACAACCGGCCGCGGGACGATGAACTCAGGGGAACGGCGGCAGCTTCGGCAAGTGCGGCCGTCTCGGCAAAACACGGACGCCGGGACTCCAAATCTAGGGGCCCGGTCAGCGACACCCGGCAGGAGGGGCGATGGATAAAGACGACGAACGCGTATGTGGGGGATGCAGACACTGGTGCAGGGCAGGCGACTACAGATGGGGCGGTTGCGATGCCCCGTTGCCAGCCTATCTCATGCACGCGGACCTGCCCCGTACCGGGCCAATCTTCCCAGACGACAAGCAGGCGCAGGAGTGCGAGGTATTCGAAGTCAACGGGTCGCAACAGATCGCATCCGGGAGCAGCCACACATCATGAATCCAGTCATGGCCACGCGCTCTAAGCGTTTTCAGGATCGCATGCCCCCGCGCTCGCCGGGAGCTATTCAACAGGCACGGCGCGGCGCTGCCGCGCCCCTCCGGCCACCGACCACGCGCCCTGGCGGCCGCATATTCCTTGCGGTGCCGACTAAGGACATCCCGAAGGCGCGCGCGATGGGCGCAGAATGGGACCACGAGCTTCGCCTTTGCTGGTTGCCCGCCACCGCAGATACGACACCTTTCGCAGCGTGGGTCGTGGATGATGCCGCGTTGAACGCTGCCGGTATCGACCGGACGGACGTCCTTGCCGACTTTGCCGAGGCGATGCGAAGCTACGGCCTCATTGTGCCTGACACGCTGTATGCGGACGGCGAATGGCACTGTGCGATGGTCATGACGAAGTCTGGCCCGCGATCGCATGGCGGCTACATCATCGAACTTGACGGAGTACCGCATGGCTACATCCGTAACTTCGTTGGCGCGTCGGGCGCGTGGTGGTATCGGGCAGGCAAGCTCACGCGTGAGCAGCGCGCCGCGCTCGAGGCGCAAAGTCGGGAACGGCAGGCCGCGCGCGAAGCAGCCCTGCGCCGCGCTCAGGAACTTGTCGCGCAACGCTCCCTGAAAATCCTCACCATGTTGCCGAGGGCGGAACAGCACCCGCATCCTTATCTGGACAAGAAGGGCGTCGGCGCGTACGGATTGCGCGTTGCACACGCATCGAAGCACAATCTGGCAGAGCTGTTAAACGCGAAAGACCCAAGCGTCCTGAAACGTAGCAATGCCACATATCTCGTGATTCCCGGCCGCGATGCAGAGGACCGACTGCTTACGGCTCAGGCGATCGGCCCGGACGGCTTCAAGATGTTCGTGCGCGATGCCCGCAAGAAGGGGGCGTTCCATCCCATTGGCGTGCGGCGCACGCGCGACCTTGCGGCCGCGCCTGCGGTGCTGTTCGCGGAGGGTTATGCGACAGGTGCGTCGCTGCACGAAGCGACCGGACTGCCCGTGGTGATCGCTTTCGATGCGGGCAATCTGGTCGAGGTCGTTCGGCAGATCACGCCGTTGCTGCCGCCGTCACAGCCCAAGGTCATCTGCGCGGACAACGACCAGTTCTTTCTCGACAACGCGCTGGCCAGAATCGCGGAGATTGGCGGCTCACCCGATGCGAAGCCGGTTTCGGTTCGCGTGGTCGCCGGCGCCGATGGGGCAACGCGGGAGGTCGAGATCCGCGCCACCTATGCAGACGGCAAGTGGCACCAGACACGGCTTGGTAAATACCGTCTCTCGCTGGAAAGCGTCGCGGGCGTGGTCAGGAGCGTGACGCTCGACCTCGTTGTGCCGGATAAGCCGCACGTCCGCGTAACGACCCGCAACACCGGCGTCGAAGCGGCCACGGACGCGGCCCGTCTCGCGGCCGGCCGCGTCGTGACACCGTTCTTTGTATCGCTCCAACGCCGGCCGACCGACTTCAACGACCTGGACGTATCCGAAGGGCGCGCGCGCGTCACGGAACTCGTCCAGAGCGTCCTGCCGTTTCACATCACTGCGGACGCGGCTGTTACCGAACGCGCCTGATCCCTATGGCACATCTCTACTACTACCACCAGCTCACCCTTGAACAACAGGTTCAGGCGCTGAAGTTTTCCGAGGAAGTGCGTCCGGAGTGGCAATGCTACATGGTCGATTTCCGGGGCGACGTGTTGCGAGGTTTGCCGCTGAACCCGATCCTCCAGACAGGAACGGTCCGCGTGGCGGACAGCGAGCGCGCGCAACTTGCAAAGTTTCATCGCGCAGAGATCGAATTCGTGGTTCGGCATGCGATCGGAGACTGGTCAGAAATGTCCCCCGACGAGTGCGCAGCAAACCATCTCGCCATCGAGAACGGGGCTCCCGTCATTTCACGTTATGCAGTGGGCGACATCGCCCAGGTGTACGTAGTCACGCCTGCGGACCGGCTTCACACGCAAGTGATGGTGAGCCTCCACGCCGGTAGCCCGCGAGGCGTTCAGTAATTCATAAACATCATCCGCTACGGGAATCATCATGCGTCGTTGCATTACTGCGGCCGCGGTCGTCTTTGGCTGTGTTGCTTTCAGTGCGCCCGCCCGGTCATCGCCCTGGTCCTCGCAGCTTGAGGCTGCACGGGCGACACATACCGCGAGCGTTCCGTCCCAGCGGGTCAACTGGTTCGCGTTCTCACCCGAGGATCACGGAATGGACCTTGTGATGTACGGCGTCTATTCCGCCAAACGGTCGATACATGTCCTGTCGTACGTGATGACGTATCGCCCGCTGCTGCAAGCTCTCGCCGCCAAGGCGCGATCCGGTGTCCAGGTCGCTGTCGTGGTCGACTACGGCGAGAGTATCGCTAACGACCGCAGTGGCTACATCCGGCAAGGGCTCGGTTACCTTGAAAACGCAGGTGTAAGAGTGTGCGCGATCGACGCCTACAGAATTTCGCACGATAAGGCGATGGTGCTGGACGGTCGCAGTGTGCAGACGGGAAGCATCAATTACACGGCTGCCGGCGCACGCGAGAACAGCGAGAACGCGGTCATTGAATGGAACGACGTCGACAGTGCAGCCGGCTTTGAACGGCATTTTCAGACGAGGCTCGAACAATGTCACCCATTCTGATGGAGTCGTCGCGTCAGGCGCCGCATTGCGACGACGGCCGTATTCGTGTGCTCGGCGCGCTGCACATCGCTGTGAGCATTGGCGAGCTGCTGTCGGGGCGCGTCAGGTCTTCTTTGCCGGTTCGCGCCTCCCAATGGTCGACGCTTGGCGAGCATGTCCGCGCATGGCGGTTGCTGCTGGCCGACGACGCGTCGAGGATCGACCCGCACACGAGATCTCACCTCAGCCTGGTCGTGCGGCTACTGAATACCCTCCTCGAGCAACATTGCGCCGGCGACGAGCCTGACCGGGAAATGTGGGATACCGTCATGCCCACGATTGCGTCCGCCGCCCGTCATCTCGACGCCTTCCCGCTTCGGCAGCGGAAAGCGGCCAGTCGGCACTTCGCTGCGTATCGGCCGTCGTAGTTCAAGTCATAGCACCAGCTGCAGGGGCATTTCCGGGCAGAGCCCGGAAACCGCTACGGCGTGCCCGGCACGCTGCGCGAGCCGGTCATCGAGCCCCGTCCCGGGTCTCGCCCCTTCGGGCTTTCATCGCTTGCCTTTCGGCTGACGCCGACCAGAAGGGACGAGTCCCTTCTGGACATCCAACTTCCCGAAGTGATGCGGCCTGCGGCCGCATGAAGGGCGCTCGCCGCGCGGCGTTTTTACCCTCTCGCGCAGACACGCCGTCGCCAGTCCCCTGAGTCCGCCGTCCCTTTTCGCGACAGTAGCCCTCCGCCGCGCCCGGCCAAGGGTTCGCTTCGCCGTGTCCTCGCCCGTTCGGTGCTCGCCTGCGGCTGCGCTCCGCATGCGGCCTCCGGGCACGCCCTTGTCCGTTCGCGGCTACGGGCTCCTTTGTCGCCGGGACGACGAACTCAGGGGACTGGCGGCAGCACGGTAGCAGCTGCCGGTCGGGCAAAAACAAACCCTACGAAGGGACTCGGAATCTAGGGTCCCGGTCAGCCTGAACCCCTTAAACCGAACGGAGCGCACATGAAATCGAATCTTCTTCGCCGCATCGCAGCTTTCTTTCTCGGCTGCGACCTGAACGCAGAAATCCGCGTGATGTACCGCTGGCGTCGTGAGGAGGATGACGTGCGCGCCGTGCGTCTCGAAACCGTGATCGACGGCCAGCCCAAGCGCGTGACGCTCTACCAGCACACGCCCGGTAACTGGTCCCCGATGGCCATTTAAGGGAGGCACCGTGAGCAGCTATTCGTTTGCGCTTGAAGCTCGCGCCGCATGGGCACTTCACGTCGTCGCAGTGATTGCAGGCGATTCGAAGGCCGCGGACGCTTACCGCGCCGAGGCACAGATTATGGCGATGGAGAGCGGACGGGCAAGCCACACCGAAGGTGTTAGCAGGCCCAACCTGGTGTCGGACGTTCCCGCGCTGGTCGGCAAATGGACTGCAGGTTGGAATGAACGAGCGAGAGCCGCGCTCCCGACTATCCACGACCTTATCGAGGCCGCCCTCAACGCTAACAAGGTGACGCAATGACAGATACGCAGAAAAGCACATTTTCGACCGCACTCGACGCTCGCACGCAATGGGCGCTGCACCGCGTTAGCGTGGTTGCTGGCGATGACAGGGACGCCAAAGACCGGCTTTTCTGGGCGCTCAACTACGCAAAGCGTTGTGGTGATGTCGCCGGGAGTGACGATTGTGATGTGCAATGTCCGGCACTTCTCGCCGATGTTCAGCCGCTTCGCAACGCGTACATCGAGGCGTTCGAGGCGGTAAGGGAGCGGCGAGAAAAGCGGCGCACCCGGGAAGGTATCGACTCCGAGCTAACGGCGATGGCCGACACGGCAAGGCGTGGATGCGGACTCTCATACGAACTGTTCGTAAAGCGGTTTTCACAGAACGTGGACGACTTTCTGGACGCGCTCGAAGTGCCCTTCCGAGACCTCGCCCTGGAGATTGCCAAGGGCAAGGGCTACGCCACGCCGGAGGAATGTCAGGCGATGCAGGATGAGATCGAGGAGTCCGGAGGGTGCTCACTGACGGGGATTGATCCCTGGTGTTGCCCTTGCGGTAATCACGAATAGCGGACTACGGAGGCGCACCCGTCGTGCGATGCACGGCGGGCAAAGTTGCGCATGCGAAAAACATTCACAGGTGGGGGTGACTGCAATTTCCGCGGTCGGCGCGGGCGGGCCGGCTTCTGCGCTGCGCGCCGAATCCACCCCGCCCGCGCCGGGCACAGCACTCGCGATTTTGAGCAATGACTTGCTCAAAATAGGTCCGTCCGATCCGGCTACCGGCGCTCACGCGCCGCTCGCCGGATCTACCGTACGAGTGGCCGCTCGCGGCGCATTGCCATGCAATGCCGCCTCTCGCGACTCCACGCTACGGAACGCTCCGCGTCCCTTCGCCTAGCGCACGGCACGTCATCCTGATGGAGACGTCGCCGACCTAAACGCCGCTCTCATTTTGGCCGGACTCTCGCATTTGAACCGGTGCTGGCCCGTGCCGGTCCAGCATTCACTTAATCCAGCCTAACCGATTAACTCGTACCCTCGTCATCGGTCAGGAAGCCCCTGAAAATGGAAACGGCGACCAGGGGTCGCGCGGGACTATCGTCCCACACTTGCCCTTGGCCGCCGTCGCCGCTCACCGCCGCGGTTCTTACACCGCACGTTTCCCACAAGCTCCACCGCACCCCGCGGTACCGAGTTTTCCACAACAAACCCCGTTGTGGAAAACTCCCGCGGCGGACGGCTCTTGCGATTTATATCAATCGCGGCCGTCCGTCCGGTGCCGTGGATTTGTGGAAAGCGCTAAGCCGCCTGCGCCTGCGCTGGGCTTGCTTCCTTGGCGCTATCCGGCGTGCGCGCCGGGCTTTCGCCCGAGGCTTGCACGCCGAGAAGCGCCTTGACCTGCGGGACAACCTTCTTCCACTCGTCGACGCTGATCACATCCAGTCGCTCGGATTTGAACAGATCGAAAATCGCCTTACGGTTCTTCTCGACGTTCTCTCTCTCTTCGCGCCTCGCCTGTTCCCTAAGCGCTGCAAGTTGCTTCTCCATGTCGGCGATTTTCTCAGCGGTAGACAACGCCGGCCGACGTCCACGCGGTTTCTTCTCAGTTACGTCTTGCTTGCTCATGATGCTCATCCCATAGTGAGGTTGTAGTCGGGGGATTCCGTAGTAGCGTGCGCCGGTGCATCATCGCTTTCTCACGCCCAAAAATCAATTCCCCGGAATCCCCCGACGCTGCAGGGGCATGCCTTTTCCCCGTATTCCGAGGCAGCAGGAAAAATCAAAACCGCCCCTCAGAAAGCACAGACATGACGCACGTACCGTGCACACGTCAAAACCGTCGCAAGCTCATGATTTGGCGGTTCTTTTTGCGCACCAAAAATTATAATCAGTTCTTTCCATGAAAGAAATAAAGATGTAAAATCGCGCATGAAATCAGAGAGATACATAGTGGTGCAAATTGCACCACTTGCCGATCAATCAACCTCAAGCGAGAGAGACCAGATACCGTGAAGCCGTCAATTCATTTCCGCGTTGAATGGGACGAATACGAGCATCTAAAACAGGAGGCGAAGAAGCGCAAGATCACTCACAACACGCTGGCTCGCCTCTACCTGCGCGACGCAATCTCCGGCTACGACCGCATGCACGAGGTCCTGTTGGAGACCAATCAGACGCTACAAGCTCAGGTAACAGATCTGCAGGAAGCGGTTACCAAACTCTGCATTCTCGCGGCCGGGGCGCTCGCGTCCTCCGCAATCCCTCCGGGACTCGCCAGCACGATGCCAGACAGCGTGAAGGATCAGGTGAGAGGGCATATCCGGGAAGCGATCAAGCAAGGAAAGTTCATCGACCGCGCATACGACAACGGGACCTTCAACGGGGATTGACGCCATGTTTCTTCCTATCGACATCGAGTCCGTCAACCGTCAAGAGCAGCTGGAGGAAGGCGAGTATCACGCCTCATGTCGTACCTACGCCTCCGAAGACGGCGCCTGCACGATGCTTCACTTCGAATACAAGCGGGTCGGTGACGAGCTGCCGGGTGCCTGCGAGATCGTGTTTGTCGAACCTGATGGCCGCGTCAGGGCGTGCGATTTCCTGCGTATGCCAGACCGTAGCTGGCGAGACAGTTTCGGCGCACGCGCGGATTCCCTGCTTACCCTTTTGCCGCATGACGCCGCGGGGTATCGGCTGTTGAGTGTGTCCGAACTGGGTGTGCAACATGTGGGGAATGCAACATGAGCGAGAAGATCATTTCCGACGCGGGTGCCGGTCGTGCGCTCTTTCTGACCCGGATGAAGTTGACCATCCATGCGGTGTCAATGTCGCTGTGGGCGGGTGCGGTCCCCGGGCTGATCGTTCCCATTGTGCTCTGGATGTCATGCCTTTCGCCTCGCGATGTCGATATCGTCAAGCTCAATATCGTGTCGCACTTGGTCAAACAGGACACGCCCCGTAAATGGCGAATCCGGGACGACGCGGGTCAGGAGCAGATTCTGACCGTGATCAAGTCCAGTGGGGACCCGGTGCAGTTGCTAACCGCTGCCCAATACCGCAGTGTGACGACCTCCATCTCGCGGCCTGTGACCGTCTTTGGCTATGTCATGCTTTCCAGCATGCTGTGCGGCCTGCTCGGATATCTGTCTGTCTGGTGGTCGCTTAGCCGTCTCGGCAAGCGTGCCCGCGAGAACAGGCGGGTCGATGGGGTCGAGGAGCTGGTCGAGCCGAAAGAGCTTTCGCGTCTCGTTAGAAAGGAGGAAGCCGGTCCCTACACTGTACTGGATGTCGCTCTGCCGAAATCGGCACCCATGCAGGGTATTCAGTTCATGGGCGCGCAGGGCACCGGGAAGTCGCTGGCTATCCATGACCTCATGCAGCAGGTCTTTCAGCGCAAGCGCAAGTGCATCATCTATGACCAGAGCGGCGAGTATTTCAGAGCCTACTTCCGTCCGGGAAAGGACTATTTTTTCAACCCGTCCATGCTGGGCTCGGTGCCTTGGTCTATCTTCAAGGAGCTGCAGAACACCTACGACTCAAACACCTTGGCGCACGCCTTTCTGCCGCCGAAGGCAGGAGTTGTGCACGGCGCAAGTGCGTTCTTTGAAGACGCTGCCCGCGCGCTGTTCTCCGTCATGACTTTGCGGCTACGCCAACGCGGTGCTGTCTACACGCGGACGATCGCAGAGGCTATTTTGAGCATGCCGGAGGATGAGCTCGAACTGCTGATTCAGGAGTCGGTTGCAAGTTCGGCGGTCGGCGGCGATTCGAAAGGGCAGCGCCAGGGTGTCATCAGCTCCATCGCGATCTATCTCGACGGGATAGCGGCGGTCCAGGACGGCGAATGGACGTTGCGCCAGTTTTTCGAAGCTGACGACGATGCGCGATTTTTTATCGTTAGCACGGACGACACCAAAGCGATGTTCGCACCGCTTTACCGGCTTTTGCTTGCGATCTCCTTTGGCATCATCGCCGCCAAACGCGAGATCTGCCACTACGACCGTTACTGGTACTTCCTCGACGAGGTGCATGTTCTTGGCGACATCAAGCTTGATGAGACGCAGGCGACGCATCGCAAATATGGCGTGTGCGTGGCGACCGGGATTCAGGCGGACACTCAGTACATCACGTCGATCGGGCATGAACGGGCGAAGACGCTGATGAACTGCTTTAACACGTCCGTAATGCTGCGGGCGAACGAGCCAGAGATGCGGGATCGCATGGCAAGACGCCTCGGCCGGATGGACATGGAAGTCGTCTCCAACGGGCAGGCTCTGGCGGTGAGCGACTGGCGGGACGGCGGATCGCTGAATCAGGGGCAACAGGAAAAATGGCTGGTGATGCCCGACAAGATTGGCAAGCTGAAAAACTGCATGGCCTACGTTCAGGTGCCGGGTGACTATCCCGCGACACTCGTCAATTACCGTCACTGGCTGCCGGCGTGGTATCGACCGTGGGCTCGCGTTAATCGACTTGCCGCGCGTCAGGATGACCCGCCACGTGACCCGAGATTCAAAATTGTGGTCGCGGAGGGGCAGGACGCTCTCGCGAGCGTTCGCGCGGAAGCTGAAGCGAAGCGGGTCGAAGCGGAAAAAGCTGCCGCAGCGAAAGACGCGATCGAACGGACCGGCAAATGGGTTGTGACCGATCTTGAAACGGGCGAGATCATGCCAGCAGAGAATCATCACGAGGAAGCGCTCGCCGAGGGAGCGGATGGTGACCTCAACGAGAACAGCAATGACGAAGGGGGGCTGTTTTGATGAAAGGGCTTTTCATTCGTTGGACCGTCACGTTCGCGGTAATCGGCATCGCGCTCGCATGGGCATTTTTCCCGCAAATCCGCGGAGTGGCCGCCGATTGGTATTCGGGTAATGCCGGCATGCCGGCGCTGCAAGATGCGGAACTGGCTGGCATCCGCGAGGTGAAATTTCTTGGGCACGACCAGATCATCGCCAACGTCGCCGTGTCCGATTTGCGCGTGATAACAGCAGCTCAGGGTTTTGCGACGATCGGTCTGACGCTGGCGAGCAGCGAGCCGACGGCGTTGTATCCAAGTTTGCGCGTCTACCTGCAGGCGAACCACCAGACCGTGCGCACGCTTGTCATTGGTCCGGGCGCTTACGAGCATCACGCAACCCTCGTAAATGAGCCGGTGAAGGTATCGATCAGGCTGCAGACCGGCGAAACAGGTTTTACGGCGAGCGCTTTCTACGGCGCCGGAGGGACCTGACGTGATCTCGAAGGAGCCAATCAAAAGCGTCGGCGACGCTGCGCGATACCACGACAAATCCTTCAATCAGGACGCCGGGCAGAAGGCGGACAACTACTACATCAACGAAAAGGCAACCGCCCGCTGGGAGGGGCGAGGCGCCGAAATTCTTGGCATTCGCGGCAACGCGGTCGAGAAGAAGGACTTCGTCAATTTCCTGAGCGGAAAGCTAGTGAACCCCGAGACTGGCGAAGTGGTCGACCTTGCGAAAAACAGCAAAGGCGATAACCGCCGGCCGGGAATCGACTTCACCGTTGCACCGCCAAAAAGCGTTTCAATCGCCGGCCTCGTCGGAAGGGATGACCGGATTGTTGCGGCCCATCTGGTCGCGAACGAACGGACAATGCAGTGGTTTGAAAAGCATGCATCGATCATTCGCGTGAAAGATGAGAACGGCCGGAATCGGCAGGAGCGCGCGGGCAATCTGCTTTACGCGAGCGTGCTTCACGAGACCAACCGGGAGAACGAGCCGCAGATTCACAGCCATAACGTCATCGTCTCGGCGGTTTATGACGAAAATCGGAAGGTCTGGCGCAGCCTCACGAATGACATGCTGCACAATCTGCGCGCGCAGGGCGACGTGATCTACAAGGCCGAACTTGCGGGCGCCTTGAAGACCTTGGGGTACGAGCTGGAATACGCCACCAACGGCGTGGACTTCGAGATCAAGGGCTTTACCAGAGAACACGTCGACACATACAGCACACGTGCGACGCAGGTACGCGATGCGTTGCTCAAGCGCGGCATAGATCCGGGCGAGGCGAGCTTCGACGCTCGCCGAATTGCGAAGCTGGACAGCCGGGCGGCCAAGCAGGAGCATCCGCGCGAGGTGCTGCAGGAAATCTGGCAGGAGACGGCGCGAAAGGCCGGTCTGGACGTCGAGGCTATTGTTCAGTCTGCGCGGGACCGTACGCCACCGTTGACACATGACCGCGGCGCAGGCGTGGATCGACCGCGCGCGGATATCGGACGGGATGGAAGCGAACAGTCGGTAAGTCGGGACGCCACAGACGGCACTGAGGCGGCCAATGCACAGCGCTCGTCGCGCGGCCGGGAGGGCGTCGAGGGCGAGCCAAGCCTGGGCGCCATGCGCGCTGTGTCATGGGCCATCGAACACCTTACTGAACGAGAGCAGTCGTTCGAGCTGGCCGATCTCGAAATCGCAGCGGTCAAATTTAGCCGCGGGATGATCGACGACGTCGATGCAGCCGTGCAGCGACATATCGACAATCACATGCTGGTCGAGCGTGGCACGACCGACGACGGCAGACTGTTGTACACGACGCACCGCGCGATCGATAGTGAGATGCGACTCGCCGAAAACATCCAGTCGGGGCGAGACGGCGGAAACATCATCCTGGGCAACGAGTCCGAGTTCGACGCTGCGCTCAAAGCTTTCGAGCAGAAGAAGGAACAGAAGACCGGCAAACCATTCAAGCTTTCTGGCGAGCAGATCAACGCGGCGCGGAACGTGCTCATGCATCCAGACTCGTTTCAGGGCATCCAGGGCGAGGCAGGAACGGGCAAGACTGCTGCGCTGGCAATGGTCAACGACGTGGCGCTGGCAAAGGGATGGGACGTCATTGGCGTGGCGACGTCGGCGGCGGCAGCGAAAGAACTGGAGGCCTCGAGCGGAATGAAGAGCAGCACGGTTGCTGCCTATTTCGCCGCGCGCGATACGCAGATCCGTACGATCGAGTCACGCCTGGGGGAGCTGCGCGACGCGCTGGACAAGCGCGAGAACATCCGGGATACCGGCGCACTGCGTATGGAATCACGCCGGCTGACAGTCAAAGGCAGCGATATCGATTTCGGCACCAGCCGTTATTCGTTCGATCATCAGCGAGGGGAGGTCTTCAAGTCGCCCGACAATCTGCGCAACGCCATCGGCGCGGTGCTGACTGACATTGCAGCGCGGCATCGGACCCAGCCCGGCGAAGCAGTGAAGGAGCGCGAGACCTTCGGCGCGCGTATTCAGTCAGGCGCATTTGATCTTGCCGCATCGCTTGGACGCAGACTCTCGACATTCGGACAGGTAGGAACGGTCGAGGCCATTGCTGCACGGAACACGCTCTACGAGACGCGGCCGGGGCCCGGAGCCGAGTTGCAGCGCGAGCTGCTGGTCAAACAGGCTGAGCTGGCCAACCTTCGCAGATACGGCAACATTGAGGGCAAGAAGACCCTGATCGTGATGGACGAGTCGTCGCTGACCGGTGCATTCGACACCGAGAAGATCTCTAACCTCGCGCGAGAGATCGGCGCGCGTGTCGTGTTTCAGGGCGACATCAAGCAGCATGGGAGCGTGGCGGCCGGCCGCGCGTTTGAGCAGGCTCAGAACGCCGGTATGAATGTTTCGGTGCTTGAGGAGACGCGGCGTTTCGTCGATGCGACTGCGCCCACGCAACAGGCCTTGCTCGAAATGAAGGCGGGAAACTACAGCCGGGCCGTGGAGATGCTGGATACCGTGACCGTGGACCAGGGCAAGCTGGCCACGACCGTCGCCGAACGCTATTTCGAGAACCTGCAAGCGCTCGAAGCGCGCGGCGTCGAAAATCCGAAGATTGGCGTTGTCGCGATTACCAACCGCGACCGGAAAGCAATCAACGAGGCTGTCCACGCGAAGCTTGCCGAAAACGGGCTTGTGTCGGGTCAGGATTTTCACAAGCCACATCTCGACGATCCGAAGATGACCGGTGCGGAGCAGCGGTACGCCGTCATGTTGCGCGAGAAAAAGGTGAACGTGCTCGTTTACCGCAAGACCTATCGCGAAATCGGTGTCGAAAATGGCGACGTGCTGCACGTGAAATCGTATGACATCGAGAAGAATCGCATCCACGCCGTGAACGCCCAGGGAAAAGCTATCGAGATCAATCCGCAGCGCCAGGACTATTTCTCGCCTGCGGTGCTGGAAGGCCGGAAGTTCTCTGTGGGCGATCGCATCGAGACGCGCGCGATCATTCGCCTGCCAGCGCAGGAACTGCAGCGGATCGACAATGGCACGCCCGGCGTCATCACCGAAATCGACGAACAGGGAGCAAAGGTCCGCTGGACGCGGACCGGCAAAGAGTCGTATCTGAAGAACGACGACATACGGTTCGTCGACCACGCGTACGCGCACACCTCGTACAAGGAGCAGGGCGCGACGAATGATCGCGAAATCATCGCTGTCAGCGTGACGGGTGCCAAGGTTTTCAATCGCGAAGCTGCCTACGTCGCGGCATCGCGCGCACGGGACAATACAGAGATCGTCACAGAAGACCGCGACGGTATGTTGCGTAACGCGGGCAAGGAGGTCGGTAAAACAACGGCCGTCGAGTTTGAGGCAGCTACGCGCAACGCGGCGACGTCGCAGCAAGCAAACGCGGCGCAAAAGCAGACAAACAAGCGCGACCGATCAGCGACGAAGGAGCAGGTGCGGGAGGTCGATGCGCACGCGCAGCCAGAACGCCAGACGGACCAGGACAAGCGGCAGGGACAGGAGAAGGGGAAGGTGCTGGAACTCTGACAGACTGCAGCCATACGCTCGCGCAAAAGAAAACGGCCCGCCTTAGACAAGGCGGGCCGTTTTCACTTGGCGTCGCACTACGCGTGCTGAGCCAGAGAGATGATCGCGGCTACCGCGATGGCGGCAAAGGCCACCCAGGTAATCCAGCTGTTTTTCTTTGCCATCTTCTGGCCGAAAGTTTCCTTCTTTGCCTCACTGCTTGTCATTCGATGCCTCCTTTTGGCATTTACCGTCAGCTACACATGCGTCCCAAATCGCGACGCGCTCCTTGAAATCTGTCTGCCGTGCGGCATCCACCGCATCGGCTGTGGTATCGGCCGCCGCGAGCGCGACGATCGCTTTCACGAGGGCATCCTGTTCGGCCTGCGGCGTTTTTTCTGTCTTGTAGGCGATCACAATTTCGCCCGGAGTGTCGGGCCTGAAATCCACGCGCCGTACGTCGATCTGCCGGTATGCACTCGTGTCGAGCGCCGGCAGGACAGCAGGGATCAATGCGGCGCGTGCGGGCCGGGGTACATTGCCAAGATCCTCGGCAATACCTGAATTCGCCATGACCTGAGCGCCGGCTGCCGTGCCGAGCCCAGGCACCGGAATGAAGAGCGCACCGATCGACAATGCGTCGCCCGCAATGTTGCGGACCCTCACACGTGCGGGCAACGAGCGGGGATCACCCTCGCGACGTACGAACAGTTGCCGGTAATCGAGCTGCGCCTTGGCGAACTTCGGGTAGTCGTCGGGCGCGAGCGTCGTCGCGTCCCCCACGTGGAAGAGATATGCAGACTTGCGGACCAGCGTTGTCTTCTGTGCCGCCAGTGCAGCCTGGGCTCCAAGCGTCACCGGATTGTCGCTGACGCCTTGAAGCACCAGTGGGCTTCCGCGGTAGCGCGTGCCGTCCAGCATGATGTCGTACGAGACCTGACGGTCACGGATTGCGTCAAGCGTGTCCTGCTGCACGGAGGTGTCGCCAGACCAGGAATCGACCGGCCGCACGACGATGACATGGGCGGCGTCAGTATCGAGTTCAACCGGCTGTGCCATGCTACAGAGCGGCGCGCCGGCCGCCGCCGTGGCGAGCACAAGCGCTTTGAGCATCCTTTTCATTGAGTCAGACTCCGAGTTTGAGCGTTTGGCGGATCTTCTCGCATGCCGCCGCCTGTTCGGCAAAAGCGCCGACATTGTCTTTCAGGCTGCTGTTTTCAGGAAGCAGCTTCGCGAGCTGGTCGCTCAGTGAGGCGAGCTTCGTCTCGTCGTCCCGGTACTGCTTGTCCAGCGTCTTGACCTGCGCGTCGAGCTTTGTCAGCTTGTCGGCCTGCTGTTTGTTCTGCACTTCAAGCGAGCGCTTGGAAAGATAAGTAACGCCGGAAAAGGCGAGCGACGCTACCAATGCGACTGCGCCGAGCGCGGTAAAGATCTTGGTGATGACCGGTTTACGGGTGTCCATGTTCGGCTCTATTTGGTTGAGTAAGTGGGTAGGACCGGGTTGCTACTGGATTGCACGGTGCCGCTCTTGCTGTTCTGCTCGATCGTGTTGTAGTTGCCCGGGATGTTTTTCGGCACGTTCGCCAGCGCCTGCTGCTCCATCTGTGCGGTGAATTCGCTGAAGTCGATCTTTGTGAAGTCAATCGCACTGACCTGGGCTGGCGTCAAGCCACCACAACCTTCCAGCGGCAAGCCGAGCTGGGTCTTACCCTGTATGTTGATGATTTTGGCGAGCAGCGAGTTGAACGAACAATAGTTGTCGACGTACTGCACGCAAGCGCCCAACACCTTCTTTGAACATGTCTCGTCGATAAACGTGCTGAGGTCCGCGCCCTTGTGTAGTGCGAGCAACTGTTCTGCCTGCGAGCACTTTGAAAGCGACGTGATCACCTGTATCGCGACCATTGCGGCGAAGACATACGGGTTGAACGCGAGATAACCGTTAGATCCGAATGTCGCGAGTTCGATATTGCCGCCGAAGAGGCCGGCCCCCATCGAACCCCAGCCAGCCGTGAAGCCGAACGCGCCGACCGAGAAGCCATTGGCTGCGAGGTTCGTGCCGAGGTTGCCGCCGCCGTTTGCTGCATCAAGCGAAAACGCAGTCGTGAAATTCTCCGTCAGTGCGTTCGTGAAGATGCCGTTCGTGTACATGGCATCGAACACGTAAGGCGAAGCGAGGTCGATCGCCTTCTCGCCTGCATACTTCACAAGCGACCCTGCGGCGCCGACCGCTGTAGACATCGCTACGTTGTTCGACGTCGCTCCGGGCGAGCTCTTGCAGCAGTTCTGGATGCCTTCGTAGCCCTTGCGGCAGCTTTCGGCAACGCCCTTGAAAATGGTGTTGCCGTCCGTATAGGTTTGCCCCTCGCCAAGAATCTCGAGCCCCAGCGCACCCTTGATGAACGAGTCGTTATTGTTAGGCGGGGTCGGGAACCCACCGTCGTTAAAGAGGCCACTCGTGCAGTTCAGGTTCTGTGCCGTCTGTTGCGCCTGGGTCTGGCATTTATACGTATACGTCCACTGATCGCACTTGCCGGTTTCGGCGATCGTGTCATTACAAACGCTTGAGACAACGCCGCACGCCGGGTCGCTACGATACTGCCCGCAGGTATCGGTTGTTGTTCCTGTGCACGCGTAGTTGTACGAATACTGCCAGCAGCTGTATGGCACCTGGAGTGCGCCAGACGGCAGAGAGGCGTTCGACAGGCAAACCTGCTGGCCGTTCGAATCTGTCTTGCACGGCGTGGTGTCGATGCATGTCTGCGAGCCAGGTACAAGCGAACATGCTCCCGCTCCGTAGGTTTGTGCGAAGGCGACGGGAACGTTGCAGGCGAACGTGAACAGCAGAAGCGCAATGACCTGCCGTAGGAAGCGGGAGAAGTTTGTCATGTGCCTTCTCAATTCGTAGGTGTGGCGAGCGACGAACCGGCGCTCTGTTCGTAGACGCCACATGTATCCGTCCACGTCGTGGTAACCGTCTGCTTGACGCAGTTGGTTCCAGTGAGCGACTGGCCAGATGGGCAGCTATACGTGATCGTGGGTGCCGTTTGCGTGACCGATACGCATGACTGGCCCTGCACCGAGCCGCCGCTCGGACAGTTGTACTGAGCGCCCACGGTGATGGTCTGGATACACTGGGCGCCATCCCACGAGTATCCGCTCGGACATGATTTGAGCGGGAGGAACCAGCACGTCCCCGCGTAACAGGTCACGAGATCCATCCCCTCATAAGTCGGAGGGTAAGCGGTCACGTCTGAGAACTGCTTCATGCACGTGTTGTTGCCCGAGATCGTCATGGGCGTCGTATCACTCGGGCAGGTCATCGAGGCCGCAAGCGTGTTGGTCTGGACACATTGATTAGCGCCTGACTGAATGTACCCGGCCGGACAGGTGATGGTCGGCGCATAGGTGTACTGGTTTTGACAAGCGCCATTGACGAGACTCCCGCCTCCCGGACAGCTTTCGGTTGAAATGGCCTGATTGATCGTGTTGACGATCTTCGCGCTCAGATACTGCGAGCAGGCGTTTTCTTCTTCGTCGGTCGACACCGTGCAGGTGTTGTACGCATATTGCGCGGGCTGGGTAACGACGGTGTCAGAGGTACACGTTTGCGTGAGCGTGTCCGTGGCTGTGTTTCCCAGGTTGCCTATCACCTGAAAGATCGGGTCCGACGACGTCACTTCATTGCCGTAGTTGTACTGTCCTTGACCAGCGCCGTAGGTGCCCGCGCAGTTGGCGGACGAGCCAAACTGAGTCGAAGTCGCGCCAAGCACTGACTTCTGGTTCCCGGTCGGCGTCATGCACTGTTCATTCAGGAAATTGACGGCGGCACAGTACTGGTTCTGGTACGGGTCACTTCCGGGGGTATAGCTGGCGCAGTACGACTCAGCCTGGCGTCCGAACGCCGTCAGATTTGAATTCTTCGCAGCGTTCAACGAATCCGATGCAGTGTTTGGATTCGAAAAGCCACCGAGGCCTGTTGGGACCGACGAAGATACGCCAGTCTGGTTGCCCCAAGTGCTCGAACTTACCCCGGTCGGATTGACGATCTGCGAAGGAGAAGTCGGCTTGATCGAGTTCGCGAAGGCTGTGCCATTCGCCACGTCTGAGGCACTTTGCGCATAAGCAGCCGTAACGCCGCAGGCGAGAAGGAGGACGGCGATAACGCGCTTCATTGACGGCTCCCCTTTGCTGCGGGTGCGTCGGGCGTGGCGCTTCTAACCGCTTTGGCGGCCTGTTCCGGGGTCATGCCGCCAGCGGCGACGGCACCTTGAATCGCGGCAGCGACTTCAGGTGTGTCAACTGGCGTGGACGCATCGGCGCACACGCTGTTGTAGGGGACGAGTTTGTCGGGGTGCCCCTTGCACATGCGCAAAGGCGGCTCGCCGTCTTCACAGATGTTGAACTGCCCCGACATATCGGAGTACATCACTTTCGCGCTCGGCTGCCCGATGATGAACCCGACACGTCCACAAAGCGGCTGTTGCGTGAAGCGGGTAATGCGCTGCGCGTAAACAACGACGGGGCCGCTGTCGCCGGTTCGCTTCTTGATGGCGACGACGGCTTTGCCAAAGTTGCCGTCGTCGGACAGGGGCGCGCTGGCCGAGCCGTTCGAAAGCGCCTGCGTAAATACGCTTGACGGTCCTTCGTCTGCACGAGCCAAGGTGGAAATCATCACCACGAACGCGCATAGGGACCAAGCCGGGAGTGACAGCCTCATGGGTTCTTTTCCTTATTGCCTTGTATGGCTGACAAATGGGGCGAACTGGTCAACGTCCTGTTGCCGGAAGGGGAGGTAAGGAACGCTCCACGCATAGTGGAAATGGTTGGATGCGCGCTCCTTTTCCAGTGAGCGGATCTCGGTAGGGACAAAGCCGACGATTCCAGGCACTACGGTGTTGTAGCGGATCAGGGCCTCTTTAGGGTCTGCCGCAATATTGCCGGTCTGGCGGTAGCAACTGATCGCGTCGTCGCGCAGGGTATTGCCATCGAGATTGTGACGGTAGCGATCGACCAGCATGTACTTGCAGGCAAGGTATTGGGGATCGGCTCCCGCGTCATGCGTCACTTTTGCGAGCAGGGGATAGCCGTCGTCAATGCCTGCGACGATCGATTCGCGTAGAAGGGTCACGCGTTGTGGCAGGGTTACGCGGTCGTCGTAGAGTGCCTTTGGAATGCCGGCCAGACTGGACCAGCATGACTGTGCGTAACGAGCCGCCTGCGCGCGATCGCCAACCCGATAGCTGAGGAATGCACCAAACCCGCACACACGATAGGAAGCGTCCGGGCTGATGGACGAGGCGCGCGCGATATAGCCAAGCGCGTTATTGAAATCTGCGCGGGACCCGAGTTTTCCATAGGCCGACGCGACAGCGAGGTTATAGATCGCTGGCTGATAATTGCGGGCGGCCGCTGCCTGATATAGCTGTAGCGCGCGAGAGACATTCTGTGGATTCCCGAACAGGCCATATTCAGCAGCGAAGCCCTCGAACGTCAACGCTTCGGGGATGTTCTGATCCGCCAACGCCGCGAGCTTGCCAAGCAGATCCGTGCGCTCCGCCGGCGACGCGCTCGTCAGTTGGATCATCCACGCGATCATCGTCTCGCCGTCGTTGCTAACGACCGCGTGGTTTCCATATTTCAGTCGCTCACCCAGGACCTTCGCCTTGGGCAGCATTGCTTTTGCCTGTGCGACCGCGGCGTCATTCACGCTGTCGATCACGGATCTGTTTTGACGCTGGAAGTTCGACTGGAGCTGGCTGAAGACGGGCGAATTGAATGTTGACTCGGCGAAGCCCTTGACGCTCTCAGGCGTCGTTGGCTGCATCTGAGCAGCCGAATAGCCAGGCAACAGCGCGGCCAGACAGGCAGCAGAAAACAATGAGAGACATCCCCGTGTGGTCGTAACTTTGTTCTGCATCGTTCTATTGAGAGGGCAGGTTACCTTAATTATAATCAGTTATCGTGCGGACTCAAATTTAAATCTGCGACTCGGCGGGTACGCAACAGATGGTCCAGCGCAGAGACCTCAACGGGGTAACGAGCGATGCAAATTAGAAACGGGATGCTGCTGGAAGAGATACCTGAAGTCGACGGATTGGACGACCTGACTGAGGAAGAACGCCGGAGCGTCATGATGATCCGCGAGGGCAGCAGTGAGCAGGCGCCCATCGAACTCGCCATTCGCAATCTTTTCGTGTGGGCGATTATCAGTAAGGCCGAAGACGTCCACATTGAAGGGCGAGGGCACCGGGACTCGCCGACGGTTCATGTGCACGTGAGACTGCCAGGCGGCATGGTGAACTTCAAGTTCGAACCCCGAGGCAAGGAAGCGCGGCATTGGGAAACCAAAATGTTCCAGCTCACTGGCACGTCGCAGGGGGCCACGACGCCAGAGATCGCTTCAACGCGTTTTGACATCGTGCTGCCGTCTGCTTTCGCGTCGCGGCATGGGCTAAAACCGTTCGAGGACGATCCATCCTATCGGGTGGACATCCGGGTCGAGTACACGAGGACATACAACGGCTTCGCTTTCATCAGCCGCCTGCTCGATTCTCAGCGCGCGCCGAAACTGGAGGAGCTGGGTCTTTCCTACACGCTGTACCGCATCATCCTGCGTGCATTGAACGAACCGAGTGGCCTCATCCTGGTGACCGGGCCGACAGGCTCGGGAAAGACCACACTGCTAAACGCCATGCTAGCGGTGCTGAACGACGGCACGCGAGCGATTGATACCGCGGAAGACCCGGTTGAGATCGCACTGCGCGGCATAGGCCCGATCAAACAGCGGCAGATCGGTGGAAACATCACCTTCCCGCGCGCCTTGCGCTCGATGCTTCGGTCGGGCCCAGACGTCATCCTGATCGGCGAAATTCGCGACGCGGAGACGATGGAAATCGCACTTCAGGCCTCGCAGACAGGTCACATTGTTCTCGCGACGCTGCACACCAACGACAGTGCTGAAACCTTCTCCCGGGCGCTCGATCTCACGCTGGACAAGGGCCGGGACGCATTCCGGCTCGCGCAGAATCTCAAACTCGTGGTCGCGCAACGTCTCCTGACCAAATACGAGGGACCGGTGGTGAAACGCCGGCTGACGCGCGATGAGCAGCAATGGCTCGATGCGAACGGCATCCCGTACGGCGACGATATCTCAGAGGTCGTACCTGAGCGGGTCGTCGGCAAGGTGGCCGTACTCGAGGCGGTTGTCACAACACCTGAAATCAAGCAGGTTATCCGGGCTGACCGGATGGATACGTCAGCCATCTATCGTGCGGCGTGCGACCAGGACCATTTCGAGCCGCTTGCGACCGGAGGAGTACGGGCGGTGCAGGCGCACCTGTCGACTTTGCACGAATGCATGCAACGTCTCGAAGGCAATACCGACGCCCGTATGCACCCGAGCCTGCGGGTTCGACTGGCGCGTCAGCACGGTCTGGATTTTGTACAGGTCGCTGATGCGATCGATGCCTATCACCTGGACGCCGACAGCGGCAGCAAAACCACGATCGAACAACACATCGAGACTGCCACGCTTGGCGCGCTGAACAAGGTCATCGAACAGGAGGCGGCATGAAAGGCATCGCATCACTCATTGTGGCGGCGGCCGCGGCGACGTTTGCATGCTGTGGGCACGCGCAGGTTCCAGCGGGGATGGAACAGCTCAAACCCTATTTGCAGGTAAAACCGGTTGCGGGCGACGAGGAGACGGTCCGCGTATTCTTTTCTCCGAGTTGCCAGTTTTCAAGAAACTACTTTCAGTTTTTTAAAAATCTCGAAGCAACGATGCCGAAACCCAAAACGTTTGAATTCACGCCTTTGGTAAATAAAGGAGATGGGCTCGCCTTCGCATTAAGCTTTTTAGCCGTCGAGAAATATTATCCGTCGTACGTCCATAATTTTATGGAGGCGTCGTTTATTGGAGCACAAGACCTCGGTATCTCGACCGTGAATTGGGCCGGAATTGACCGCATCGGGAAGGCGGCTCACGTACCAGTTTCCGTACCGCTGCTGGTCAAGCAGCACGAAGCCGCCCTCAGGACTGACCTGGCCGCGCTCCTGACGCTGCAGAAGGACCTGCAGGTGACAAATACGCCGGCCGTCTCCGTTGCCGGAACTTACATCGTCACGCCGGAATTCACCAACGGGGACGCGCAGCTCTTCAGCCAGCTGGTCAACGGCATCATCTCGATGGCTCGCTGATGGCGGGCCCGAACCAGAATCTGTCGCCCGCGAAGGAGACGCGCGGGCGAAAATACGCGCTTACCACATTACATTTCTTAACAGTTTTCAAAGCTACCGTCATAATTGTCCGGTTAAGATTCCGGGCTCTGCGTTGCGGGCTTCGTTTTTGCTGGTTCCCCGCAAACCTTTGCTTGCAGGCCGCTTTCGTTCGACCATTTCTTATTTCAAACCAGCGTTGTAAAGTGCGCTGGTAGGGTCTTGCGCGCGTGAGTCGAGACAACTTGAGTTATGAAACTGTAATGTGCTGCACGACCTGTCACCGGAGAGTGGCGAAAAAAGTTGAAGACCTATGCTGACGGACGAACAGAAAAAACTTATTACTAAGGGTCTCAGCAGGGGAGTCGCCGACACCCAGATAGCCGAAGCCATCGGCGTTAAACACATGCAGGTGTTCAACTACCGGAAATCCATCGGCGTCAGCTCACAACAGGTGGTCGAAGCGCGGTACGACACATGGATACGGTTGCTTGAGGCAGGGATGAGCGTTGACCTCGTGGCTTCCATGTACCAGGTAAAGCCTGAGTCCGTGCTGAATAGCCTGTACCGGAAGCGCGATTTCTCTTACACGGAAGCGAAGAAGCGCGGTCAGAAGGCGATCGAGGCGGGTTTCCGCAAGGCGATGGGACTGACCGCTCAAGACCTTCAGGAGCAACGGACTCAGGCTTGGGTGCGGCTATTTGACTCAGGCATGTCGGTGGAAGCGATTGCGGACATCTACAAGCTGAAGGCCTCGACCGTGCGCAATGCCATCAGGAAGGCGACGGACATGAAGGTCCCTTCAGAGTCCGCACATGGGGCGTTCGACTGGTGAGAGGCAGCCTAGAAACGCAAAGGGCGAATTTCGCATGCGAAACTCGCCCTCTTGCTACCACTTAACAAACTTCAAAAACCGGGGCCGGGTCGTGCGCCCCAATCGTTATTCGGGCCGCGCGCGCCTTGCCCAAATCCATTTGGATTGACGTGATTGAACCCGCTCGGTCCGACACCGGACCCAGCGACATAATCACCGTCTTCATCCTCATTATCGAGCGGAATGCGCTTAACTAATTCGAGGATTTTAGCCGCCGCGTTTTTTAACATCGACATGATCACCTCTTCTGCTTTAAACCTTTTCTCTAGGCTAACACAAAAGCCCGTTTACGGGGTCGCCTTGATTTCGGCGCCAAAATCGGGTTAGGTCGAGCACGATCTGACAAGGGTTTCCCTTGTGCCCCCAAATAAATACTATTTAAAATCAGAGGCTTCCTGTCTCCCTTTAGGCGCTTGCGTTTATCTTTTTGCGTCGCGGGCAGCCTAGCAATTCGTTTCCGGACTAAGGGTACCTTCTCGTCGAAGACTCGATTTCAGCAATATGCGGGCGCAGGAGGCACGAGGTGGCCGGACGGAGCAATGAAACAGCGGCCACACGCGATGCAGGTACCAAGTCCCTGGGCCGGAACCCCAGCGTGCAATGCCTTTGTGCAGAGAGGAGTTCGCGGGCGGAGGACGTCCAGACTGAGCGTTGAAACGAACGCGGATGCCCGAAGTTTCTATCCCAAGTGGGTCGTGCGGGGCTTCGGCGAGATCGTGTCCATCGATGTCAAGCCTTGAACAATGCCGCAGTTCTCGACGACTGCCCCTCCGCCGCATCGCTGCCTCAACGCCGTCAATTGCTGACGCAGATGCGTGAGTTCAGCAATCCGTTCGTCGACGTGCGCAATGTGCTCATCCACGAGCGCGTTCACGTTTTCGCAACCGCCGGACGGGTCGTCGGAGGCAACCAGCAGCGCCCGCACTTCGTCGTGCGTCATATCGAGCGCGCGACAATTCCGGATGAAACGAAGCCGATCGACGTGGCTTGCGGTGTAACTACGATAGTTCGCGCCGTTTCGCTCGGGCGGAGGGAGGAGCGCCTCTTTCTCGTAAAAGCGAATCGTCTCAGTCGTGCAGTTCGCCAGTTTCGCTAATTCCCCGATCCTCATCTTTGGCGTCCCTTCTCAAAAAAAATCCTTGACCTTGAAGCAACTTCAAGGTGTGTACTGCGAGCATACAGCAGAATAAGGATACGAGCATGGCACACGGCGAAGACAAGACGACCGCTCAAGCGCTCGCTGACAAGTCGAAGCGGGAACCGGGGAACGATCCCATAGCGGGTTGTGGCGAGGCGGTTTGCTGCAGCGGACCTGCGCAGCTACCCCTTGACTTGCAAGCGTCAAGCGGGACGCAAAAGCACGAGCACGCACATGGGAACCGCGACCACGGCGCGGACGATCACCACGACCACGATCATTCCCAAGGTGGCGATCATCCCCACGCACATGCTCACGCCAACGGCGGCGAACATTCCCATGAGGCGCACGACCATGGCGACTCGTGCTGCGGCACTGCGCCAACCTCCTTCCAGGCCCTTGCCGGAGCGGTTGCCGTGGGCGGCTCGATCCGCACCCAGATGCGCATCCTGCAAATGGATTGCCCGACCGAAGAAGCGCTCATCCGCAAGAAGCTGGGCGGCATGCCCGAGGTGGCTGAGCTTCAGTTCAATTTGATGCAACGCGTGTTGACGGTGGTGCACCGGCCGGACGGGCTCGACGCCATCGTCAAGGCACTCGGCACGCTCGGCTTTAAGCCCGAGGTCGCGGGCGCAGCAGGCGATCCAGGTGCCTCGCCTGCCGCATCCGAGGTGCGCAAGCCCTGGTGGCCTCTTGCGGTGGCCGGTGCGGCCGCGGTTGGCTCGGAGGCTGCCAGTTGGGCGGGCGCGCCGGTCTGGGTCGTAGCGGCCCTTGCGCTCCTGGCCGTCGCTTGCTCCGGTCTCGGAACCTATAAGAAAGGCTGGATTGCCATTCGGAACCGCAATCTCAACATCAACGCGCTGATGAGCATTGCCGTGACGGGCGCGCTGCTGCTCGGGCAGTGGCCCGAGGCCGCGATGGTGATGGTCCTTTTCACCATTGCGGAACTCATCGAGGCGAAATCGCTGGACCGCGCGCGCAATGCGATTCAAGGTCTGATGCGCCTTGCTCCCGACAAGGCGACCGTCAAACAGGCGGATGGATCATGGGCGGAGATCGAGGCCGCGCAGGTCACCATTGGGGCCGTGGTGCGTGTGAAGCCCGGCGAGCGAATCGGACTCGACGGAGAAATTGTGAGCGGCCGCTCGACGGTGAATCAGGCGCCGATCACCGGCGAGAGCTTGCCGGTCGACAAGGCGCAGGGCGACGCCGTCTTCGCTGGCACGATCAACGAGGCTGGCTCGTTCGAATACCGGGTGACGGCGGCGGCCAACAACACGACGCTTGCACGAATCATTCATGCGGTCGAGGAGGCGCAAGGCGCCAAGGCGCCGACACAACGCTTCGTCGATCAGTTTGCGCGCGTCTACACGCCGATCGTTTTCGTGTTGGCCATCGGCGTTGCCGTCGTTCCGCCGCTGTTCTTCGCGGGCGCGTGGTTCGACTGGATCTACAAGGCCCTCGTGCTGCTCGTGATCGCCTGCCCGTGCGCGTTGGTCATTTCCACGCCGGTCACGATCGTCAGCGGCCTCGCCGCCGCGGCGCGCCACGGGATTCTGGTGAAGGGCGGCACCTATCTCGAACTGGGCCGCAAACTTGCCTGGCTGGCGCTCGACAAGACCGGCACGATCACGCACGGCAATCCCGTTCAGACCGAATTCGAACTTCGCGCGGTCGATCAAGACAGCATGATGGTTCGCTCCATCGCGGCGAGTCTCGCGGGGCGCTCAGATCACCCCGTCTCATTGGCAATCGCGCAAGCGGGTGATGCAAACGGCGTCGCTCGACTGAGCGTCGATGCGTTCGAGGCGATTCCGGGCCGGGGCGTCGCAGGCGTCGTGAATGGGCAGCGCTACTCGTTGGGCAATCACCGGCTCGTCGAGGAGCTCGGTCGCTGTTCGGTCGAGCTCGAATCCCGACTGGATGTACTCGAGCGGGAGGGCAAGACGGTCGTGATGCTGATCGACGAGACTCGCGTTCTCGGACTCTTCGCGGTAGCTGATACCGTGAAGGACAGCAGCAAGGCCGCCATATCCGAGTTGCACGCACTGGGCGTTCGAACGGCGATGCTGACTGGCGACAACCCTCACACGGCGTCGGCCATTGCGAGTCAGGTCGGCATCGATCGCGCGGAAGGCAATCAGCTTCCGGAAGACAAGCTCGAAGTCGTGAAGACGCTCTCGGACGGTCGGTCGATGGTGGGGATGGTCGGCGATGGCATCAACGATGCACCGGCGCTTGCACAAGCTGATATCGGCTTCGCGATGGGCGCGATGGGAACGGATACCGCAATCGAGACCGCCGACGTCGCGCTGATGGATGACGATCTGCGCAAGATTCCGACGTTCATACGGCTTTCGAGGGCGACGCACAGCATTCTAGTTCAGAACATCACACTAGCACTGGGGATCAAGGCCGTGTTTCTCGCGCTGACCATCGGCGGCTTGGGCACCATGTGGATGGCTGTATTTGCGGACGTCGGAGCGAGTCTGCTGGTCGTGGGGAATGGACTGCGACTACTTCGCAAGTAAATCGAGATTTCAACCGAAACGGGAGATGACCCATGAACTGGCTTGAAAGGATATTCGGAGGTCATCACGGTGGCCACAACAGTGGAGGTCACGATCGTGGGCACGGAAGCTCGCATGGTGGATCGCACGACGACAGACGCGGTCATCACGGAAGCAACCACGGCAACAATGGTGGGTATGTCGACGAACGCAGTCGCGCTTCCAATGAAGGGTGGGGCAGGACGCCCGGCGCTGCTCCCGCAGCGCAGCCGGGCCTGACGTGCCCAAAATGTGGCGCGGCCAATGCCGAAGGCGCTCGCTTTTGTAGCCAGTGCGCGAGCTCGCTCACGCCGCAAGCCTGCACGAAGTGCAATCAGCCGTTGGCGCCGGGCGCGAAGTTTTGTAGCCAGTGCGGCACACAGGTGACCACGTGACACCCGCTGCTAAACTTGCACTCCTCACGCTGCCACCTGTGCTCGCCGCTGCCGCAGGTGCTGTGATCGCGTCGGCGCGCAAGCCTAGCCCACGCACCACCAGCGTCATCCAGCACTTCACGGCGGGCATCGTGTTCGCCGCCGCGGCGCTCGAATTGCTTCCCGAAGACCGCAAGCATGCCCTGTGGCCGGTCGTTATCGGGTTTGCACTGGGCTTAGGACTGATGCTGGGCATCAAGGCGGTCTGCAACCGTCTGGAAGAACGACTTGAAGGTTCCGCGCTTCCAACCGGCCTCGTGGTCGTGACTGCGGTCGACCTGATCATCGACGGACTTGTGCTGGGAATTGCCTTCGCGGCGGGAGAGGAAACTGGCGTGATCCTAACCATCGCGCTTACCCTCGAAGTGCTTTTTCTGGCGCTATCTGTCAGCGCAGCGCTGAGCGCTTCCGGGGTGCGTAGCCTTTGGGCAATCGTCGTCCCGATTGCGCTTTCTGCACTGCTCTCGGTATCGGCTGTGGCGGCCCATGGCGCACTTGCCAACTTACCCTCGGTCTATTACGCGGCACTCCTCGGGCTGGGAACCGTTGCGCTCATTTATCTGGTGACCGAGGAGTTGCTCGTGGAAGCGCATGAGGTGGCTGAAACTGCGCTTGCAACCACAGCGTTCTTTGTCGGTTTCATCGTCTTCTTCGTCATTGAAGCGACGGTCAAGACGGGATGACCATTCTGCGGGCAAGATGACAATTTTCTCATCTTCGCGTCATTGAGACGCACCGTCGGCACTCCACACTGAGTTGAGCCATATGCGGCTCAGTGTGGAGTTCACCGATGAAATCGAAAGTTGTTGTTGCAACGGCCTTGTTGATGGCCGGCTTGGCGCAAGCGCACGAAGGTCCATTGAACGAGGGGAAAACGCGGGAGCAAACGCGTCAAGAACTCGAGCAAGCCTATAAAGACGGCGTACTGCCCTTCAGGCGAAGCGAGTACCCGCCCACGGCGGCATCAAAGAAGAAGAACCGCGACGCGTACCTGCGGGCACATCCTGAAGAAATCGCGAAGCCCACAACCTCGGAAGCGAATGCCGGCCAGTAACTCGACTTGAGTGAGATGCTGGTCGCAACAGCTTGCGACCGCTTTGTTCTAAATAAACTCGATATTGCTGCGGCCCGTTCTCCCACGGGACGCACGCTTTTTTGCAACGGCATAAAGCCGAGGACCCAGCGTACTGAGTCAGAAATTGTGCGGTTAGTGGCTTGCCCGAAGATGACAAAAATTTCATTTTGATCTCATCTTGGCACTGCGATAGAACCGTAGCATCGCATCACCCCCATCCTTCAATGTCGCACATGCTCACGCGAACCCTTGCCGTCATGGCTCTCCTGGCGGTCACAACATCAAACTACACACAGGCGTCTCCCGTTCAGCCGATTGCGGATGAGGGCGGCTTGCCGCAGTCTCCGAGCGTTTCACCAACGGATCTGCCGCAAGTTTCATTGATCGACGTGCTTGGGCTTGCCGCGCAGAGCAACCCCCTCTTGCGAGGCGCGAGGGCGGACTCGGACGCATCGGCCGGCGCATTGATGCAGGCCGGCGCCAGGCCCAACCCCGAATTGTCGCTTCTGCAGGAAGGGTTTGGTGGTACGGAGCGCACGAGCACGGCGACCGTGAACCAGCTTATCGAACTCGGCGGCAAACGTCAGGCACGGCTGGACGTGGCGTCCTATGGTCGAGAGGTTGCGCTCGCCGCGCTCGACGGCAGAGGCGCGGCATTGCGGGCAGACGTCATCTCCGCGTTCTACGAAGAGCTCGCCGCGCAGCGGCAAGAGCAGGTCGCGCGTGAATCCGGCGACATCGCGGCCCGCTCTGCCGATCTTGCGGAGAAGCGTGCGCGCGCAGGCAAGGTTTCGCCGGTCGAAGCCACCAAGGCGCGCATTGCCGCGAGTGCTGTCCAGATCGAAGTGACGAATGCAACTGCGCGTGTCTTGACCGCTCGCGAGCGTCTGGCATCCGTCACCGGCAACGCGCAAGTGCGGGGCAGCGCAGCCGGAGGCGATATTGAGTCGGTGCCGAGTCTTGAGCCGCTCTCGGTACTCGTCAGTCAATTGAACGATAGCCCAGGCTCGCGCGTGGCCCGCGCCGAAATGTTGCGTTCAGACGCTGCGATCTCCGTTGAGCGAGCCAAGCGCATCCCAGATATCACGGTCAGCGCCGGTATGAAGCGGGTCATCACCGGTGGCATTCCCGACAATCAGGCCGTCATCGGCGTATCGATTCCGCTGCCTCTCTTCGACACGAATAAAGGTGCGCTTTTAGAGGCGGCTCACAAAGCCGAGAAAGCCAGCGCCGATTTCGATAACGAGCGCTTGCGGCTGCAACTGGAGTTGACCCGCGCGTATGCGAACTACGAAACATCGGTTCAGGCGGCTCGCAGGCTCAAGGACGACGTGCTGCCGGCCTCCAAAGATGCATTGAACGCCATGTCGAGAGGATTTGAACTCGGCAAGTTTGCTTTCCTCGATGTGCTCGATGCACAGCGCACGCTGTTCCAAGCGCAATCGCAATACGTGCAGGCGCTCACCGACGCTCACCTTGCGTATGCCGAAGTGGGGCGCCTGGTTGGCACGCCACTTCCCGCCGTCTCGCTGTCGAAGAACACTTTACCCTGAAGGAATCACCATGCCGCGCCGTAGAACATACTTCCTCATGACCGCTCTCGGTGGGATCGGCATCATCATTGCCGCCTACGCGATGACGCAAAAAAAGGAAGCGCCTGCGCTCGAGCCCCCGGTCGCCGAGGCTCAACAGGGCGAGGCGAATGCCAGTGCCGGACAGCACGGCGGCGTCCTCCTGAAAAATGGCCCGCTCACGCTCGAAGTCGTGCTCGCCGAGAAGCCCGGTGACTCGCGTCTCATCGTTTACCCCGCGAGCGATGGCAAGCCGCTGTCGAGGGAAGTGGTGGTCTCGGCAGCCGTGACCCGTTACGACGGGCAGAAAGAAACGTTGCAGTTTAGGCATTCCGCGCAGAAATACACGTCCACCGAGCCCATTGCGAAACCGCACGTGTTCGATGCGATCATCGAGGTCAAAGGAGGCGGTCGCAATGCCTCATTCGAATATTCCCGCACCGATGGGACGGTGGTGCTGTCCGAGGAGCAACTGAAGACCTCCAAGATCGATCTGGCCAAGGTCGGTCCGGCGCAGATCGCAACCTCGTTTCAGTTGCCCGGCGAGATCAAGTTCAACGAGGATCGCACAGCTCACGTCGTGCCTCGCGTGGCCGGGATCGTCGAACGCGTGGATGTGTCCATCGGGCAGAACGTAAAGAAGGGGCAGGTGCTTGCCGTGATCGCGAGCACCGGTCTGGCGGATCTTCGCAGCGAACTGTTGACGGCCGAGCGGCGTCTGTCGGCCGCGCGCACGACATACGATCGGGAGCAGACGTTGTGGAAAGAACGCGTGTCCGCCGAGCAGGACTTCCTGCAAGCACAGGTGCAATTGCGCGAAGCGGAGATCGCGGCGCAGAACGCTCGCCAGAAGCTCGCCGCGATCAATGCGCCTGCGGGCTCCGCTAGCCTGAATCAGTACGAGTTGCGTGCGCCTTTTTCAGGGACCGTGGTCGAGAAGCATGCGACACCGGGCGAGGCCATCACCGCGGACGCCAATGTCTTTGTGATCTCGGACCTTTCCAGCGTTTGGGCAGAAATGGCGGTGCCGGCACAGCGGCTCAACGACGTTCGCGTGGGACGGGAAGCCACCGTGAGCGCCGCAGCGTTCGAATCGACCTCGCGCGGGCCCATCGCCTATGTCGGCGCATTGTTGGGTGAACAGACGCGCACCGCACCCGCACGGGTCGTGCTGCCAAATCCCGACGGCGCATGGCGGCCCGGCATGTTCGTCAATGTCTCAGTCGACGCAGGCAAGCAGGACGTGCTGATCTCCGTTGCGAGCGACGCCCTTCAGGACGTCGATGGCGCGCCGTCTGTGTTTGTCCAGTCGTCCAAGGGATTCGTCGCTCAGGCTGTCGAAACGGGTCGTCGTGATGAACGGGTCACCGAAGTCGTCCGGGGCCTGCACCCTGGCCAGCAGTACGTTGCGGCGAACAGCTTCGTGCTGAAGGCGGAGCTCGGTAAAGGTAGCGCCGAAGAAGAATGAACAGCGCAACCCGCTACATAACGACGCGGCCCTTCGCGCCGCGCGCTTCCTGCTGCATCAGAGGACCATTCCATGTTTGAGCGATTGATTCGCTTCGCGATCGCGCACCGCTGGCTTGTCATGCTCGCGGTCGCTGCAGTGGCCGCCTTCGGCATGTACAGCTATCAGAAGCTGCCGATCGATGCCGTGCCCGACATCACCAACGTTCAGGTGCAGATCAACACCTCTGCTCCAGGCTATTCGCCCCTCGAGGCGGAGCAGCGCATCACTTATCCCGTCGAGACAGCGATGGCGGGTCTGCCGAACCTGGAGGAAACGCGCTCGATCTCGCGATATGGCTTGTCGCAAGTGACGGTCATCTTCAAGGACGGCACGGACATTTACTTCGCGCGTCAGCTGGTCAACGAGCGGATTCAGGAAGCAAAGGACAAGTTGCCGCCCGGTGCAACGCCTGCAATGGGCCCGACTTCGACAGGACTCGGCGAAATTTATCTCTGGACCGTAGAAGCGGATCCGTCTGCGCGTAAGCCTGACGGGACGCGTTACACGTCGTCGGATCTGCGCGAGCTCCAGGACTGGGTCGTGAAGCCTCAGCTTCGTAATGTGCCGGGCGTGACTGAGGTGAATTCCATCGGCGGATACGTCAAGGAGTTTCGCATCGCGCCGAACCCGACCAAGCTCATGTCGTATGGCTCGACGCTGGCAGACGTCGTGCGGGCGGTCGAGCGCAACAACGACAATGTCGGCGCGGGCTATATCGAGAAACGCGGCGAACAGTATCTGGTACGCGTGCCGGGTCAGGCGCGCTCGGCGGAAGATCTGGCGAATGTCGTACTGACGAACGTGGGGGGCGTGCCCGTTCGCGTGAAGGACATCGCGCAGGTCGACACGGGGCGTGAACTGCGTACGGGTGCTGCGACGTCCAATGGTGAAGAAGTGGTGCTCGGCACGGTCTTCATGCTGATGGGAGAGAACAGCCGCGCGGTATCGAAAGCCGTCGCGCTCAAGATGGACGACGTCAATCGTTCGCTGCCCAAGGGCGTGCGCGCCATTCCTGTGTATGACCGGACCAATCTGGTCGAGAAGGCCGTGGACACGGTCAAGAAGAACCTTCTCGAAGGTGCGGTGCTGGTCATCGTCATTCTGTTCCTCTTCCTGGGCAACATCCGCGCGGCCATCATCACGGCGCTCGTCATTCCGCTGTCGATGCTGATGACCTTCACCGGTATGGTGAACGCGAAGGTGAGTGCGAACCTCATGAGTCTCGGAGCGCTCGACTTTGGCATCATCGTCGATGGTGCGGTGGTGATCGTCGAAAACTGCGTGCGGCGGCTCGCGCATGCACAAACTCTGCTTGGCAGACCGCTGACGCGCGAGGAACGGTTTGCCGAAGTGTTCGGCGCATCGCAGGAGGCGCGGCGGGCCCTCATCTTCGGGCAGCTCATCATCATGGTGGTGTATCTGCCGATCTTCGCGCTCACTGGCGTGGAAGGCAAAATGTTCCATCCGATGGCCGTCACGGTCGTCATGGCCCTGGCGGCGGCGATGGTGCTGACCGTGACGTTCATTCCGGCGGCGGTCGCTCTATTCATTGGCGAGCGTGTAGAAGAGAAAGAAAACCGCATCATGGGCTGGGCGCGGCGCGCCTATGAGCCTGTGCTGACTCGGTTCATGGCGCAACCCAAGCGCGTGCTGAGCGGTGCTGTGGTCATCGTTGCACTGACGATGGGACTTGCGACCCGACTCGGTAGCGAATTCATTCCAAGCCTCAACGAGGGCGATCTCGCCGTGGCCGCGCTGCGCATTCCCGGCACAAGTCTGTCTCAGTCGCTCGACATGCAGAAAACGATCGAGAAAACGCTCAAGCAGCGCTTTCCCGAGATCGATCGGGTGTTCGCGCGTACCGGCACGGCAGAAATCGCGGCCGATCCCATGCCGCCGAATCTGTCCGATGGCTATGTGATGCTGAAGCCGACGAAGGATTGGCCAGATCCTGACAAGTCGCGTGACGATCTCATCAAGGAGATCGAGACGGTTCTCGCCGAACTGCCGGGTAACGCGTATGAGTTTTCGCAACCGATCCAGCTACGTTTTAACGAGCTGATTTCCGGCGTCCGTAGCGACGTGGCCGTCAAGATTTTTGGCGACGATATGTCGGTGCTCAACAGTACGGGCGAGAGGATCGCGGCGGCGCTGAACAAGGTGTCGGGCGCGTCCGAAGTGAAGGTCGAGCAGACGACAGGCCTGCCGGTGCTGACCATCAATCTCGAGCGGGAGAAGCTGGCCCGGTACGGCGTCACGGTTGCCGATATTCAGGATGCGATCGCCGCAGCGGTCGGTGGTCAGAAAGCGGGAACGCTGTTTCAGGGCGACCGGCGCTTTGACATCGTCGTGCGTCTGCCCGACGAGCTGCGCTCGGATATTGAGGCGATCAAGCGGTTGCCGATTGCGCTTCCCGCGGCGGCGTTGGCGCCCGCGAGCGGGCCGGTCGTGCAGGCGCCGTACGTTCCGCTGGCAGAACTCGCGACAATCGAGGTCGGACCCGGACCGAACCAGATCAGCCGCGAAGACGGAAAGCGGCGCGTCGTGGTGAGCGCGAACGTGCGCGGGCGCGATGTGGGCTCGTTCGTGGCCGATGCACGCCAGCAGATCCAGCAGGATGTACAAATCCCGGCCGGCTACTGGGTGTCGTGGGGTGGCCAGTTCGAACAACTCCAGAGCGCAAGCGAGCGGCTGAAGCTCGTGGTACCCCTGGCGCTGTTCATGGTGTTTGTGCTGCTGTTCGTGATGTTTAACAACGTGAAGGACGGTTTGCTGGTGTTCACCGGCATTCCTTTCGCACTGAGTGGCGGTGTCGTATCGCTTTGGCTGCGCGGCATTCCGTTGTCGATTACGGCGGCGGTCGGCTTTATCGCCTTGTCGGGCGTCGCGGTGCTCAACGGCCTCGTGATGATATCGTTCATCCGGAGCCTGCGAGAGGGCGGGGCGGAGCTCGACGTCGCGGTCAGGGAAGGTGCGCTGACTCGCCTGAGGCCTGTGCTGATGACCGCGCTCGTCGCCTCGCTCGGGTTCCTGCCGATGGCCTTCGCAACCGGCACGGGCTCGGAAGTTCAGCGGCCGCTAGCGACCGTAGTGATCGGTGGCATTCTGTCGTCCACCGCTCTGACCTTGCTGGTTTTACCGGTGCTGTATCGGGTGAGCCACTCGACATCGATGCGCGCCGTGTTCGAAAAGCGCTTCGGCTTTCTCGCGCCAAGCTGGCTTCAGCGGCGCATGCGTCACTCCCGAGGTAACGTGTAATGCGAATTCTGATTGTCGAAGACGAGGCGAAGATGGGCCTCTATCTGAAACGGGGGCTTTCCGAGGCCGGGTACACCGTCGATTGGGTTGAGGACGGCTTATCAGGCCAGTATCAGGCTGAAACGGAAGACTACGACCTTCTGATCCTGGACGTGATGCTGCCCGGCCAGGACGGATGGTCAGTGTTGCAAAACCTGCGTCGCACGAAGAAGACCCCCGTGCTTTTTCTGACGGCGCGAGACGATGTGGGCGATCGGGTCAAGGGACTCGAGCTTGGCGCCGACGATTATCTTTCGAAGCCGTTTGATTTCGTGGAGCTCACCGCTCGCATCAAGGTTATTCTCCGACGAGGTCAGCCGAGTGATTCGAGCACCATCCGTGTGGCCGATCTTGAACTCGATTTGACCAAACGGAAGGCCTTAAGACAGGGCAGCTCGATCCTCTTGACGGCGAAAGAATTTGCTTTGCTGTGGTTGCTCATGCGCCGTAAGGGTGAAATTCTGCCACGCGCGACGATCGCCTCTCAGGTTTGGGACATGAACTTTAATAGCGATACGAATGTGGTCGACTCGTCCATCAGGCGGCTTCGTTCCAAAGTCGACGACAATTACGAGCCCAAGCTTATTCACACCGTGCGCGGCATGGGATACGTACTCGAAGTCAGGGATGGCAAGTGAGAACCTCAAGCGTCAGACGATGAAGCGCGACTTTCCGAGAACCCTGCGCGCCAGGTTGACCGTCCTGATCGTCGTGTCCACTTCGACTGTGCTCGCTTTGAGCGGCCTGGCGCTCTACGAGGCTTTGCGAAGCCGTATTGAATGGACCGCGACCGAGCAGATGTCGAGCATTCTGACGGCGCTCAGGAGCCACTTCGACGAGATCAAAACCGCGGACGAGATCGCGCGCAATCCGGAGATGTGGACGGATCAGCTTCATGATCACCCCAACATGGCCATGGCGATCTACGATAGTAAAGGAGCACGGTTGCTTCAGACGCCCGGGTTCCAACCGTCCACGCCGATGATCGCCAAGCGGTCGCCCTACGCGGTTAGCCTTGACAGATCGAACTCCAAGAAGCGCTATCTCACCGCCGCGACGCCGCTAAACGCTTCGCCTGGCGAGAGTGTTCGCGTCGTGCTGCAGTACGACGGCAAGAATGATGCAGAACTTCTTCGAGCTTATGCTTATACGATCATTGTGATCGAAGTACTCGGGGTGATGCTCGCCTCAGCGCTCGCATACGGGATTGCCAGATTTGGCCTAAAACCCTTGAGGCAGCTCGCCGCTCGCGCCGAGCAGATGTCCACTTCGAGACTCGCGCATCCCTTGCCGTCACTGGATACGTCCGGTGAGCTCAAGGAACTCGAACTCGCCTTCAACGGCATGGTCGAACGGCTCAACGAGTCGTTCACGCGTTTAAGCGAGTTTTCGTCAAACCTTGCGCATGACATGCGCACCCCGCTCACCAACTTACAGGCGGCGGCACAAGTTGCCTTGACCCACGAGCGTTCCGCGCAAGATTATAAGGACGTAATTGAATCGAGCATCGACGAGTATCAACGCCTCTCGCGAATGATCGAAGATATGCTTTTCATCGCGCGTGCCGAACAAGCTGATGCAATGCTGAAGATCAGACGGCTCGATGGAGCATTGGAGGCAGGCAGGGTAGCGGGCTTCTATGAGTCGTTGGCGGAGGACACAGATTTGAGTATCCGCATTTCTGGACACGCGCGTATAGATGCTGATCTGCTTCTTTTTCAACGAGCGCTGAGCAATCTCGTCTCCAATGCGATCGCTCATGCGCCTTCTGGTAGCACAATCGATGTTAGTTGCGAGGAACGCGGCGACCAGTCTGTCATTAGCGTCACGGACACCGGACCAGGAATCGAACCGGTACACGTGGATCGCATCTTTGACAGGTTCTACCGTGTCGATCCCTCTCGCCATTCGCGATCATCCAGCTCTGGTCTCGGTCTCGCTATTGTGAAATCTATTGCTGGCAGTCACGGGGGAAACTGCGGAGTCGAGAGTCAACCCCATGTCAAAACAAGGTTCTGGGTTAGCTTTCCGATCCAACGTATTCGAGACGTCCCACCTGCGCTCTGATTTTCAATCAACGCGTTGAAGTGGTTTATCGCCGTCGACCGAGAAAAAGCGAACGCGCGCAGAGCTCAATCACGCGCGCGTTATTTGCGATCAGACGGCGCTATCGAGCAGCAACCGAGTCGTGATGATCCACGTTTGGCGTTACTTCGCCAGCATGTCGAGACGTGGCGTGCACTTGCTTATTGCGAGCGACTTGCGCTTCAGTAGGCGGATACTGGGTCTTGCTCGTCGGCACAACGCCCTCGTGCTGAGCCTGGACAAGCTCCTGATGGACTTGTGCGCGTGACTTACCTTGCGCCATAGCAACGTTTGAAATTGCGCCGAGCGTGACAGACGCGGTAACAAGCAACGCTGCGAATTTGATTGCTTTCATCTCTTTTCTCCGTTGATTCAGACGCCCAATCGGCGCGTCTTGGAGAACAGTATGCGTGTTAGCCCCTTCGTCAGCGTGACGCGAAAATGAGAAATCTGTTAGAGAGAAGATAAGTGAAGGAGGGACCGTTCGTCACCGTATTCGCAAGCACGTAGATGACGCCAACATGATGAAAATATCATTTCCGCGTCATCGCCGCAATTCGCTTCTAAGCCACCATAACACTGTAAATCTGCTCGATCTCTGAGAGCAGAGCGGTGGAGTCAGGATTAACTCAGATTGGTGGACCTTATGCGTAGAAAGACGCTTGTTGCATGTACTGCAATCACCGCAATTACCCTTGCGGGATGCGCTCAGTTTGGTTCGTTCGATGCAAACATGTTGCCGTCATCCAACGACGTCACGAAACAAAAGTCCTCGGCGCTACCATCCAACAACCAAGTCGATTATGCGGGGCATCCTTGTACGAGCGCGAATCTGCACGTGAAGGCACACCCGTGTATCTTTCCGCGGGATCGAGCCGAGTGACGCAAGAATCGTCGCGCCGCGTGTTGACGATTGAAATGGAATGAAAGGGACGGCGTTGTGAAGAACGGGTTTTATAGGATAGGTCTTGGGAAAGGGCACAACGCGAAGGGCAAGGCACACAGCGAAAGTTGGTCGCAGTAATCGAGCGAATGGTCCACTAGGAATCAATCTTGATCGCCCTCATTCATTTGAGACGAACGCGCTCTGCAAGGCTTCTATCAGAGCCTGGTCTATGAGATCAAAATGACGATACTTTCATATTCAGATCATGTTGGCAAAGCGTCCAGTTGCCATAATCCACTCACAGAATTGCCATTCGGCAATTAACTCCTGGAGAAACTGAAATGAATGCGAAGAAGGTTGTGGGCGCGATGCTGACTGTATGTGCGACGCTGGGTCTGGTTTCGGAAGTGGCGATCGCGCAGTCCAAGTCGCGTGAGCAAGTCCGTCAAGAACTCATTCAAGCTCGTCACGAGGGCATCACACCGGCAAGCAAGACTCAATATCCACCGACCGAGGCGGTACTTGCGCGCAACAAAGAGATTCACGCTGCTACAACCCATGCCGGTGAAAGATCGCCGAGTGCGGATCAACACGATCAGATCTCGGGCCGCTAATGTGCGAAAAACGTAACTCGTCAGTAGGCACCGTCCGAACGGACCGATAAATGGGGTTCGCTTCCACGTGCGCAGGGACCGGGCCGACGATCATCCATGTCGTACCGGTCCCGCATGACGTCGTCAGATGGCTTCATTTCACTGTCCCCACTTCTTCAGGTGCGCCAGGAACGCATCGGCACCGACGAATCCGACGAGCTGCGCGTCGCGTTCCTGTCTTCCGTTACTGTCGTAGAAGATCAGTGCGGGCGGCCCAAAGAGGCCAAAGCGCCGCAACATCGCAAAGTCCTCCGATGTGTTCTTCGTCACGTCGAGACGCATCTGTATCACAACTTCAGCTCGCGTTCCAACTCAATCGGCAACGGATTGCTGCGGTCGTGGCAACAGAGGGCATCCGGGACCCCGGCAGACCGATGATCCTCTTGAGCGTCTGATACGCCGATTCAACAACGCCGGTCACTTTCGCGTCTGTCTTTGAGTCGCAAGTTCCACCGTCGTTGGCGGGCTGGCGAGCAGTCTCAAAATATCGAGGAAAGGCGTCTGAATTGAGAACACGCTCCGGAGACGCCGTGGCTGGAGGGTCGCCGGATTCAGCCGGACCCTGAAACTGAAGCTCGGTGTTTCGCTGCGCGTCCTGAGCAAAAAACCGTCTGCTTCGCATACCGTAGCAATTTTACATAACCTAACTTATCGCATTTTAATTCGGGAGGCCTTATGTCAAGAACCATCCGCTGACTAGACTCGTTTCGCGCTACATTATGTCAATTGTAAAGAATCGCCGCTGGTTGCTGTCGGCTGGACAGCCGATGCCAGGTCGGCATCCCGATTTGTACCGTAGCGCCGCCGATTTTGCGCCGCTAGGCTGGATCGCTTCGTGATCGCCGCGGAGCACAGACGATGGAAAGCTGGCGAACAGGCTATCTTGGGATCCGTCAAGTACCCCGCGATCTGAGCGAGTTTGAACTCAACACTTTCTTCACGTTCTCGAAGCAAGAGATCGCGCTCATCGAGACGCGGCGATCTGAATTATATCGTCTCGCCGTTGCGTTGCACGTCGGGTTCATACGAATGTCCGGCCGATCGCTGGATTCATATCGCCAGATACCTGCGATGCTGTGGCGGCACCTCGGTCGACAACTGCATGTCCAGCCGCCCGATCTCGGAACGCTGCGCTCGATCTACGACGGACGCTTCGATACGCTGTCCGACCATCGACGATTTGCTCAAATCATCGCGAACTTCCGCACGATCTCAGAGCACCAACGGACCACGGATTGGCTAGAATTTGGTTCCAGAACACACCCCTCTCGGGCCTTGCGGCCATTTCTCTGCGAGCAATTCGACCGCACCCCCGAAAGCCGCACCCCCACTTTTTGCATCTAAAATTGACCCACCCCTGATGTGCAGAAACATCATTCTGGTGCGTCGATTTCCTCCTCTTTTTGTCGTCTGGGTGAGCTTTTCCGGGTTGCAGCCCGCGAAGCGGGCTGCCCCGCGGTGCTGTTTTTGAAGCGCCAAGAATCGTTGCCTGTTTCGACGATATGGCAGTGGTGCGTCAGACGGTCAAGCAGCGCAGTCGTCATCTTCGCGTCGCCGAACACGTTCGACCATTCGGTGAAGCTTAGGTTGGTCGTAACGAGAATGCTCGTACGCTCGTATAGTTTCGAGAAGAGATGAAACAACAGTGCGCCACCCGTTTGAGTGAATGGGAGATAGCCCAGCTCGTCCAGAACGATGGCGTCGACGTACATCAAGCGATTCGCCAGCTGTCCCGGTTTGCCGGCGGCCTTCTCGGCTTCGAGCTGATTCACAAGCTCAACGGTGGTAAAGAATCGAACTCGCTTCCCGTGATGCTGTATCGCTTCGATGCCGATGGACGTCGCAAGATGCGTCTTTCCTGTGCCCGGGCCACCGATGAACACAATGTTTTGCGCGGATTCGCAGAATCGAACAGTATGGAGTTCTCGCACAAGAGCTTCATCGACATTCGCCTGCCCGAAGTCGAACCCGGCGATGTCACGATGGGCAGGGAAACGAGCTGCGGCCATTTGGTAGTTGATTGACCGGACCTGCCGCTCAGCAGTCTCCGCCTTCAGCAGCATCTGCATGAATTGCTCCGGGTCGAAGTCGTTGTGACGCGCCTGCGCTACCAGTTCGGGCCATGCTTGCGCCATTCCGTGAAGCTTCAACGATTTGAGAAGTGCAGCTGTTTCATTCGACATGACCATCCTCCTCATTGCGCGTAACTCGCAGCCGCTCGTAACGGCGAACGTCTGCAAGCGGTTCGACCTTGAGCGTGATTGCTGTTCTCACAACGTCACCCGGACGCTGCGACGGACTTTTTAGTCGAGCAAGGATGTTGAGGACATGGTCACCGCTCGGGCGTCCGGACTCGAGCGCTAATTCCACGGCGACGAGCACGGCTTCCAATCCATGAACGGGAGTCGCAGCGAGAACCTGAACCATCACGCGGTCGCCACCGGTTTGCTTCAACAAGTGTCTCTGCAGACGAAGCATTGGTTCGGGCATCGTCAAGAACGGGGCCCCGTTTCGCAAGGAACCGGGCTTACGCTCCACGAGATTGATGTAGTGCCGCCAGTCGTAGAAGGTTTGATAACGGTCGAAACTGCGTGGATGGCGCGCAATCTCGGCGCCATCCGCCACGACGCTGATGTAGGTTGGATAGCTCCGGAGGCTGACGATTTGATGGGCATACTCCGTCGGCACGCTGTAACGGTTCCGGTCGAGATGCACCAAACTCGTCGGCGAGACGCGCACCGGCTTCTCAATGTAGCCGTCGAAGGGCTTTGGAACCTGCATCAGCCGTGGACGTTCGTCGGCCAAGGCGTCTTCGACGCTCAGTTCCGGCCATTGTGGATGTCTCAGCTGCTTCCAGGCCTGTTGGCATCGCTCGGCCAACCATATGTTAAGGACCTCGAGCGATTCCCACCGGATATTGATTGCATCGTGCCAAATCTGTCGGCGCCGGTCCTGAACGTTCTTCTCGACGATGCCTTTCTCCCAGCCGGCCGCTCGGTTGCAGAATTCAGGCTCGAAGAGATAGTGGCCGCACATCGCGTGGAACCGCGCATTGATGGCTCTCTCCTTGCCCGGCCCAACCTTGTCGACGGCGGTCTTCATGTTGTCGTAGTTTTGTGCCCGGACTCGTTTTGTGCCCTAGCGGCCTGAGACGCGCACCGGCATTGACGAGTCACCGGCCGCGAGGCACATAAGCTTCAAAGCGATTGCAGCCACTTCATCAGGTCTTTGTCTTGGTGCCATCCGTCGCGAGGCGGGGATGCCGCCGAAGCCGTCGGAGGCATGCATGCTGCGAGAGCGGCTTGCTTGGTTCGCATCGTGATCTCGGCGTACCGATTAGTTGTGTCGAGACTGACATGACCGAGCCAGGCACGGATGACGTTGGTTTCAACTCCCGACTCCAGCAATCGGACCGCGGTCGTGTGTCGAAACACATGGGGCGAAATATTCCTGCCTTGATCGTGGCCATCGCTTCGCACAAGGTTCTGCGTGTTCCGCCTGACGAGTTTGTAGATACCAAAGCGCGTCAGCGGTTGGCGTCGACTCGAAACGAAGAGTGCTGCTTTCGCGTCGCCGCCCTGCACCGTATCCAATTCCTTGAGCAAAGCGGCCGTTTCGGGCCAGATGGGGCAGCCCCGCCACTTGTCGCCCTTGCCATGTAGTCGCACGCGCAGCGGCCCCTCGAGATCGACATCGCCGACGCGCAGATCGGCGATCTCCTGTACGCGAGCACCCGTGTTGTACAGCAGCATCAGCAAGGCTTGATCGCGCAGCGTCCCCTGCGAAGCAAGCGTCCGGAATAGCCGGTCGATCTCATCGTGTTCCAAGTAGCGCGTTGGCGCGGGCGATGTCCGCTTGTTCGGGATAGCCTCGACGCGCTCTGCCTCGGCCAACATCTCGCAGTGATGTAACGCCACAAAGCGATAGAAGGTATGCAACGCGGCCAAGCGCTGGTTGCGCGTTTGCGGCTTGTTGTGGCGCTGAACCTCGATCATCTGCAGGAATTCGAGTACCCTCTGCGATGATAGATCCGTCAGACTGAGACGAGTGACCGGTTTGCGACGCGCGTGAGAAACGAAGGCGAGGAACAGCTTGATCGTGTCTCGGTAACTCCTGACCGATCCGGGACGTAGTCCCTTCTGGACCTTCAGATAGTCTTCGAAGAAGCTGAACAACACCTGCCCGACGGTGCTCATGATTGTTCTCCTCCAGGTACGAACATCCGAAATCGTCTGTCGGCTTCGTGCAACAACTCCTCGGTGATCGTCAGGTACACGGCAGTGGATGCCGGGTCTGCATGTCCGAGGAAGGTTGACAGATGGATCAAGCGCGAATTCGGATCGATTCCCGAGCGATACCAACGCAACAAGGTTCCGACCGCGAAGGCATGCCTCAGATCGTGTAGCCGTGGGGTGCATACACCGCTCGGGATGTTCAACTCGAGGTGCGGCAGTAGCGAGTGAAACGTTAGGCTGATCGTGCCTTCATGGATGGCTCCGCGCTTGGTGAACGTGAACAGCGGGGCCTCGGGATCGGGGCGCGGGCCGAAGCGTCGATCGACATAGCGTGCCAGGCGCTCGCCCATGCGTGGACCAAACGGCACAAGCCGGGACTTATAGAACTTGGTATCCCGCACCGACAGCATTGCACTCTGGAAATCGACGTCCCCCACCAACAACCTGGTGACTTCGCCGACCCGCAAGCCCAGCCCGTACAGCAAGGCGAACACCATCTCGTAGACCAACGCGCGATGTGGCGCCTTCGGCCGGGTACGCATGCCTCGGGCGGCCTCGAGCAACCGCTTCGCGTCGTCAAGGCTAAACAGGTAGGGGATGCGCTGGCCGGTCACGCGGCGAGAACAGGCATTGACCGGGTTGCCCTCGAGCACTCCTTGGATCGATGCCCAGTCGAAGAATCGCCGCGTTACGCCCACAAGGTGGTTGTAGCTGCGCACACGGGCACGCGGACGTGAAGCGAGGAAGGCGTCTATCTTAACCCGCGTTCGTCGCGCAAGTAGCTAGCAAATCCGGGAGCTTCCGATTCGAACGGGAACGGCTTGCGTTGACGATGTGGCCCGACGCTGCCATACAGCGCCAACTCCAGCATCTGTCGAACTGGATTACGCGCGTCATAAGCGACCTTCGCGCGAGCGATATCGGAATTGCACGACTTACCGTGAATCGACAGCCAGTGCTGCGCGAAGGCATCAATGTGGTCCAGCGCAGTCTGGCCGTCGGTTGCGCCGCGGGCGCTTGCGAATTCGCCGAACTGGCAAAGAATCGGCACCCGTCTGAAAACGTTGCGGTCCGCATAGCCCTGTGCACGCAGCCAACTGACGTAGTGCTCGATATAAGCCCCGGCGACGTTGGCCAGAATACGATCGACGGTGGCCGGCTTGACGTAGTAGTACTCCAACATGACAACCTCCGTTCCAAAATGGGAAGGGAGATTGATCATCCACCATCCGACCTGCGTTATGTGTCCGCTCGCAGTCGAGCCTTGAGGCGCGGTGCGCGTCTCAGGCCGCTAGGGCACAAAACGAGTCCGGGCACAAAACTACGATTTTGTGGCTGGCCACAAAATCGTAGATGCCGCGCCGAGGAACGCCGCCTAAGGCCACGAACGCTCGCGCGTGCGCGTCGAACAACATCTCGTGACTTTGCGTCGGATAGGCCACCAGCCAGAAGGCACGACTCGCGGCGAGCTTCATGTGGGCAACTTCTATCCGTCGCCTCAGCCCTCCGATAAAGACATACTCGCAACTCCAGTCAAACTGGAACGCTTCGCCGTATTCGAATGCGAGCGGCACGAAGGCACCGCGCTGCGCCCCAGCATCGCGTGCCTTCTTCCAGTTGCGCACAAACGCTGAGACGCGGTCGTAGCTCCCGTCGTAACCGGACGCGCGCAAATCCTCATATATCTGCGTTGCGGAACGACGCTCTCGCCTAGGTCGCGTTGTGTCGGCGACCAGCCACAACCTTAATTGCTCAGACCACGGGTCAATAACGCTGTCGTTGACGCGTTTCGGATACTTGGGCTCGCCCGTCGTGGGCTCGCGCAGCCAACGTCGAATGGTGTTTCTCGAGAGCCCCGTCTGTCTCGCAATGTCCCGAAGCGGGACGCCGTCGCGGAAATGCATCCGCCGAATCTTGGCCAACATGCTCACGGTAATCACTCCGTTCTGCTGCTTGGCGTCCAAGCAGGAAGTTGAACATGTGGGTCAATTTTCGATGCAAATTTCTAGCGGAAGTGGGTCAGTTTTGCGCGCGCATCAACATACAAGAACAACGAGAACAACCGCCGGCGTAGGGTGTGGCCTTTTTCTAGGGTCCCGTTTTCGACGGGTACCTGCACGACGTGCGCACCGATGCGCAGCAAGACCCAAATGCAGTCTTCACCTCCGCTGAGTTCCGAACGAGCCGTGTTCAGGCCGAACGTGTGAGGCAGGGATACTCAATTTCGTCCATGCGTCGTGCCGCGGTAGATTTGCCGGCTTCGACGACTTGAACTCAGTCGAACGCGTCCTACAATGGACTTCATCGTAACCAAGCCTCTCTTTGTCCCCAATGACATTTCCTGTTAGCGGCAATTTGAAAGTGCAAACAGAGATGCTGACCTTCCTCGTCATCTCCCACCTTGCGACCAAATTCGCGACCGGTGGATGGATGTCAACAGAGAATACCGTCGAGTCTTCCGTTTTCTGGTCGAAATCAATGCAGCGCGACGAAGATGTCGTAGCCCGGGTTATGTTGACAAGTCGTGCGCTATCGATTTCGAAGGTCATCGAAGCTGAGACTGGCCTCACGCTGAGCGGCAGCGCTCTAGCGTCCATCTTTGACAGCAATCTGCGGTTGGACTTCTCCTCTGCCACGACTCGCGATATTTACGAGCGGTGTTACAGGCATCTTCTGATGGTCAGGTAGGTTCAAAACCATACTCCAAACTATCTGCGCCTCAGGCGGAGCAATTTCGACGACGACCGCGTGGTGAACGCCAACCGAGCAGAGACCCTTACCCAAATCTACTTGCGCAGCAGTCGCAAGCCGTTCGCAACGACGAGCAGGCTCGCTCCCACGTCAGCGAACACGGCCATCCACATCGTCCCGAGTCCACCGATGGTCAGTGTAAGAAAGAGTGCCTTTATGCCAAGCGCCAACGTGATGTTCTGGACCAACACCGTGTGGGTCGCCTTCGAAAGACGGATGAACGTGGGAATCTTGCGCAAATCGTCATCCATCAGCGCGACGTCGGCCGTCTCGATAGCGGTATCCGTACCCATCGCACCCATGGCGAAGCCGATGTCCGCCCGCGCGAGTGCTGGTGCATCATTTATGCCGTCACCCACCATGCCGACCATCGCATTAACACTCGACAGGCTCTCGACCACGCGCAGTTTGTCCTCGGGAAGCTGGTCACCCTCGGCGCGGTCGACGCCCACTTCCTTGGCAATCGCTGCCGCAGTGTGTCCGTTGTCACCTGTGAGCATCGCGGTTCGCACGCCGAGCGCGCGGAGCTCGGAGATTGCTTCGCGGCTCGATTCCTTCACCGTGTCGGCAACAACAAAGAGACCAAGCACACGCTTGTTATCCGCGAGCATAACCACAGTCTTTCCGTCTCGCTCGTATGGTTCTAGTCGAGCCTCGAGTTCCTGCGAACAACGGCCAAGCTCCTCAACGAGGCTGTGATTACCGAGGGAGTAGTGGCGACCATCCACGCGTCCCGCGATACCTCGTCCAGGAATCGCCTCAAACTCCTCGACTGAGAGCCGCGCCACGCCATCGGCATTTCCTGCTCGCGTGATGGCTGTCGAGACAGGATGGTCTGAGCGACTCGACAAGCTGGCCGCAATAGAGCGCACGAACATGCTTTCGATGTCGGTCGCATGGAGCTCGAAGGCGACTTGCACCGGCTTACCGTAGGTAATAGTGCCCGTCTTGTCGAGTGCAAGCCAACGAAGCCTCCGACCCTGCTCGAGGAATGTGCCGCCCTTGACCAGAATGCCTTTGCGAGCAGCGGAAGCAAGACCACTAACTATAGAAACCGGCGTCGAAATCACAAGTGCGCAAGGGCAAGCGATGACGAGCAGCACCAGTGCCTTGTAGACCCAGTCAAACCATGCGCCGGCGAAAAGGAGCGGCGGAACGATGGCGACGCCAAGCGCAACCACGAAGACAATCGGGGTGTAGACCTTGGCGAACTGGTCGACAAATCGCTGCGTCGGGGCTTTGGTGCCTTGAGCGTCCTCGACCGCATGAATGATGCGCGCGAGCGTCGAATTGTTCGCCGCAGCGGTGACTTGAAACTCGAATGAACCCGATTCGTTGATGGTGCCTGCGAAGACGTTATCGCCGAGACCTTTTTCAACCGACATACTTTCGCCAGTAATTGGTGCCTGGTTGACCGTGGTACGCCCCTCTGTGACAGCCCCGTCAAGCGCAATACGTTCTCCAGGACGTACGCGCACAATCGCGCCCAAGTCGACGCGTGCCGCGTCAACGTCGACCCACGAACCATCTGCCTGCTTGACCGTCGCGGTTTCGGGCGCGAGGCTCATCAACCCTTCGATTGCGTTGCGGGCTCGGTCGAGCGATTTCGCCTCGATGAGCTCGGCAATTGTGAACAGCACCATCACCATCGCAGCCTCGGGCCATTGGCCTAAGGCCAACGCGCCCGTAACCGCGATGCTCATCAGCGCGTTGATGTTCAGGTTCAGATTCTTGATGGCGACCCAGCCCTTCTTGTAGGTGCCAATACCGGAACACGCAACGGCCACCAAGGCAAGCCCTGCTACGACCCACACTGACGCACCGAGCCAGTCGGAAACTTCTGCACCGAACGCGGCGACACCGGCGATGACCAATGGCCACCAGGACCTCTTGACCTGCCTCGGAGCGTGACGTGCGGCCGCTTCGTCGCCGAGTTCCGGCGTGAACCCAAGAGTCGAAAGCGCTTTGACGACTGCTTGGAGACCGTCGGGCCGATGAACTACTGTGAGGACCCGCTGCATGAGATTGAATTGCATCTCGGAGACCTCAGCCATTCCGCCGAGCTTCTTGCGAATGAGCGCTTCCTCCGTCGGGCAGTCCATCTGCATTATCCGCATCTGAGTGCTGACCAAGCCTCCGACCGCCGAAGACTGAGTGAGCGCAGCCAGAGCGGGCTGCGCTTTACTGTACCCACCATGCGGTGCGTGGTCGTGTCCATGGACGTGGTCACATTGCGCGTCTCGGCGATGCTCATGAACGTGACGATTGGTCGAATGCCCTGCGTCGTCATGCACCCGTCCTGTCGCATCTTCATCGAGTATGTCTGCGCAGGTATTTCCACGGCAACAACCATCGTGCGTCTCGCGCTTTGTTTTGGCCTGTTGCAACGCGATGTCCGAGCTTTTTTTACCGCAACAATCTTCCATGTCTGCTATCCGCTTGGTATATGCTCCCAGTAAACACCTTGGAGGAACTCCAAGGTCAAGGGTTTTTTGGGGGACAGATGTATGAGAATTGGCGAACTGGCAAAGGCGGCCAACTGCACAACAGACACGGTCCGGTTCTACGAAAAGGAAGGCTTACTCCCGCCGCCTGAGCGGACCGAGGCGAACTATCGTAACTACACTCCCGCCCACATCGACCGTCTCCGCTTCATACGAAACTGCCGCGCGCTTGACATGACGCACGATGAAGTTCGAGCGCTGCTGTCCGCATCGTACGAGCCGAGCATCGGATGCGGCACCATTGACTCGCTGCTGGACGAGCACATCGCGCATGTCGACGAACGTATCGCAGAACTTGTCCGCCTGCGGGAACAACTGGGTACTCTGCGCGCCCGTTGCGCGGGCGACGCGGCGGTCAAAGAGTGTGGAATTATGCAAGGTTTAACCTCGATGGAAACCACGCTTGAGAAACATCGAGGAACTCATCTGGGCTAGGAGGCAGCGGTTCATCGGCCTCACGAGCCGCGATTATCCTCGTGCTAATCCGAACGTTTGCAGCAACAAGAACGCGTTGAGTGCCAGGACGATGACCGCTGCCCCCGCGGCCAGTATGGTCGTAGATGCGCTATTCTTGCGGACACCCATGATGTCCTGTCGGCTACTAAACCATAGCAGCGCCAGCATCGGAAACGGCAACGCCAGGCTCAACACGACCTGACTGATGACGAGCGCAGTTGTAGCATTTACGCCGAAGCCGACTACCGCAAAACTGGGCAACATGGTCACGACCCTCCGCACCCATAGCGGGATACGAAAGCCAACGAATCCCTGCATAATCATCTGGCCGGCCATCGTTCCCACGACCGAGCTTGATATCCCGGAGGCGATTAGGGCAAGTAGAAAAATGCCTGCAGCGCCAATGCCCAGCAGCGGTGCCAATGTGTGATATGCCGTCTCGATTTCGGCGACATCAGGGTGTCCCTCGTGGAATGCGCCGGAAGCCATGATGACCATGGCCATATTGATAAGGCCGGCAGTGCTCAGCGCGATGACCACCTCGAGGTTCGAATACGCCAGTAGCGTGGTGCGTTCAGCTTCTGTCTCTGGGAGCATGCGCCTTTGAGTTAACCCAGAATGGAGGAACAACGCATGTGGCATGACGGTGGCACCAATGATGCCGACAGCAATAGTGAGAGCTTCTGAATCTGGAAGACGTGGCGAAAAGGTATGCGTGAAGACTTCTGGCCAGGCGACCCGTACGATGAACAGTTCGGCTAGGTAAGACAAGCCAATCACGCCCACCAGCCCCCCGATTGCAAGTTCGAGCGGACGGAAACCGGCGCGCTCAAACAACAGAAGCGCGTAGGTCACGAGAGCGGTGACAACCATGCTGACAAACAAAGGCATGTGGAACAGCAGGGATAGACCGACTGCTCCGCCCGCCCAGAAACTCGGCCAAATCCGTGGCCATCGCGGCCACCTCGCTCACGCCCCACATGAGAAGGACGAGGGACTTCGGAAAGTGTTCGCGGCAGAGCTCAGCGAGGTTTCGTCCGGTAACTATCCCCAGCTTCGCCGAAAGCGCCTGAAACAGCATGGCTATTAGATTCGCCAACAGCACAACCCAGAGGAGCGTATAGCCGTACTTCGCGCCAGCCTGAATGTTCGTCGCGAAATTCCCTGGGTCCATGTAGGCGATTGAGACGACGACCGCCGGGCCAAAAAACGGCAGGAACACCCGCGCGCCTCGCCCTTCGAGCCGCTCTCGCATCGCCGACTTCGTTTGCTCCGTCAGGGTTTTACGTCTGTCCTTGCGACGGGCACGGTCGTCCATTACCACTCCAGCCTGTCATCTGATGCACGCGCTGCACGTCAGCAGTCCGCCTGCACGCTGACACATCATTCGCCAGCGTGCTTGGCTTGCCACCTCTTCATGTAAGCAATCTCCTCATCTTGTGCCTTGATAATGTTCTTGGCCAGTCGCTTCATGTCGGGGTCCTTTCCGTACTTCAACTCCACCTTCGCCATATCCACGGCGCCTTGGTGATGGGGAATCATGTGCGCCACAAAGTCCTTGTCGGTGTTGCCCGTGTAGGGCGGAGCACTCATGTTTTTCATCATCTGTTCGCCGCCCTCCTTGAAGGCATGGGTTGCAGGGTTCGAATCACCGGCGGTCGACCCGGCCATACTCATGGCGGGCATCGACGCACTCTGCTGTGCGTGCACCGCGAGCGAAGCGCCCGAGAGGGCCACGCCAGCACAGACGGAGATGACATTGAGGAAGGTTACGTATTTCATGCTGGAGCTCCTTGCAAGTGAAATCAGTTGGATGGGTCCTGGCGATGATGATGCGCATCGGCATGTCCAGAGTGATGCCCGTGAGCGCCGTGCTCGTGATGGTCGCCCTCCATCATGCGCATCATCTCCGGACCACCTGTCCTGAAAAATACGACTGTCAAGACGATGAAGATTGCACCAAAGATGATGTCGAGTACGGTCGTGTAGTTGAATGTAATCGCTGCGTCGACGACTGCCGTGTGGCGTTCGCTCGGCACCCACCCGAGCGACTGGAAAAGCCCTTCGACCACGAGTGCCGCTGAAACCATTGAAAGATAGAAGGTCACAGCGAGGAACACCGTCATGCGGCCGCCGTAGTATTTCCTGTAGATGTTGAGGATGGGGAGAATGATGAGGTCGCCAAAGATGAAAGAAGCGACGCCACCGAAGCTGATGCCACCGTTCCACAGTACTGCTGCGAGCGGCACGTTACCCACGGAACAGGTGAACGACGCAACGGCAATCAGCGGGCCTACAAACGCGCCCCAAATCATCGCGACCGTAGGGTGGCTGACGAGGAAGAATTTCTGCCAGAAGCTGTCCGGCACCCATGCGCCGAGCGCGCCCGCGATAAGCAACCCTATTGCAATATCGCGCCAAAGCATCGACCAGTTCATCACGTAGCCGTGACTGATGGCTATCCAACCCTCTCTGGAAGCGAGACGTTGCTTCCAGGTCCCTTGCTGTTTGCTCATCGACATGGCGGCGTGACCCTCCATGCTGCCGGCAATACCCTCGTTCGCCTGTTCGATAGCCTCGCTTTTCAGCGAGCCCTTGAGAAAGAATCGGAAGAGTAGCGACAAGACGACAATCATGACTGGGCCGCCGATGAACTCAGCGGCTGCGAACTGCCAGGTAATCAGCACCCACATCAGCACGCCGAGCTCGAGCACGAGATTGGTTGCTGCGAACTGGAACGCCATCGCGGCCGTGAAGTCGCCTCCCTTGCGCACGATGGAGCGGGTCATCGCGACGGCGGCATAGGAGCAGGAGGACGAGGCAGCGCCGAGCAGACTGGCAGTTGTCAGCGACCCGGCGGACGCATTCGGAAGAAGCTTCGACATCTCCGACTTGGAGACAGCGACTTCAATCAAAGCGGAAAACAGGAAGCCGAGACTCAGCCCCCAGAATATCTGCCACAACATTGTGAAGGACATCCACAACGCGTGACCGAGGGCAGTGACAATCTGCATCGCAACCTCCTGCGAAGACTGCTACATCAGCGGTGCGCGGTTATAGAAGTAAATGCCGTGCGGTGATTTCCCGACCTTGATAGTGTTCACGAGCTTCAACGTCTTCATGTCGATAACGCCGACATAGCGCGTGAAACGGAACGTGACCCACAGGTATCGCCGGTCGGGCGTGAGCTCCATGTCATCGGGCCCGGGCAGCAACCCTGCGATGGTTCCCACATTAGTCAGCGTGTTCTGGTCTAGGATGCTGATGGTATTGCCGACCCGATTCGTCACGAGCACATGTTGGCCGTCGGCAAGGGAGCGGAAGTTGTGCGCCCCTCTATCCGTGTGAATTGTCTTCACGATTTTGCGCGCCCGCCAGTCAATGACGGCCACATAGTCAGCACCGGTCATGCCAATCAGCAGATACTTGTCGCCGGGCGTGAGCCACAGTCCTGCCGGCGCTTTGCCAACAGACATCTTCCACAGCACTGTCTGTGTCGCAAGGTCGATGGCGGCAACTTCTCCGGACTCCTGCAACGTGACGAAGACAATCTTGCTGTCGGCCGTGAAAATCATGTGGCTTGGCATCTTAGCGAGCGGCACCCGCTTGGCGAGCGAGACATTCTTGCCGTCGTAGTGGTAAATATCCACACGGTCAAGACGCAGTCCGTTGGTGACGAACCACTTCCGGTCGTAAGAAAAGCCAAGCTGATATGGGTCTTCGATGTCGGGAACCCACCTCTGAGTCTTACCTGTTTTCGGGTCCAGAAACACGAGGTTATTGCCCACCGAGTTTGCGACAATCAGAGACTGGTTGTCTGGCGTCGCCATCAGATGGTGCGGCTCTTTACCGACCGGGAAAGTGTCAACGACTTTCTGACTCGCCTGGTCGATGAGACTTACACTCGCGTCCGCCGAGTTTAGAACGATGACGTTCTCCGCCAAGGCGGGTGTACTTGCGAGTATCGCGACGGCAAGAGCGCCAAGCATATATCGCATCGGAGATATGCTCGGCTTCATGAAGCGAGCACCGTGGGATGAAAACCCGCGGCTTCGATTGCTGCCATGACCAGTTCCTGGGACACGGTCGAATCGACCTCGACAACCTTGCCGGCCACGTCGATTGCCACACTGGCTGCGGCGTCCTCCCGCGTGATGGCTTGCGTGATGGCGCTCGCACATCCGCCACATGACATGTCCTTGACTTCGAATTTCATTGCTGGCTCCAGCAGTTAGAAGCTCTGATGCTGAACCTTCCCATTGCGGGAAGGTCAAGCTTGTTCTCCGATTGCGCATGTCTTCCAATTCACGCGCAGGAACCGCGGGAAATGCAACGCCAAGGCCTCGTGGCGTCCGCTTTCCCTGATGGAGTCCCGCGACAGGTTTCACGCTAGCAAGCTTCAAGCCTGTGTTTTCCGGTGACTTCCGCCTTGAAGCGTCCATCTTTAGACCGCGCTCGGGATTTTCTCGACATGCCTGAGCGCAATCGCGGGCCCAACTTTGTTTCCTTGATAGCGGACAACTTCTCGAATAGGACGCACCGACGTAAATTGAAGCCCATTGAGCATGCTGGCGGCGACCGAAATGAGATTGGTTACGACCGACGGAACAGGATGGCATCGGCGGCAACGTGAGCGATTCTCTTAACCTGCAACGGCTCGTCATCGCACAGAAGTCAGCCGCCGAGGAATGAGCATCAAATTGAAGCGGAGCATCAAACCGAAGACCATCCGTTGCGCTGAAGTGACCGGGTGGCAGGTGCTCCGAGCAAAAACCAAATGTATGTTGAGCTCGCTAAAGTTTTTTGTCTAAAACCACAAAAAGAACATATCACGGCTGGCGCGAACGTTTAAAACAGCGGAAAGCGCGGTGCTCAGGTGCAGCACAATCGGGTTCAGTGACTTGTTGCTTTGCTGGGCGTGTCGAACTCTAAAGTCTTCTCAGGGTGAGCGCGAGCGTATGCGTCCTTGTTCTTTTTCATGGAAGCCGCGCTAGGCGGGTACTCCGACCGTCGAAAAGGCAAAATACCATCCTTGTAGGCCTGGACGAGTTCACGCCGAACCTCCTCGCGCGTTTTCCCCCGGTTCAACGGACCTTCATCGCCATAGGCTACGCCATTGACTCCTACTGTCAGCAGCATGAGCGTCGCGATTGCAATAATGAGTTTCATCGCATTCTTCCGTTGACCAAAATTCATATTGGCCTTCTCTTCAGTGTACAAGTCCGAAGCTGCTTCACGATGACGCGAAAATGATAAAACTGCCATTTGACTGTAATTTTTTGCCGACACCTCTCTCATAGAAAAAGAGAGAGCAAACGATGGAAGTAACGGTCGCTAGCCCAAGCTTCGCTGTTTATGGTGAGCAAGGTTATTTTGTTTGATGTAGACGACGGGGGCAGTTGCCAGGAGAACCAAGAATTACCTAGTACGGGACAAAAAAGTAGAAGCGTCCTAAGCCGGACTTTAGCCCCGAGGATAGCAGTAACAAGAATAGCGCGTCGCCCGGTTGACCTGACAGCTCTTAATAGCCGGTGAGAGACGCTCGAGTTACCGTCAATCTGCCGGGTGCGACGCCACGTCGCTTTTTCTCGGTGTCGCGGTCCTCGCAATTCCGCTAATATAACGTTTCAGAAGCAGTTCGGATTTTCGGAAGCGAACATGAAACGTCTTTTTATCACAGCGGCTTTTATGCTTGGAGCGCCGATAGCGCATGCCGCGGCTGTCACGGTCACGATATATAAAAGCCCTGATTGTGCCTGCTGCGAAGGTTGGGTTAAACATGTAAGGACTGCGGGTTTCGCGACTAACGTCGTTGATACGAGCAACCTTCAAGCGGTTAAGGACCAGCTAAGCGTACCGACCTTCGTGCGTTCCTGCCATACCGCTGTCGTGAGCGCCACGAATCAAGTCATTGAAGGCCACGTTCCTGCATCAGCTATAAAAAAGTTAGTTGCTCAACGGGCAGTGCGCGGTGTCGCCGCGCCGGGAATGCCGATGAATTCTCCTGGCATGGGAAAAATGGATGGGAAATTGGTCACCGTTGACTTCTCCGGAGAAAAATTCTCGCAGGACTGACCCGAACGAAGGGCGAGGTGTCAGATGCGTGATTCAAGCACGCGGCGAGCTCTCTCGCGGTTAGCTGCTCCAGGCGCATTTAATCGCCGATTTGCCCTCGCGGCCGGCCAGGATTGCTCCGTCATTCTGCAGGGATGGCAACGAGCAATCAATCATGGCTGGCGAATTCCCCATTTGTGCATCGCTCGTGATGTTTCAAGGATACTTTGCGAATCACCGCTCATGGTCGCAGGGCAATTTAATGTCCTACGGGAGCAGCGACGGGATTTGTTGCTCTGAGCCGCGACAAGTCTTGCGGCTCCTTGCCAACACGAATCGTCCACTTTCTAACTCTTCATGTCGACGAAACTCAGGCGTGCATTCGTCGGGTTTAGTACAATCACAAATTCTGCTCCGGGCTACCCTTGGCGCGACAAGCCTATTCGAGAAACAATGCTGACAACGTTTTCAGGCGGGGACGACCTCATTGATTGCAGCAGAATCGCTCGTTGGGAAATATAGAGTAAACGTCGTCCGACCAGCGGCACTTTGCACGTCAATTTTGCCGCGGTGCAGTTCCATAATAGATTTGACGATGGCAAGGCCCAAACCCGCATTCTTCCCGGAATCGTGTCGGGCAGGGTCTAGCCGATAGAATCGGTCGAATATCTTTTCGACGTCCGTGGCGGGTATTTCGACGCCTTCGTTAGTAACGGAGACGGCGGTATAACCGCGCCCGTTGGAACCTCGCAACTCGATGGTGGAACCGGGAGATGCATGGTCCAAGGCATTGCTTACAAGATTACTAACTGCTCGTCGAAACATCGTTGTATCGGCGCGAATAGTACCGTCGCCCTGAACGCGTAGCGAATTGCCGCGTTCCTCGGCTAGACCGTCAAAATAGGACGCGAGCCGTCGAAGCTCTGAAGCGATATCTACATCGACAGTCGTGATGGCTTGCTGAGCATTATCGGTCCGAGCAAGGAACAGCATATTTCCAATCATGCGCTGAAGCCGCTCGCACTCTTCGATGTTGGAGTCGAGAAGCGCTTCATACTCCTCAACGCTCCTGGTCTTGGATAGCGTGATTTGCGAAGAGCTGATTACGTTCGCGAGCGGCGTGCGCATGTCATGAGCGAGGTCCGATGAAAATTGCGACAACCGGACGAACGCGCGCTCCAAGCGGTCCAGCATTCGATTTACCGAGTGCGCTATTTCGTGCAATTCGACTGGGCCGCGCTCAATATTGAGTCGTTCACTCAAGTTGTGCGCCTCGATGCGAGACGCCTGGCGGCCAATACTTTTCACCGGCGTAAGTCCGCGCCTCGCCACGAGATAACCAAGAAGTCCTACCAGCGCCGAACCAATTGCCGCCGCAGCCCAAACGTCCAAGCGGTAACTAGCCAGCAGGGAAACTCTGTCAGAAGCACTGCGCGCGAGAAGTATGCGCACGGTCTCCCCGGAGGGCAGGGTCTCGCTTGAAAAAATGCATCTTGCAGACCCAATCGCTTCGGGCGAGCACGTGTAAGGGAACCCTTGCAGTCGCCGCGGCTCGTAAGCGGACAACAGACCACCGGGCGTTTCCGGGTGTTGAACCACTATCGCGCCCGCTCGGTCCAGGACCGTCAAATATACGCCCGGATGAGATAGCAGAATTTCGTGAAACATATTGCTGGCGTCGCGGACGCCTGCGACTGTCCCGGTGTTGTGAATGAGTTGTCGGAACTGACTGAGCTTTCCGTCAATCTCGATATCATCGCGTCGCTGAAGTTCTGATGAGAGCGACGTATACAGGAACGCACCCATTAACGCGAATACCATCGCCGCGACGCCGAGGAAGGCGAGCGCAAGGCGGCCGGACAGTGAATAATGCTGCCCATCCGCCTTCATGTGCGCTCCTCCAGTACGTAGCCCATGCCGCGCACTGTATGGAGCAGTTTTCTTTCAAAAGGAGCATCGATTTTGGCCCGCAGGCGCTTAACGGCGACGTCGACGACGTTTGTGTCGCTGTCGAAATTCATGTCCCAGAGTTGGGACGTGATGAAGGTACGCGTCAGCACCTCTCCTTGGCGCTCTGCCAGCAATTGAAGGAGCGCGAATTCCTGGGCTGTCAAATCAATACGAACGTTTCCACGACGGGCGCGTCGCTTGAAGAGTTCAATTTCGAGGTCAGCGATGTTGATTACGTCGCGCGCTCCGCGCGGCGAGCGTCGAAGCAAAGACTTGACGCGCGCCAGGAACTCCGCGTACGCGAATGGCTTTGAAAGATAATCGTCGGCCCCCAACTCGAGCCCTTTGACCTTGTCCTCCACCGTGTCCCGGGCAGTAAGAAGGAGCACCGGTGTCGATTTTTGTTGCCTCAACCGGCGAAGCACTTCGAAGCCGTCTAATTGGGGAAGCATCACGTCTAGGACGACAATATCAAAGTCTTCATGCAAGGCGAGGAAAAGGCCGTCCTTTCCGTTTGATGCAACGTCGACGTTGAAGCTCGCCTCGGTTAACCCCTTATGCAGATATGACGTCATTTTTTGTTCGTCTTCGACGAGGAGTATGCGCATATTGAGCCTTTCAATCGCAGAGGGCGTCGGTAAGGTTAGCAACGGCTGTCAGTCAAGCACATGACGCGAAAATGACATTTCGGTAATTTTAGGGTCTTCCATTACAGCTTGGTCATTTTCGAGCCACGGTCGCGTCATGCTCACCTGTGTATCGTCCTGTCAACTAATCCGCCGTAGCTTGCAACGGGTATAAACCCGCGTGCTAGACTCTTGCCTCATGACAAACTGGCGCCAATTCCTTACTGTCGTTCTGCTGATGCTCAGCCTGTCGGCTCGGGCATTCGCGGGCACACCGCTGAGCTGCGAACTTTCGCGGACTAGCGGAGGGAGTTCCTCCGTTAGTCATTTCCGTGCAACTCACTTGTTTGATGCAGCGTCGGACTCCGTCGCCGCCGTCGGCTCCGCCCAGCATCATCACGACGCCCATGACGGCTCACACCATCACGGCAGTGGGCCCTGCAGCATCTGCGCGTCGTGCTGCTTCGGTAATGCTCTGCCACCGGTAGCGGTCGTAGCGACACCCATCGAGCTATCTCATCAGGTGGCACCTACGCCACCGCACGTTCGCTCGGCCCGTTTTTTGACGGGCGGTATCGAACGTCCTCCTCGAACTCTTCTCGTTTAAGTCGAGTCGTCCCGCCCATGGCGTGACGCACCTTCGTTCTGTCTGCAACTCCTTGTGGACAGTTGACTTACGTCGAGAAATTTTTTATGCGAAACATTCTAGCGGCGCTGCTCACTGCGGCGGCGGCGATGCCGTCCTTCGCGAGCGAAACGCCGTCGCTTCCCGACCCTACGGACGCCGCGGCGCCGGTGCCGTCTGTGATGGTTCCGGCGATAGCCGGTTCATATCAATCGTTCCAGGACAAGCCGGTCGGGCCTTGGAGCGAGCTCAACAATGCCGTGGCTCCAACTCCGAAAAAAACCGGTCCGGCTGGAATGTCCGGGGTCGGAGAAATGGACCATTCCACGATGCCGTCGTCGACGGCCGTCACCAAAGCTAGCAAGGGCGCGGTACGTGGGGACGAAAAATCGCAGAAGGGCCGCAACGGCATGGCCGGAATGAGCCCTTCAGAGATGCCCGCGAAGTCCGCGACTGATGGCAACACGGGCTCGACTCGTGACAACAAGAAAGAGCATTCGAACCACGAGGGTATGCACGAATGAACCAGCGTTTTCTTTCCGCTGGCCGCCTAGTGACGACCGTAAGCATCGTCGCGGTGCTGGCCGGGTGTACGACTTTTTCTAAGGACGGCGGTTTTAACAGTGTCGCTAATGTCGCATCTGAACGACTGGGAAAAGACGCTGTCATCGTGAAAACTGACGATGACCGCAATGCGGTTTTCACGCGGACCAAGGAGTTGTTGGCCAAACCGCTGACCATGGACGATGCAGTGCAGGTTGCGCTCCTGAACAACCGCGGATTGCAGGTTTCCTATGGGGAGCTTGGTATCTCCGAGGCTGACCTCGTGCAGGCAGGACGATTGCCAAACCCGGGTTTCACGTTCAGTCGGACGCATTCCAGCAACGACCTGACCATCGGCCGTACGTTCTCGATGGGCATCTTGAGCATTTTTACGCTCCCGCTCGCGACTCGAATCGAAAGCCGCCGCTTCGAACAGACGAAATTGCTTACGGCCGATGCCATGCTCAAGGTCGCCGCTGACGCACGCCGCGCTTACACCACCGCAGTGGCCGCCCAGCAGTCGGTTGCCTACGCCGAGCAAGTCAAGGATTCGGCCGAGGCAGCTGCAGAACTCGCTCAGCGGATGCAACAAGCAGGCAACTTCAGCAAGTTGGACTACGCGCGAGAGCAGGCGTTTTACGCCGACTCCGTGGCTCAACTTGCGAAGACCCGCCAGGAAAGCGTTTCGGCCCGCGAGAAGCTTACTCGCGTCATGGGCCTTTGGGGTTCGGGTACTCAATACCAGCTTCCTGACCGGCTGCCGGACCTTCCGAATTCTCGCCCGGAATTGAATGACTTGGAAAGCTTTGCAATGCAGAACCGTCTCGACATTCAGGCGGCGAAGTTGCAGACACAGAGCGTGGCCACTTCCTTAGGCTTGACCAAGGCAACACGCTTCATTAACGCACTCGACGTTGGAATTCTCAATAACTACGAGACCGACAAGGGTCACGAGCACGGCTACGAAATCAGCGTCGAGATTCCCATCTTCGACTGGGGCGGGTCGAAGGTAGCACGCGCGCAAGCAATCTATATGCAATCGGCAAACCGCTTGGCGGAAACCGCTGTGAACGCCAGGTCGGAGGTTCGCGAATCTTACTCGGCCTACGTGACCGAATACGACGTAGCTAAGCACTACCGCGACGAAGTCGTTCCGCTGCGCAAGTCGATTTCAGACGAGCTGATGCTTCGCTACAACGGCATGCTTGCAAGCGTTTTTGAGTTGCTGGCGGATTCTCGTGAGCAGGTCGGCGCCGTCAACAGCTATATCGAGGCGCTGAAGGACTACTGGATTGCGGAGACCGATTTGCAGCAAGCAGTCGGTGGCCGCCTTCCTACTCTAGCCGTCGCCCAATCTCACCCCGCGCCTCTGGCACAGCCGGCATCGTCACCAAATTCTGAAGGTAAATAAATGGTCTCACGTCGAAATTTCATCGGCGGTTCAGGCGCTGCGTTGTTGGGCGCAGCACTTGTTAGCAAGGCCGGCGCTGCATCTCTGCCGGAGGCGCCGACAACGTCGAGCGTTAACATGCAGCCACCGTTGGTCCCGTCGAGCGGCCGCGCCTACACACCGGTGGTGACTCTCAATGGCTGGTCGTTGCCATGGCGCATGAAGAACGGCTGGAAGGAGTTTCACCTGACAGCCGAGCCAGTCGTGCGCGAAATGGCCCCCGGTATGAAAGCGAACCTTTGGGGCTATAACGGCCAGTCGCCGGGTCCAACCATCGAAGCGGTCGAGGGCGACAAAGTTCGAATCTTTGTGACCAACAAGCTTCCCGAGCATACCACCGTGCATTGGCACGGAATGCTGCTGCCGTCCGGGATGGACGGCGTTGGAGGGCTGACGCAACCGCATATCCCGCCGGGAAAGACCTTCGTCTACGAGTTTCAACTCGAGAAACATGGGACGTTCATGTATCACCCGCACGCCGACGAGATGGTGCAAATGGCAATGGGATTGATGGGTACGTTCATCGTCCATCCCAAGGACCCGAACGTCATGCGCGTTGACCGAGATTTCGTTTTTCTGATGTCGGCGTATGACATTGACCCTGGGAGTTTTACTCCGCGGGTCAACGAGATGACCGATTTCAACATGTGGACCTGGAATTCCCGAGTCTTTCCGGGCATCGACACATTGCCGGTGCGTAAGGGGGACCGTGTTCGCATTCGGTTCGGTAACCTCACGATGACCAATCACCCAATTCACCTGCACGGCTATGACTTTGAAGTGACGGGGACGGATGGCGGTTGGATTCCGCCGAGCGCGCGCTGGCCGGAGGTGACTGCAGACGTGGCCGTAGGCCAGATGCGAGCTATTGAATTTGCGGCGAATCGGCCGGGGGACTGGGCGTTTCACTGCCACAAATCGCACCACACGATGAATGCCATGGGCCACCAGGTGCCAAATCTGATTGGCGTGCAACAAAAGGATTTGGCGAAGCGTATCAATAAGCTCGTTCCGGACTACATGGCAATGGGGAGTGCGGGCGGCGCCATGGGGGAAATGGAGATGCCGTTGCCTGAAAATACGCTCCCCATGATGACGGGAACGGGACCATTCGGGCCGCTTGAGATGGGCGGTATGTTCACGGTTGTGAAGGTGCGCGAAGGCTTGGGCCGTAACGATTATCGCGACCCGGGTTGGTACAAGCATCCTAAGGGCACTGTCGCATACGAATACACCGGCGACATGTCTGATAGCTAAATCGCAGGTCCGCGGCGAGAAGCGGATATTTTCTAAACAGTATCTGGAGAAAGAGCATGAAAAAGACATTTGTTTCGATTGCATTCGGCGTTGCATTGGCCACTTCTGGCGCCGCATTCGCGGCGGGCGATATGGAGAACATGGACATGTCGAGCGGCGCCAAGCAAGGGGGGGCAGCTAACTCATCGATGTCGCACGGCGAAATTAAGAAAGTGGATACGGCGTCCGGCAAGTTGACCATCAAGCACGGCCCGCTTGAGAACCTCGGCATGGACGGGATGACGATGGCTTTCAAGGTCAAGGACCCGGCGATGTTGTCGCAAGTCAAAGTGGGCGACAAGGTTGATTTCGTTGCAGAGGAAATTAACGGTGCGTTGACTGTTACGAAACTGCAGAAACAGTAAAAGCATCTAGGACAGACAACTCGGTGCGCAGCGCTGTTTCGACGGCCCGCACCAACCACTATCAAGGAAATCAAAAATGAAGGCTTCGAAAAACAAGCTCATCGCGCCGGTCGTTGCGACTCTGGCCATCGCATTGACCCCAGCTATTGCCTTCGCACACGGCAAGCTCGAGAGCGCAGAACCTCCTGTGAATGGCACGGTTTCAACTGCACCGGGCGTACTGCGCCTAACCTTCAATGAAGACCTCGAACCGACTTTCAGCACCATCAAAGTCGCTGATGCGAGCGGTGCATCGGTAGGTGATGAAAAGGCCAAGGTGGACCCGGCAAACAAGCGCGTTTTGACTCTCGCCGTTCCGAAGTTGGCGGCAGGTACGTATTCCGTGCAATGGGCTGTCATGACCGGTGACAGTCACAAAGCGAAAGGCACGTATAAATTCTCGGTGAACTGATGAACTACGGCTCCTTGGACATCGAGCGCCTTTTGTTGATGGCGTTGCAAAACCTCGGTCTTGCGGCCATGGTCGGCGCTCTTCTCAGCGCGTGGTGGCTGAGGGGACCGAAATCCGATTGGCAAGTGCGCGCCTCGGCGAAGCTCGCACTTGTCTTCAGGATGTCAGCCATCGTAGCGTTGCTGTCAAGTACGGCAGGATTTTGGGTTCATTGCGCGTTGATGAGCGAGACTACTCTCCTCGACGCTTGGCCCGCAGTCCGCTCGATGCTGGTGAAGACGCAGTTCGGCCATATTTGGGCAATTGGGGCTAGTCTGCTGCTCTGCGCTGTTGTGTTGTCGTTCAAACCTACGAGTGGCGCCGGTATTCCGTGTCACCCTCTAATGTGGCTCTTGATAGGGGGAGTCGCTCTGGCAAAAAGTAACGCGGGTCACCCGGTAGATGCAGGTATTTTGAGTCTCCCCGTATGGGTGGATTGGGTTCACCTTCTCGCGATTAGTTCGTGGGTGGGTATGGTCCTCATGGCAGCGTACATCGTGTCGCCGGGAATGTTGCGCGCGAGGTCGACGGAACTCTCCGGGGGCGCGAGATATGTTCAGGCGATGTCGGATGCGGCTACCGTCGCCCTCATCGCCCTGTTCCTGACGGGCGCGTTCAACGGCTGGCGTGGTGTCAGCGCACCTGAGAATATTCTCGGTTCGTCTTACGGTGTGGTCCTCGTCTTTAAGCTTGCGCTCGTCTTGGTCGCCGCCGCGCTGGGCGGCCATAACCGGTTCTTCGAGATGCCCGCGCTTCTTGCGTCGCTGAAAGGGTCTTCGTCTGCCATTCAGACGCGTCAACTGAAACGCTTCGCGACCGTATTGCATATAGAGTCATGGGTCCTTATAGGCGTGATTGCAATTGCGACGGTGCTCGTATCGAGCCCGCTTCCGGGCACCGAGTGACAGAGCGAAATCTCGGCAGGCTCCTGCACATCGGTGCTCACAAGCCCCTCGCAACTTAAATTGGAAAGCGGTCGGCGCGAACCGAAGATAGCAACGCGGCGGTTCGCGGCGAGTCTACCGTCATCGAGATTAGTTGAGGCTCTCAGCAGACTCGTCTTTCGGGCCCGGAGTTCTACTTCGGGCCTTCTTAACCGCGTGGCGAGCCGTGTTTCTGCGATGGGAGACGCATCCGTCGATGTCCTCTCCGCACTGAAAGACCTTCTCGTGAATTTGTAGTCGGCGGGCATTGTAGAAGCCGAGCCAGTCGGCGATTTCATCCATCGCAGCACTCTGCGTTGCGAAGTGACGAGCGCGCAGTCGTGCGACCCCTCAGCGAGCCTTACAGGCTTTCGGTCGACGCACTATCACAACAATCGCCGCGACGGCTCCGTGACAAACGGATGCCAGTACGCCTTAAGCGTGTCCTGGAAGAGTCCGCTGCAATATTGGCTGCCACGGTGATACGCACCATCATTCCGGCTCCCAGGCGACGCCGGAACGCAATGCGATGCGCAGCGCATCTGTGGCCAGTCCGGCATTCATATGCGGCTGCATCGACCGGCCCACCACCTGCCATCTAAGCATGTCGATGACGACGGCCAGATACAAGCCAACCTTCGACCTCCGCGTCATACGTGATGTCGCTCGTTAGAGCTGCTTCGGCGCTACCGCCGTGAAGTTGCGCTCCATAAGTTCGGCGTGACCGGCAGGTTGTGGTTCGAGTTGGTCTTCGCAACGTACTTGCGCTTGTGCCGTGCGTGGATACCGTGCCGCGCCATCAGCTTGCGAAGCCGGTCCTAATCCACGCGTACGCAGCGCAATCAACTCCTTCCAAATGCGCGGCCGTCAGTATTCGCCCTTAACCTCGGCATGAATCGGCTTGATGTACGTCAGCAGCACGTCGTCGCTCACCCGGCAGGACGAAGCCGGAGCGGTATTCCTTCTCACATCCGAATTGCCATAGCGGTGCTTATGAAAAAATGACGCAACGTTTTACGATTCGCGTTCTGGAGGGTCAAACGGACCACGGTCAAAAGCTGCAAGCCGGGACAGCTTACAAGCGAAGACCCAATCAAACGTGACCCGCCGAGGGCACGGCCGCACAAATCCTCGAAATGCAGTACGGCAAGGATTCGGGAACGGCGGGCATGAGTTCGACTGAGCACGGCAAGGCGACAGCCACGCGGCACGGCCCAGGTGCGCAGGTGACTGCGAGCAGTTTGGGGCATTAAGCGTCGATGCGTCGCCCCGTCAGGTTCACGACCGCGACCGGCGGCGCTCGAACCCGGGGACTTTGGTATTCGAAAAAATACATCTTTCTCGACTTTCTTGCTCGAACTAACCAGTGGTTGGAGCGCGAACTGCGTAGACGCAGGATGGTGGCATGCTCGCAAGTGACGCATTGATTGCGCGCACATTACGACTGGGTCATTTGTTAGTCATCTTCAATCGTATTGCGTTTTTCCGCTTTCCTTCCGCTGTCTTGTGCAGTTAATCTCATCGACAAGTCGACTCGGTCGCTCGCATACAGAGGGCTGGTCAATGTTCAAAAGCGTTTTCGTATGGAATGTCGTCGGCTCCGGCTTTTCGCCAAGGGCGTCGATACTGCCTCGTGTGCAGTGCGCAAGAAGCCTCGGCGTTCGTATGACCATGCGGCGCGCGGTGGGACAAATCCTAGTTCTAGTTGTGAGAGGGCTTGACGTGACTAAGCTAAAGCAACAAGCGGATATTGATGTTGAAATCAACGGAAGGCGGCGTTTTGTACGCGGGCTCGCAGCCGGTAGTCTCGTCGCTGGCATTGGCGGATGGCCGATTGCATCACATGCCGCAACTGTAAGCACGGGTCCGACGGTACTTAGCGGCACGCAGTTTGATTTAACGATTGACTCGACACCGGTCAACTATACCGGGCGCACCCGACCTACAACCTCCGTCAATGGGTCGATTCCTGCTCCGATTCTCAAGTGGAAACAGGGTTCGGAAGTTGCGATGCGAGTCACGAATCGGCTTGCGGTTCCTACCTCCATTCATTGGCACGGCATCCTTGTCCCCTTTGGAATGGACGGCGTCCCTGGCATCAGCTTTCCTGGAATCGAGCCCGGCGAAACGTTCACCTATAGATTCCTTGTTCGGCAAGCGGGAACGTACTGGTATCACAGTCATAGCCGTTTCCAAGAGCAGACCGGCCTATATGGGCCACTGGTCATTGAGCCCGCCAATGGCGAGAGCGTCCCTACGGACCGTGACTACGTTGTCATGCTTAGCGACTGGACCGACGAGAATCCAGAGCGAGTCATGCAGAACCTGAAGGTCTCCAGTGACTACTACAACTACCAGATGCCGACGGCGCCGCAGTTTTTTAGCGATATCAAGCGAATCGGGCTCAAGGGGGCATTGAAGAAGCGGCAGATGTGGAACGAAATGCGAATGAACCCCACCGATTTCAATGATGTGTCGGGGGCCACCTACACATACCTCGTCAATGGTGTGGCTCCTGCCGGGAACTGGACCGCTATCGCGCGACCTCGTGAAAAGGTGAGACTTCGTTTCATCAACGGGTCTTCAACGACGCTTTTCGATGTTCGTATCCCGGGCCTGAAGATGACAGTCATATCGACAGACGGACAGGAAGTTGAACCGGTTGAGGTTGACGAATTCCGCATTTCGGTCGCCGAGACCTACGACGTTGTGGTTGAGATGCCTGACGACAAGGCGTACACGATTTTTTGTCAGTCGATGGACAGAAGTGGATATGCCCGCGCAACTCTCGCTTCATACCCCGGTATGCAAGCTCAAATTCCCCCAATGGACCAGAAGACCTGGCTGACGATGGACGACATGGGTATGGGCGGGATGGACGGAATGAAGGGAATGTCGGATATGGGCGACATGAAGGGCATGCACGACATGAAGGGCATGAGCGACATGAAGGACATGGGTGACATGGGCGACATGAAGAGCATGGGCGACATGAAGGACACGGGTGACATGAAGGGCATGGCCGACATGAAAGACATGGGCGACATGAAGGACATGGGCGACATGAAAGGCATAAACGGCGGAGGGACCACGGGGATGAGTGAGATGGCTCTTAAGACCGGCCCTGAAGTCGACATGCGACCGATGACTGTTTCGAGTTCTCTAAGCGACCCAGGACCACGGCTGCGGGGCAACGGCCGAAAGGTGCTGACCTATTCCGACCTGCGGACCATTGGCGGCCCGCTCGACAACCGCCCGCCTACGAGGGAAATGACGCTACGGCTTACGGGGAACATGGACCGTTTTATTTGGGGCTTTGATGGCAAGAAGTTCTCGGAAGCTGAACCTATCGTCTTCAACTATGGGGAGCGGCTCAGGGTTACGCTCATAAACGACACGATGATGAACCATCCGATTCATCTTCATGGGATGTTTATGGAATTGGAGGACGAGCATGGGCAATTCCTCGTGCGGAAACACACCATCAACGTCCAGCCCACCAAGCGAGTGAGCTATTTGGTAACAGCGGACGCTCCCGGGCAATGGGCGTTTCATTGCCATCTTCTGTATCACATGGAGGCGGGAATGTTCCGCAAGGTGGTGGTCGCATGAGCGCGAGCCACTTTTTCAGGCGCGCGAGCCAAAGGAAGCCGGTCAAGCCCTTTCCAACCGCGGTCGCGCTATTGATAGCCTCCTCGTCGGCCGTGGCTGCAGGAGATATGTCGCAGATGGACGGTATGCCGGGCATGAAAGGCATGGGCAACGTGGACATGTCGGACGAAGGGACTAACTCATCTCAGTCCCGCTCCGGCTCCGCCTTACAGACGGGCGGAGCACCCAGGGCAAAAGGAACGTCAGGGATGGACCGCGGGGACCAGACGAAATCGCCGGGCGACCAGCCACATCCCAAATCGGCTGCATCGACCGACAGCAATGGGTCGAAGTCTAGCGGCGACGCCGGTATCCGGGTGGATAATTCGAAGAGTCCGAAGGCAGGCCCGCTCAATGGACCCAATCACATCATTGGGGTAGACGAACCTCGCATTCCGATGGCGAACCCGAATGAAGGCATACCGATGCAAGGCATGGATATGTCCGACAGCGGTATCTACCATCAAATTCTCATCAACCAGTTGGAGTACGTTAAGGCAGTTGGAGGACAAGGATGGTCGTGGGACGGTGAGGCATGGATTGGCGGCGACATCAACAGGCTTTGGTTGAAGAGTTCTGGGGAGCGTCTTTACGGAAAAACAGACGATGCGCGCGTCGAAGCTCTCGTATCACATGCATACTCGACCTATTGGAACGCGCAACTTGGTGTCCGGCACGACTTCGGTAATGGACCGACTCGCGATTGGGCAGCCATCGGCGTTGAAGGACTAGCTCCTTATTTCTTCAATATACAGGCGACCGGCTATATCGGAACTTCCGGCCGCACCGCTCTTCAGTTGAAAACATCCTACGACATCTTGCTGTCTCAGAAGCTCTTTCTGACCCCCGAAGCCGAGATGAATGCATACGGCAAGTCCGACCCGGAGCGAGAAATTGGCAGTGGTATATCTGATATCAAACTGGGGTTGCGTCTTCGCTACGAGATTAGGCGAGAAATAGCTCCCTACATTGGCTTTGTGTGGGGACGCCGCTTCGGCCGTACGGCTGATTTTTCCCGCCGCGATGGAGAGCCGGTAACCGATACGGAACTGGTAGTTGGCTTGCGCCTTTGGTATTAACGCACCTCCGCTGTCCCCGTCGTTTGAACATGAAGCGTCGCGCCCGGCACTCCAACGTCGCCTTCGCCCTAGTAGTCCACAACTCGAACTAGGCAGATGATGTCAGCATTACATTTTGGTCATTCAACCGTCATTTTTGCGGTCCTCCTTCGACGAGGCATATCACGTAGGTAAAGCGCAACCTCGGTGAAGAAACCGTTGTCGGGTGGAACCGACGGCGGCTCGGTCATTCAGCCTTCCACGTCAGGCCGCGTTGCGCGCCCTAATGTGCCGTGCGACCGGTGGAACGTCCTGACGCGTTACTCGTTACAACACATGCGGCGAGCCGGGATTCTCCCGATGACCCACAAGGCAGGGCTAATGCGAGCCGGCACGCTCGGATGTACGTTTTCATATGGCTTTTGAGCAACGGGGCAGTGGTAGACTCGCGGCAAACGAGAGAGTCGCGAGCAAATGGACGAAATAGCAGCGTTGATTCAGCATTGGAAGCAAGACCCGACAGGAACGTTTCAGAGTTGGTTCTTATGGCCCGAACGCTTAAAGAATTTCCGCTCGATTCGCCAAGGGCTTCGACAAGTTGTGAAGGAGATAAAGGCAGGCACTTTCGGGAACGCGTACCGCGGGTCGTCACTCGAGACTGTCGTTCACTCAATCGCCGAGCAACGGCAAATATTTAAAGGGGCGGACCATGCGTTCATCTGGAAGCCGAAGCTCCGAATCCCGGACATCTACGAGAACTCCGGCAATCAGCGGGCGTTCGCGCGGCTCCTGGAAACTTGCGACTGCTGCAGCGAAGCAGAAGAAGTGCTTTGCGCCATACGAGCGCTCGATTCCCATGCTATCAAGGGGCTGGGACCGGCTGTCGCGAACTTGTTGTATTTCATCCATCCGACGCTGGTCAGTCCCTTCAATACAGCCATCGTCAAAGGCTTCAACGCAGTCTCGCGCTCGAACGTTAAGCTCGGCCGCTGGGACCATTATTTGACGATGCGGGAGAGCATTCTTGCGTTCAATGCGGCGCATCGCGGGCTCTTATCCAACGACCTTGGTGCAGCCGCTGGATTCCTGTTTGACGTTGGAAGCGAACGGTATCCGCTTCCGCCGATGGCTGACGACATGGCCTCACACGACGCGTGGCGCAAAGACCTTGAGGCAGTCCGCGCCCAATCCGCGAGTCAAGCCAAACAATTGGCGGCAAGCAGACAGGAGGATGCGACACATACGCAGATTCAAGGTTGGCTGCGCGACCTCGGACATTCGCTTGGATATAAGGTTTGGATTGCGACCAACGATAGGTCCCGCCCGTATGAAGAAGGAAAGCTCTCCGACGGATGCCTTGAGCAGTTACCGGTTGCGCTTTCAATCGTGGGCGGAGACACGGTACCTTTGATTGACGTCATCTGGCTGCATGAAGACGGCTCGGTTGTCGCCGCTTTCGAAGTAGAGCATTCGACGTCAATCTACTCCGGCATCGTTCGATTGCTCGACCTTGCGCTTGGGTCCGCAGATACTATTCAACGACATCTGTATCTCGTTGCTCCCGACAGCCGAGAGAGCGACGTTCGTAGTCAACTCGCGAGGCCGGCATTCTCGCGCGTGGCTGCGCTGAGCATGAAATACATCCCCTATAGTGCGCTAAAAGCAAATCGGGAAACCATCGCGCGTTTCGGCACCGGGATGAAGCCCATCGAGGCCATTGCCTCCAAGCTGTAGTCACTTGTCTCCCGTTGCTTGCTGGTCGCTTTAATCTAGACGCTAAGAATGTCCGGTTCACTCCGTAGCAGCGGCACGCATTTGTTCAAATGTTTCTGCGAAATGCTTCCTGTTGGGCCTGTGGTGTTCGTTGCGGTTCTGATAGATGAGCGGACACCGCATCATGCTCGTTGGAACGCTTGATTTAGCGAGCGATAGCCGTCGGTGGCCGACGTAGGAACAGACCTCGTCGCCGACCGATAGACCTACCGCATGTCATGACAGGACTGCATTGATGCTTGCATCACCGGGCACGATGCGTGCGCGTCCTTCTTCGCTGGCTCATCCAGCCCCTACTATTCAAGGAGGAAATATGGCTCACCAACAGTATCAGTCGTGCATTGACGCTTGCGATTCCTGCGCCACTGCTTGCGACAATTGCGCAACTGCATGCCTGTCTGAAAGCAACGTCTCCCAAATGGCCGATTGCATCAGACAGGACATGGACTGCGCTGGTGTCTGTCGTCTTGCGTCTGCGGTCATGGCTCGCGGCAGCCAACATGTCAAAGACATTTGTTCGCTATGCGCGTCCCTATGTGAAGCATGCGCTACCGAGTGCGAGAAACACCAACACGAGCATTGCAGGCAATGCGCAGAGGCTTGCCGCACGTGCGCGAAGGAATGTCGCGCGATGGCGTAGGACGCTATCTCGCCAAGCGGGCCCAGAGCGGCTCGCTCGGTCCGCCGTGCGAAAAAGGTGTAAGCACTTGGCGATGCAGTTTCTATATTCGGTAAGCGCTATCGACCACCGCTGTGCTGTCCGCGCAGATTTCCTCCTTCGGGTTGCAGTGGGCTAGCGTCCGAGAAGGGTTGATAATCTGCAATCCCGAAGTTCTTCTCGAGCAGCTCTCGCATCTCGTCGACGGCGCTAGTCTGAGCGTGCCACATTTGATTGCATAGGCGCGCGAGTGCCTCATGGCGTCGGTCTACACCGCTCATGCATCCATTAAGGGACTTAAACAACTGATAGTGGTGGTGACTGAATACCTCCAGGTAAGCGCGGTCGAAAGACTTGCCTGGCTGCGCATGCTCAAGTATTCCGATGGCCGCCTGTTGTTCCGGACGCAGCTGGGGTTGGTAGTTGATTCCATACCAGTCGTGAAGAAGCGACTGCAACTGAAAAATCTGCTCGCGCTGTGTGCGATTTTCCATACGAGCATTAGATTTGATTTCGTCCGAGCTGGCCTTAGCTTGTGTCGGAGGAAACCCCGGAGACGGTGACGTTCCCTCGGTTGGAGACAGATTGCCGCTCGTTCGAACGTCAGTGCCTGCGGCAAGCTCGGTCATCCTGAGCGCAGAAAAATGATGGTCCACGATGGTCTCCATCAGTCCCACCTCGAAATTCGCCGTTAGTCCTCGCCCAGGGCCGTCAGCATAGGTGGACGAGCTGGCAAAAGCAGCTACTGCTGCGACGATTGCGATTGCCGTTCGACGGCCTTGACGTGCACAGATGGTAAAAGCCGGAACGTCACGCCGTACTGTTTCCTTCCTCATACTAAATTGCATAATCCCCTCCGTGGAATTTTCCGAGTATGCGCATCGCCGAGTGACAGAGGGAGCGCTAGCATCCGTTAAGCCCGATTGGCAAAAATGACAAAGATTTCACGCGACAGTCATCAACCAGAAAGGAAGAGCTTCTCGCCTTTGCGCCACGAAACGGTGCCCAACTTCGTTTCTCATAATCTACGCAGCTCAACCCTAGTTAAACCAGTTAAACCCGGCCACGGCGAGGCGAATATGAGAGACGCCCTGGAACCGACGTCCGTGACACGTACGAATGGCCGCGTCGAGAAATGCCTCGGACCTCGCTTCACCGGCATGGCGTCGTGATGAATGTACAAGGCAAACGACACGGTCGACCGGGACGAGGCCGCAGAGATGCTCGCGGATGCGGTGCGATTTGCCAGTACGTCTATCACAGTCGATGCGGACAAGAACTACGAAGCGGCGGGGTTCGTGGCCATGTGCCGCTGTGACGCCGCATGTGGCGCAAAGCTCCGCATGCGCGGGCGGGTCCCAGGTCCGCGATTAACGCGCCAACGACGTAATGGTGGTTGCGCAATCAGTCAACTCAGACGCGAACGCATAGAGTATCGAGGTCTGTGGCGAGTCGACCCAGTTGCTGGGTAGGGCAAGACCGTCGGCAGGATTCGGCAGGCGATGTCCAGTTGCTTTTGCTGACTCAATCGGCCACAACTTGTTTCACGCGCGAACGCTTGCTGCTCAAGCAACATGAAAGGGTAAGCAAGACGGAAAGCGGCATCAGCGTCACCCGAATCAAGGAAGCTCGCCGTCGGAACACCACCGCGCTAGCTCTTGCGTATAAGCGAGCACGCGTTCGCGAAGGATAGTTCAACGACCTGCTAAGTCATTCAGCATCGCACCGACGCGATGTTACTTATTTGACCGCCATCACGGCTGCGCCGCGCACGGCAACCACTCATACCGTGAAAGAGCAGAACCTCTCAATTGGAAAAGCGCAATGCAGTGACACACTCAGCCCTTCGCGTCCTGCACGTTGGGTGACTGAATAGTCATCTGAGCGTCACGGTGTTTTCAGGTGCACGTCTTCAGAATAAGCCCCGTAGCGCGTCGAATCACCGACGCAGCTGTTAACAACGAGGTTAAACATGAAATTGCATCGTCTTGCTGTCGCCCTATGCTTGAGTGTCGCCACAACAGCTGCCTTGGCAGATTCTATGCACAATTACCCTCCGAAGGAAACCGCAAGAGCGGAAAGTGTTGAAACTACTCAATCCGCTCACGTCTGGCAAGCGCCGGTCGCTCAGGCCGCACCCACAGGGAAGACCCGACAGCAAGTCTTGCAAGAATTGAAACAAGCGGAACGAGACGGACTCATCCAGCACGGTGACAACGACTATCCGCCTAGCGAATCGCGCGTTCAATTGAACAAAGAAAAGTACGCTGCGCGGCAACGCGCGGCGCAAGCGCAGTAAGGGTCGGCCGGCTCGCGCTGCCTTGTTTCGCCAACAAGGTGCAGTGTTTGACAGCCAAGGTGTGAGCCGGACACTTAGGTTACGCTGGTGCTGAAAGAGCGAGGTCCAGCTTGAAAGCAGATATTGGTAGTGGCCGCGTAGTAATGGTAGCGATAATAGCGGGCGTCGTTCTTGCCGCCTGTGGCACGATATCGAATCAGAAAGGCTCTGCTGCTAGCACTAACACACGCGCTGCACCGAGTCCACAGTTGAAGCCCGAGTATCCCTGCCAAAACCTGCACGTAAAGCCAACGAACTGTCCTCCGCGGTAAGCGAACCGCGCGCATCAAGTTCGGCCGGTAAGGTTCTTGGAGAGGGGGAGGCTCACGGAGTTCATCCCTCGCCTCCTCGGTTCTCAATTTGTCTTCCCCGGAATAATCTCGAAGCGGAGTGCAACGCGGTGGGCGCTTCCGCTCGGAACCATTGGTCGAAAGGAATAAATCATAGCGGTATGCGCATCCTACTTATCGAAGACGAGCAGAAGATGAGTTCCTATCTTCGTAAAGGACTCACGGAGGCGAGTTTCACTGTCGACATTGCCGACAATGGTAGGCATGGCTTGTTTCTGGCCCTGCACGAGGACTTCGACCTGATTGTCCTTGATGTGATGCTGCCTCAGATAGATGGTTTCGAGGTGCTGAAACGGTTAAGGGAGCAAAAGGACACGCCTGTGCTCCTTCTGTCCGCGAGAGACACCACTGAGAGCAAAGTTAAAGGTTTCGAGCTGGGCGCTGATGACTATTTGGCGAAACCCTTTGCGTACATAGAGCTGCTGGCTCGAATCCGTACTCTTCTTCGACGAGTGCCTCGTTCGGCCCGTGACTACGTGTTCATTGCTGATTTAGAGATTGAACTCATAAAGAGACGCGTGAGGCGCGGTGGCGTACGGATTGAACTTACCGCCCAGGAGTTCGCTCTTCTTCAATTGCTGGCAGAGCGGCAGGGCGAAGTCTTGACTAGAACGTTCATCACATCGCAGTTATGGGACATAAACTTCGACAGCGATACAAATGTGGTCGACGTCGCGGTCCGAAGGCTCAGAGCTAAGATTGACTCCTCCTTTGACAAGAAGTTGCTCCACACTGTCCGCGGAATGGGTTACGTGCTGGAGGACAAGTCTCCGGCGAGTGAATAGTTGAAAGACCATCTTGTCCGAGGTCTTAAGGGTAGCACCCTCGCCGCAAGAAGTACGCGACGTCGGTCCCGGCGCGGAAAAGGGAGCTGGGCCTCCCGCGCACGGAGATGTTCCATGATGCGAGTGATACCTGCGGAAGGTGCCGGCTTGACGAACCTCTGGTCGGATTGGAGGAGCCCCTAGAAGGCGCGCACACCTCGATTTCGGTGACGACGTCAAGGGGACCATGCAGGCCGCCGAGGGCACTCGCGTTCTCTGCTCGTCCTGGCATGAATACCGCCCACGGCTACGGTGCAGTAAGCAGGTGTTCAATCTGGTGCATCGAAATGGGTTTGATTAACCAGTCGTCGAATCCGCTCAGTTCGCCGCTCGTGCGAATTTCAGCGCGGCCTGTAATGGCAACAATGCGGGCATGCCTTGACAGGCCGCAACGAATCTGAGAGCACACGTCTCGTCCATCGACATCCGGTAGTGAGATGTCCAGAAACACCAGGTCGAAGATTTGCTGAGACGCCATCCAGCTTGCCGTGGCTCCATCATATGCGACCGACACAGAATGGCCCAATTCGAGTGCGATATTTGCCAACATATCGGCTGTGTCTATGTGGTCGTCGACGAACAAGACCTTCCCCATGACAGCTCTCCAATAGTGCAGGTCGACCGAAACGCCGTTGCTGTGGCGTCGATGCGCAACCGCGCGCTGCGCAGTTGGCACTTTGCAACTTGTTCGCGACAACGCTCCTGTGTTGAAAAAAAGGCCCGACATTTCTGCCGGGCCCAAGGTGGACGGAATCGCTTACCGGCAAAAACGCGTATTGGCATACGCGTTCAGCCTTTGCCGTACGAAACCGTCCGCGTGGCCGAAACTCGACCTCTCCGCGAGCCAACCAATCGAGAAACCGGCAGCCTCATGCGGAGCGCCTCAGTCTGTACGAAGGCCCTCGAAGCGTGACTGGAAAACTTCAGTCCGCGCCATGAGTATGATGGCTGGTCTCTGGGCTATGTGAGGAAGTGGCATCATTCTTCGCGTCCTCTGCTGCGCCGTGCATCGACTTCATTCCAGGCATGTTCTTCATACTCTCCATTTCCTCGTCTGGAGGCGCGTTGGCCACCATTTCCTTGTATTCCTGTGGGCTCATACTCGGCAGTTTGTTCACGAAGGCAACCATACTCCAAATCGTCTCATCATCGTGTGTCTTGCCCCAAGCGGGCATTGCGCTCATCTTGAGGCCGTGCTTGATAACCCAGAATGCGCTGCGCGGGTCCAATTGCGACTTCGCCAGCTCCGGCGGCTGAGGGTAGAGTCCAGGAGCCAGCTCCGAATCTTTCACTCCAGGTGCAAGGTGGCATGTCACGCACATTGCCGCGTATTGCCCCGCGCCCTTAAGAATGAGTTCGGGACTATTGAGGTCTGGCAGCGCGATGTCCTTCGAATGAGCCTCGATGGACCTCATCCGCAATGTTTGCAAAATCTTGTAGGTAAGGGACCAATGCGGAGCATCTGCCCCCATGTTGTAGCTTCCAGACAAGACGAACGCGGTCGCACCGACGAGCGCGACGGCCGACAATGACGCTGCAGGAAGAACCCAGTGTCTCATGCTCTCACCGAGAAGAAGGGAATCGGCCAACATCATCCAATCAACGCTTCATGGCGGCTCGAACGCTGTCTTCGCTGAAGAAATCCATGTTTGGCAGTTCGACGAACCTCTCGTTTTTCCGTCGAACTGCCGCCCATCGCCAGCTGAATTCTGCAAACTCTTGTGCCACGTTGGCTAAGGCCATCCGTCGAGCGAAGCAAGTTGGCCTGAAATCCTAGTTGTGTGGAGGTCAGCGATTGCGAATCCGATAGAGTTCTCTATTGCGTTCGATGGTTCTCTCGCTGGGCGGGTAGTCGTTCTTGCTGGTGGGGATGATGCCGTCCCGTTGCGCTTGAATCATTTCGGCGACGACTTCCGCGCGGCTCTTCCCAATTTTGCCTGTAGCAGCCACGCCATCGGAGCTGCCGCCATACGACTGCGTGCTGCTGCTCGACGCCGCTAACGATTCGGCCACTCGGGTCGGCTGTACGCCGTTCAAGCGATAGGCATGTTCGGCAAAAGCTGGCGCTGCGACGGCGATGCTCAGGGTAGCAACCAACAACGGGATTACTTTCATTGCGTCCTCCAAGTGAGTTTGATTGGAGGAAAGTTTAGGTTTTGGACTCTGTCGGGAGCATGGCTTCAACATGAAAATTGCGCAACGTTTGAAGCGTAGAAAATGTGGATGAAGTTGGTTGGCATTCTCCCGGTTGGCTACCTACTCTCGCATCTTAATGCCTCGGAGCGTATTGAAGACGTCTGATGACGAACAGATTGCCAAAATGTAATCCCAGCGCAATGAACCGTGCGCCGTTGGTTTGTATAGTTAGAATATTGGGATGCAAAATCTGGTAAAAATGACTGCGTTAAGTTTTGGCAAATAGGACTGCGTATCAAATCAAGACTCTTCGTGATAAAGCGACGACTTCAAATCAGGCGTGCTCGTGTAGCGTTGCGTCATCGGTTCTGAGCGGTTTCGACGTGCGTCAGAGGGTGCTACCGATGTTTTAAGAGCCGGCGCGCGGGACACTGTGTCTCGCGCGACTTCATGCCGTTTTGACGTCCACGCGGATGGTGGACCTCGACTATGCTTCCCTAAGCGTTCGACGGACGTGCGGGTAGTCGTGTGCACCGCCATCCCTTCAGACCCGGTTGCAACGCCGGGTCTTTTTTTTTCCGAAATTCACGGGCTGGGGCTCGAACGTCTCCGGATATTGCGGCGAACTGCCCCTACAACCGCGGTCCGTCGGAACTAGCAGTGTGCCAACCGCTTTGGTCCCTGGTCCAAGCGCATGCTGACGGTCTACGTGGTCGTTTGAAGGATAGAAGTGGGTTCCGGCCTGCTGCGCCGTAGCTTTGTGCGTAAATTTACCGCCGGCAGGTACCGGACGCTTAGTGATGTTGGCTGCACTATAAAACCTCGCGTGCATCCTAGCGCGGTAATCGGCACCGCGTTGAGCTGCTCCGCCGGACGTGCTGCCGGTGCACGTCGTGGCCGGTAAAAAAGCGGCGCGGACGACAAATTTCCTAGAACGTGTATAAAATAGCTTCGCTACGCTTCTAGACATGAAATTTCTTCGGATACTGCTCCTCCTGTTGCTTTGCGCTGTGCTGCCCATCAGTGGGCTGGCGGCCAGCGGCTTGACCGGAGAATGTCCGATGCAGATGAGCGCGGGCTCTGACGAAGGAAGCGCGATGTCGTCGGAGATGCTCGGGTGCGAGATGACGAAATCTTCTCAACCTGAGAAGGCTAAAGGGTACTTTTGCAAGGCAACGGCGCAATGCCAGCTCGGCAGCCTCTACCACCCGGTTTCGCGCCTCGAGGTAACGCGTCCTGCCGCCTTGTCCAGCCCGCCCCAATTCCACTACGCGCACTCGCTCGTCGACCGTGAACCGGCCGGCCTCTGGCGACCTCCTCGCACTCTCTAATCCCTTGCTGACAGGTTCGCCGCAATAGCGGCGAGGTCGTCCTGCATTCAGGACGTGGATTCCCTATGGGAGTCCGCCGTTGGGGTTAGAACATGCCTTTAATCATTGGCACGCCGTCATACCGGCGTGCATCCCCGCGCGCGCATTCACTTTTTGCCGCGCTGATTCTCACGAGCGTGACTGTGTACGCTCAGGAAACACCCATTACGCTTGATGCAGCACTTCAGGCGGCGACCGACCATTCTGCCGTCATGGGGGCGGCGCAGGCCTCGGTGCGCGCGAGTTCAGAAGCGGCCATCCGGGCAGGTCAGTTGCCCGACCCGGTACTCAAGGCGGGCATCGATAATCTGCCCGTGACAGGGCAGCAGAAATTCACGGTCGGCCAGGATTTCATGACGATGCGTCGCGTCGGCATCGAGCAGGAATGGGTGTCGGGCGAGAAGCGCCGACTCCAATCCGCTCTAGCAAACGACGTTGTTGACCGCGAGCGAGCGGGCTATCTTGCTCAGCTCGCGAACACGCGTCAGCAGACTGCCATCGCGTGGCTGAATGCGGTGTACGCAAAGAAGACTGTCTTGTTGCAGCAGGAACTCGTTGAACACATGAGTCATGAGCTCGCCGCGACGAAGGCTTCATACCGCGGGGCGAAGGCGACCGCCGCTGATGTCACGCAAGCGCAGGTGATGCTCGCGCAGACCCAGGACCAGTTGCTCAAGACCCGCCAAATTTTCCAGACGGCACTCATCGGGTTGTCTCGATGGACGGCGATGCCTGCGTCCGACGTGGCGGGCGAGCCGCCCGCGCCCCTATCCTACGTATCGACGCTACCTCCGGAGGAGCTCAGTGAGGTACAGCCGGCACTCGTCGCTGCGTCGCGCGACATCGCGCTCGCCGATGCCGATACGGCCGTCGCGAACAGTAACCGAAGCCCGAACTGGACGTGGGGCGTTGCGTACCAACAGCGCGGCGGAGCGTACTCGAATATGGTGTCGATTGGCGTCAGCATCCCGTTGCCCATCAATCGCAAAAATCGCCAGGACCGGGATGCGGCGGAAAAAGCGGAGCTTGGCACTAAGGCGCGCCTGATGTACGAGGACGCGCAGCGTCAGGTCGAAGCCGACATCCGCACTCAGTCCGCCACCCTCGCGAGCGGTCGCGAGCGCATTGCCAATCTCTCCAACTCGCTACTTCCGGCTGCTGGCCAGCGCGTACAACTAGCGGCTGCCGCCTATAAGGCAGGCACCGGCTCACTCGCCGACACCTTTGCAGCTCGACGCGCGCAACTAGAGGCTGAACTTCAGGTGCTTGAACTGCGGCGAGACGTGTCACAGACCTGGGCACAGCTTGAATACCAGGTCGTCCCAGCTTCGATGACTGCGGGTCAGTGAAGGAGAAACGAATGCAAAAGAAACAACTGGCACGCGCAGCCTTGGCGGTGTTTGCGGCAGCGGCGCTGCTCGCCGTCGGCTATGTTGCCGGCACCCATCGTCCGGCTTCAGGAGGAGCAGGCGCTGTCGCCGCCGCCTCCACGTCAGGCGACAAGGTCGACCCGAAAACGGGTCGCAAGGTGCTGTATTGGCATGACCCGATGGTCCCGGCACAGCATTTCGACAAGCCGGGTAAGTCGCCTTTCATGGATATGCAACTTGAGCCCGTCTACGCGGACGAAGGTGGTAGCTCGACGGGCGTCAGCATCGACCCTGGCCTCCAGCAGAACCTCGGTATCCGTTACGCGACCGTGCGCCGTCAGGAAACTTCGGAAGGGTTCGACGCCGTCGGCACTACACAGTTCGACGAGTCGCGGGCAGACGTCGTGCAGTCACGCGTCACAGGTTACATCGACCACCTATACGCCAGCGCCCCGATGCAGCGGATTGCGAAAGGCGCACCGATTGCGTCGCTATTCGTCCCCGACTGGCTGGCACCCCAGGAGGAATACCTCGCGCTCAGGCGCAGTGGAATGGACACCGGCCTGCTGGAAGCGTCCCGCGCGCGCATGCGGGCGTTGTCGATTCCGGACGGCGTCATCGCGGCGCTCGACCGGACCGGTAAAGCGCAGACCCATGTCGTGCTGTCGTCGCCAGAAACGGGCGTCGTGAGCGAACTGAACGTCAGGGATGGCGCGATGGTCACGCCGGGGCAAACGCTGGCCAAAATCGCGGGGCTCTCGAAGTTGTGGCTTGTCGTCGAAATCCCGGAAGCGCTCGCATTGACGGTGCAACCCGGCATGACGGTCGACGCTAGGTTCAGCGGTGACCCGTCCCAGCACTTCAAAGGCCAGATTCGGGAAATCCTGCCTGGCATCAGCACGACGAGCCGCACGCTGCAGGCTCGCCTTGAACTCGACAATTCAGCGCTAAAGCTGACGCCGGGCATGCTCATGCGAGTGCGCGTCGCTGGCCAGAAGGCAGTGCCGCGGCTGCTGGTGCCTTCAGAAGCCGTCATCACAACCGGCAAACGCTCCGTCGTCATCGTGAAGAACGGCGACGGACGCCTGCAACCTGTTAGTGTCACCGTCGGCAACGATGTTGGCAACGAGACTGCGGTGCTCAGTGGCCTGAACGACGGCGAGACGGTTGTCGCCTCCGGCCAATTCCTCATCGACTCCGAAGCCAGCCTGAAATCAGTTCTGCCGAGGCTCGAAACTCGCGCGGCATCAGGGGCAACGGGCGTTACGCCCGCGACCGTTTCGGCGCCAGCCTCTGCCCCTGCGGCGACTCAGACGTATGAGACCACCGGTAAGGTCGAGAAGGTAACTGCGGGCGACATCACATTCTCACATCAGCCCGTTCCGGCGCTCGGCTGGGGCGCGATGACGATGGCGTTCAACAAGCCTTCGCCCGATGCATTCCCGGACGTCAAGGCGGGCGAGACGGTGCATTTCGTGTTCAGGCAGACGGATGACGGATATCAGCTCACGAAGGTCGAACCGGTGGGAGGCGCCAAATGATTGCGCGTCTCATCCGCTGGTCCATCCGCAATCGCTTCCTCGTGTTGCTGGCGACGGTCCTGGTCGCGTCTTGGGGTGTCTACTCGGTGAGTGAGACGCCACTCGACGCGCTACCGGACCTGTCCGATACGCAAGTCATCATCAAGGCCTCGTATCCGGGCAAGGCGCCGCAGGTCATCGAGGACCAGGTCACCTATCCGCTGACCACAACGCTGCTCGGCGTGCCGGGCGCAAAAACCATCCGCGCCTATTCCTCGTTCGGCGACGCGTTCGTGTACGTGCTCTTCGATGACAAGACCGACCAGTACTGGGCACGCTCACGCGTGCTCGAATATCTAAACCAAGTGCAAAGCCGCCTGCCGCCAGGAGCGACGGTCTCGCTCGGTCCGGACGCAACCGGCGTGGGCTGGGTGTACGAGTACGCGCTTGTCGACAGGACAGGGCAGCACGACCTCGGGCAACTGCGCGCGCTGAACGACTGGTTCCTGAAGTTCGAGCTGAAGTCGGTCCCCGACGTGTCTGAGGTGGCCAGCATTGGCGGCATGGTGCGCCAGTATCAGGTCGTCCTTGACCCGGACAAACTGCGCGCATATGGCATCACCCAGGCAATGGTGACCGATGCACTGGGCAAGGCGAATCAGGAATCGGGCGGGTCGGTGGTCGAGATGGCGGAGTCCGAATATATGGTCCGCTCTTCCGGCTACCTTCACTCGCTGGATGACTTCCGCAACATCGTGCTGCGCACGAACGATACGGGTACACCTGTGTTGCTCGGCGACGTGGCACGTATTCAGATTGGACCTGAGATGCGGCGCGGCATTGCGGAGCTGAATGGACAGGGCGAAGTTGCGGGTGGCGTCATCGTGATGCGCTCGGGGAAGAACGCGCTGACGACTATCGACGCCGTGAAAGCAAAGCTCGCCGACCTCAAACGTTCTCTGCCCGCCGGCGTGGAAGTCGTAACGACCTATGACCGCTCGCAGCTTATCGAGCGCGCCGTGGACAACCTCAAGGACAAGCTCATCGAGGAGTTCATCGTCGTCGGGATTGTCTGTGCGGTCTTCTTGTTCCATCTGCGCAGCGCGTTTGTCGCGATTCTGTCGTTACCGCTCGGCGTCCTCGCAGCCTTCATCGTGATGCGCTATCAGGGTGTCAACGCGAACCTGATGTCGCTTGGCGGCATTGCGATTGCCATCGGCGCGATGATTGACGCAGCCATCGTGATGATAGAGAACGCGCACAAGCATCTGGAAGCGTTCGAGCATGAGTATGCTGGCACGCGGATTTCTGCCTCGCAACGCTGGGACCTCATTGCCACGTCTGCGGCTGAAGTGGGGCCGGCGCTCTTCTTCTCTCTGCTCATCATCACGCTGTCGTTCATTCCAGTCTTCTCGCTGGAAGGGCAGGAAGGCAAGCTGTTCTCGCCGCTGGCATTCACGAAGACCTACACGATTGCGGCCGCTGCGGGACTGTCGGTCACGCTCGTGCCCGTCCTGATGGGCTACCTCATACGTGGCCGCATCCCGCACGAAAATGCCAATCCCATCAACCGGGTGCTGATTCGCCTCTACAGGCCGCTGCTCGAAGCAACGCTTCGACGCCCGTGGTTTGTCATGGGGCTCGCCGTGGTTGCGTTGGCTGCCACGATAGTCCCGGTTTCGCGTCTCGGTGGGGAATTCCTGCCACCACTTGATGAAGGCGACCTGCTGTACATGCCGACGGCGCTTCCGGGCATCTCGGCTGAGAAAGCGTCGGAACTACTGCAGCAGACCGACCGGCTCATCAAGACCGTGCCGGAAGTGGCCACTGTCTTCGGCAAGTCCGGCCGCGCCGACACTGCCACAGACCCGGCCCCCCTTGAGATGTTTGAAACCACGATTCAGTTCAAGCCGCGCAGCCAGTGGCGCCCGGGCATGACGCCGGAGAAGCTGGTCGACGAACTGGACGCGACAGTCAAGGTCCCGGGGTTGTCGAACGTGTGGGTGCCCCCCATCCGTAATCGCCTGGACATGCTGTCGACGGGCATCAAGACGCCCGTCGGGGTGAAGATTTCGGGCGCGGACCTTTCACAAATCGACCGAATTGCGACGCAGGTGGAAGCGGCGGTTAAGGATGTACCCGGCGTGACGTCCGCATTGGCCGAACGGCTGAATGGTGGTCGGTACATTGATGTCGATATCGACCGGTCGGCGGCGGCCCGCTACGGGCTTGGCGTGAGGGATATCCAGGCAGTCGTTTCCTCCGCGGTGGGCGGCGAGAATGTCGGCGAGGTGATTGCAGGCCGCGAGCGCTTTCCCATCAATATCCGCTATCCACGCGAGGTTCGGGACTCCCTCGAGAAGCTGCGACAGCTGCCAGTCGTGACGGACCGTGGCGCGCAAATCCAGCTCGGTGATGTAGCGCATATCACGATTGCCGACGGTCCCCCGATGATTCGCAGCGAAAATGCCCGTCTTTCGGGCTACGTCTACGTGGACATCCGTAACACGGACCTACAGTCAGCTGTGAAAGCGATGCAGCGTGCGGTCGCAGAAAAGGTCGTCCTCCCTCCCGGCTACTCGATTGCTTGGTCCGGGCAGTTCGAGTACCTGGAGCGCGCGGCGGCGAAACTGCGCACGGTCATTCCCGTGACACTCGTCGTCATCTTCGTGCTGCTCTTCCTGACCTTCAATTCGGCGGCCGATGCGTTGCTGCTCATGTCGACAGTGCCATTCGCGCTGGTCGGCGGCCTCTGGTTCGTCTGGCTACTGGGCCATGCCGTGTCGGTCGCTACATCAGTGGGTTTCATCGCGCTCGCCGGTGTTGCTGCTGAATTCGGCGTCGTCATGCTGCTGTACCTTAAGGGTGCCCTCAATCGTCGCCTGGAAGACGGTGAGCCTCTGACAGAGGCGCTGCTTTTCGACGCAATACGCGAAGGCGCTGTGTTGCGCGTGAGGCCAAAAGCGATGACGGTTGCGGTCGTGCTGGCTGGTCTTATCCCCATCATGGTCGGACACGGCGCGGGGTCAGAGGTCATGCAGCGCATCGCCGCGCCGATGGTCGGCGGCATGGTCACCGCACCCTTTCTGTCGATGTTTGTGATTCCTGCTGCCTGGTTCCTGTTACAGCGCCGTCGTGCGCGGCAGGCCGACGCGACACCTTTTCATAGTGAAGTACCTTCCGGCACGAGAGTGCCATCTACCGAAACTGGAGAAGTCCAATGAAGAATCTGATTGTCGCAACAGCAGCGTTTGCAGCCGTCTTTGCCACCCCTGCGTTTGCGGGCGACGACATGGCCGGCATGAACATGTCCGCGAAGCCGTCGGCTGCGAAGGCGTCGTCGAACGCCGCGCTGACCGACGCAGAAGTAAAAAAGGTAGACGCAACGACCGGCATGATTACGCTGAAGCACGGCGCGCTGGAGAACGTCGGCATGCCGCCAATGACGATGGCCTTCAAGGCAAAAGATGCTGCGATGGTCACGCAAGCTCACGAGGGTGACAAGGTCCGGGTTCGCATCGAGAACGTCGACGGCAACCTCACCATTGTGAGGCTTGAAAAGCAGTCTTGACGAGGTACTGATACCGTACTCGCAGGCTCGCTATGTGCGGTGGGCCTGCGGTCCGGCCGACAGGAGACAGAGGCCAGCGATGCTAGCAATATCAACCAATGTATGGAGCGCGACGGTCAAACGCGTGTTGCGCGTTGCACTCGGCTTGCTGTTCGTACTGACGTCGCTGGCCGCCCACGCTGTCGACGAGTCGGAACTACTGTCACCTGAACAAGCTTTCCCGTTAAAGGTCACGCTCAGCGCGCCGCAGGAGGTGCAACTCGATTTCAACACTCACGAAGGCTACTACCTTTACCGGGACAGGTTCCGTTTTGCGGTCGACGGCACACCGATAAAGCCGGACCACATGCCGCCGGGTGAGCTGAAAAGCGACCCAACATTCGGCATGGTCACGGTCTACCACCGGCCCATGCAAATCCGTATTCCTTTGCCCCGCCCGATTGCGAGCAGCATTGTGCTGTCCGTCACATCGCAGGGATGCGCAGACTTGGGCGTCTGCTATCCGCCGCAGACGCGAAGTTATCGCGTGGCAGCGAATGGCTCAGTTGCCTCCGTCGCACCAGGGAATAACGCGCCGGCGGCTGTTGACGGATTTCCCGACACTGGCGACGCCCTGCCGGCCGCCAGGCTTGGACTCAATCTACACCCTGCGAATGGCATTTCCCTCGCCGAACTGTTCGGCTTTCTGCTTGCGGGCTTGTTAATGGCCGGTACCGTGTGCATGTACCCGCTCATTCCCATTGTGACCGCGGTTATCGGGGGAGCGCGGGAACCGTCGTCCTTTGGCCGAGGCTTCGCTCTAACATTCGCGTACGTGCAGGGGCTTGCGATTACGTATGCGGCGGCGGGCACCATTGCGGCGCTCATCGGCATCCCGTTAGTGGCGGTAACACAAAAGCCTTGGGTGCTCGCCAGCTTTGGCGTGCTCATGGTCATCCTGGCGCTCGGAATGTTCGGTGTCTTCAGACTGCAACTGCCGACGAGCTGGCAGACCCGAGTGACGGAATGGAGCAATCGTCTGCCTGGGGGGCGCCTTGTCCCAGTGTTCATTGCGGGCATGCTGTCCGCGCTGATTGTCGGGCCGTGCGCGACGCCGGCGCTGGCCGGCGCACTTCTGTATATCGCCAACACCCGCGACGTCATTGGGGGAGCGCTGGCCCTTTACGTGATGGGTATGGGGATGGGAATTCCGCTGCTACTCGTCGGTACCTTCGGAACTAGAATGCTTCCTCGGGCCGGTCACTGGATGGTCGCGGTCCAGAACACGCTGGGGGTAATGCTGCTGGCAGCGGCGCTGTGGTTCGTCTATTCGCTGCTGCCTGTTTGGTTGTTGATGATACTGATTGCGCTGCTGCTCACCGGTTGCGGCGTGATGCTTCACGCGATTGACCCGCTGCCAACAGCTGCGCCCGCGACTACGCGGGTGAGCAAAGCGCTCGGCGTGCTGCTACTGGTCGCGGGCATCGCCGAGTTCATTGGTGCTTTGTCAGGTCAGCGGGACGTCCTCGAGCCCCTTGGTGGTGTGATGCGAGTTTCGTCGGAGAGCACCGGCCAGGGAGCCGCACGCTTCGAGGCGATACGGTCGAATGCAGAACTGGACCAGGCGCTCAACGCAGCACGTGGCCAACCGGTTATGGTCGATTTCTATGCGGACTGGTGCATCAGTTGTAAGGAACTCGAGCGCTTCACGTTTACTGACCCGCGCGTAGTAATCGAATTTGCTCAATGGAAGCTGCTGCGCATTGACGTCACGAAGAACACGCCCGAGGACATAGCGATGCTGCGGCGCTTCGGACTTTTCGGGCCGCCGGCACTGATTTTCTATGACAGGAACGGCAGGCAGCAACGCGACGCGCAGCTCGCGGGATTCGTCGGTGCCGATGCGTTCCTGTCGCACCTGAGGAAATGGTCCCAGTGACATGAAGCCACACTCGAATCTCGCGACGTGTCGTAGCGTTGTGCTGCGACCAAGCCTATACTGAACTTCATGAAATTCTGGGTAAAATTCGTCGCATGTTTTCTGATTGTCTGGTTGCCTTTGATGGGCTACCCGGCATCGGCGACGTCATGCCCGGAAATGACGGCAATGGCTTCACGACAAGCCAGTGTGTCGGGTGCCTCGGACTCGACACCCTGCGCACATGACGCGAAACACAGCGCCGTGAACGCGCAACACGTCTGCCCGGGTGGCGCAGGCGGTTCCCTTTGCGGTGTGTCGGCCATACCCGTGAAGTATTCGGTCCTCGTCACGCCTTCGTCGCCCGTCTTTCGGGCCGTAACTCCCGCCTTCGCTGAAGAGTTCATTCCCGAACTTCCCGCCCCTCCGCCTCGCTCGCTGTAATTCCTCTTTCGACCAGGTTTGAACGGTTCTACGCCGTGGCTCGCGCACGTTCGCTGCGCGCAGCGACTGTCGACCTGCGCATGAACGTTTTACGAGCGACACGATTCAATCGGATTCGGAGCTTTTCATGAACACGAAAACTGTAGGTGCATTGATTGTTTCGGCAGTACTTCTGGGTGCAAGTGCGGTCAGCATGGCAGCAGGAGCAGGAGTGAACAACTCTCCCGGCTCGTCATCGCAGAGCCGGGAACACGGCCCAATGATGGGCATGGGCGGAATGATGGGGGGCTGCCCGATGATGGGTGGTACGGCCGGTATGGACCCTAAAACCGCGATGAAGATGCACGGCGAGATGATGCGCGCGATGGGCGACATCATGCTTAAGTATTCGGACCAAGCCGCAGGGGCTCCGTCGAAGTGAATGAGTCGGCACTCTCCCGCTAAATCTCAAATCATAGCCTTGAGGATTCAATCATGAAGTGCAACACAAAGACGATGGTGACGATTGCGCTTGCTCTCGCACTGATTCTTGCAGTCGGCTACTGGGCACTGCCTCAGATACGAGGCGAACTCGGCAGATTCATCGCGATAGCCAGCGTGCTGATTTGCCCGCTCTCGATGCTGTTCATGATGCGCGGCATGCAGACCCAAACCGATAGACCGGAGAAGTCCGGTCAGGCGACGGAAAAAAGCGGCTCGTAGTTCAACACTCTGATGGCATTACGCAGGGCCGGTGTGGCATTGATGGTCGTCGCGCCGAGTCCCTGCGTAGCACGGGAGCGAATCATGTTTAACGGAAAGCCGATATTGAACATCATCATCGGTCTCTTTGCGGCCATCGGTTTGATTGTCGTGCTGGGTGCAGTTGGCATGACGGCGATGCATATCAGCATGATGCAGGGACTGCATTCCTGCAGTCAGGCGATGCTCGACCCCGGCGCCGACAGAAGAACTGGGAGGCTCTGATAATGAAACGCGATACACCCGAGAAGAATCCGTGGGGCAAGCCGTCGCGAAAAGCGCGGCTTCATCTGCTGTTCCTGTCGGCGCTGGTTCTCGCGATACCTGCTGCGATGGTCTGGGGGCCGTCTCTTATGCGCCACGAGACGACATCGGTTGCGATGGTGGCAGGACCATCCAGTCAGGTACGGCAAGGAACTGCCGCAGTTCCCTGGCATATCGGAATGCTGCGTCCTGACGGGTTGCGCATCATCCCAAGTGGCCGGTCAGATGCCTCCCACGTGCTGAGTCCGAATAAGTTCGTTGCCAAGGACGTGCGGCACGCCTACTGGGTTGCAACGCAGATTCCCGCAGTTCTCAACAAGCTTTACTGCTGGTGCGGTTGCGAGAATCGTGGCGTGCATCGCTCGAACCTGCAGTGCTTCGAAGACGAGATGGCCGTGACCTGTGCCGTGTGCCAGGGTACCGCTGAGATTGCTTACCAGATGACGCAGGACGGCGTTCAGGATGCGGGCAAGATTCAGGCGGGAGTCGATGCGAAGTGGGCGCCAAGAGGATAGGCCCGAGCGGCTTTCTCGCAACTTGTCATGGAGGGGAGCATGGAACTGAGATGCGTTGTTGCAATTGTGCGGCCCGAAGTCCTTAAGGTGTTGGAACGGCGGCTGGGAACAGTTCACGTTCATGGGTTGACCGTCACGCGAGTCAAAGGATTCGGGACTCATCCAAACCCGTTCTCGAACGATTGGACGACCGAGCACATCAAGATTGAAGTCTTCACCGAGAGCGAGCGTGTCGATGCGCTGGTCCAGGAAATCATGGACACCGCGCGCGGCGCCTCAGGGGACGACGGAATCATCGCAGTTCTTCCCGTGGAGCGCTTTTTCCGCGTGCGGACGGCTTCAGAGGCGGCTCCGTGAGCGGGAAAGACGGCGGACGGGACGTCCCCCCGTGCCCGGTCGACGTGCTGACTGCCTCAGTGGGCCCGTCACGTTGTCGAAGCGCGCAAGATTCTCGCGATGCTCTTTGAGCGCGCCGTACGGCAGATATTCGACGCCGAGCTCGACCGGGGTCCGTGCCGACGTCGAAGAAAAATCGAGTGACAGCCGGCGGGTCTGGCTTAGTTCGGCGAGTGCGAAGCATGTCCATACCGATTGTCAGACGAGTCTATCGCTCAGGAGCGGCCACCGATTGAAGCTCCTTGACCTTCCCATGGCAGGAAGGTCAACAATGGGTTGTATCGGTCGAGCGGCCGTTTCGTAAGGGGAGACCATGAACATCGGTGAGGTTGCGAAGTCATCGGGCATGTCCGCCAAGATGATTCGACACTACGAGGAAACGGGCCTGATTCGGGCTGCCGCGCGAACCGGGTCGAACTATCGGGTGTACTCGTCCCGAGATGTCCAAGTGCTGCGCTTTGTTCAGCAGGCCCGACATCTCGGATTTTCGACCAGACAAATTGCGGTGTTGCTGGCTCTTTGGGAAGACCGCAGCCGGTCAAGTCGTGAGGTCAAGCGGCTCGCGAACGCGCATATTGCAGACTTGAATTCAAGAATTCAGGAACTGGTGGACATGAGGGATACGCTCATGCATCTGGCGAAACACTGCAAAGGGGACTCACGCCCCGACTGTCCGATTCTCGACAAACTGGTTGGCGGGACGCATTGATGCATCCATGGGTCGAGGTTTACGATAACCGAGGCAAGTTGTTCAGGGCATGACGACGAGATGGGAGCACTCGATATGAGCAGGCCACTTAGCGACGGTAAGACTTCTCACGACCATTTGGGTGCTGCCCACGAGCCGGGCGGCCAACATGACCAGCCTACGGTCAATGTACAGGGTAAACCGTCTGGGCATGTTTACGACAATCACATCGCGCACCACGGGCATGGTCATGTCGGTGCAAAAGCGGAGACTAATGGCGTGCTCAAGGACCCCGTTTGCGGTATGCGTGTCACTGCGGATTCGCAATTCCGGTCCGAACATGACGGACATCAATATTATTTCTGCAGCGAGTCATGTCAGGAGAAGTTTCGGGCTGCCCCGCTGCGTTATGTCGACCGGCCGAACGATACATCTGTGCAGCCTTCTCCGGAGGGCACGATATACACCTGTCCGATGCATCCGGAAATTCGCCAGGACCATCCCGGAAACTGCCCAAAGTGCGGGATGACCCTCGAGCCCATGTTGCCCAGTCTCGAGGACGAAGAGAATCCGGAATTGACCGACTTTCGTCGCAGATTCTGGTGGACCCTGCCGTTGACCGCCGTGGTGTTCGTCCTAGCCATGTTTGGCCATCGGCTGGACTGGATAGAAGCATCCACCCAGAGCTGGGTTGAGTTCGTTCTCTCTACCCCCGTCGTCGTTTGGGCAGGTCTGCCGTTCTTCGTACGATGCGTTCAGTCGTTCGTCAATCGCAGCCCGAACATGTGGACGCTCATTGGACTCGGCACAGGCGCGGCCTATGCCTATAGCGTCATCGCGACGGTTGCTCCGGGAGTCTTTCCTGAAGCTTTTATCGCCCACGGTCGTGTCGAGGTGTACTTTGAAGCTGCGGCTGTCATCATTTCGCTCACCCTGCTGGGTCAACTACTTGAACTGAAAGCACGGTCACAAACGTCCGCTGCTATCAAGGCGCTCCTGGGTCTCGCGCCGAAGACTGCGCGGCGTATCAATGCTGATGGAACTGAGGAGGATGTCCCTTTGACTCACGTCCATGTTGGCGACCTGCTCCGCGTACGGCCGGGCGAGAAAGTGCCAGTGGACGGGGTGGTCATGGAGGGTTCCAGCTCGCTGGACGAGTCAATGATTACGGGCGAACCAATTCCTGTCGGCAAACGGGTCGGAGACCATGTCATAGGCGCGACCATGAATGCGACGGGCAGCCTCGTTATCAAGTCGGAGAAAGTCGGGTCTCAAACCGTACTCGCACAAATCGTCCAGATGGTGGCGCAGGCCCAGCGCTCGAGGGCGCCAATGCAACGCATGGCTGATAAGGTTGCGGGTGTGTTCGTCGTCGCCGTAGTTGGTATCGCGGCCTTGACTCTTCTCGCCTGGGGCTTGTTCGGCCCCGACCCGAGCTGGGTGTACGGTCTCATCAACGCCGTGGCGGTGCTCATCATTGCATGTCCGTGTGCACTCGGGCTCGCTACGCCGATGTCCATCATGGTTGCGAGCGGCAAAGGGGCCTCCAATGGCGTGCTTTTCAGGGATGCCGCCGCGATTGAGAATCTGCGCAAGGTCAACACACTTATCGTGGACAAAACGGGCACGCTAACCGAGGGGCGTCCCGCCTTTGACCGTGCAGTCGGTGTGAACGGACATTCGGAGGAAGATGTTCTCCGGCTCGCGGCGAGCCTCGACCAGGGTAGCGAACACCCGCTTGCCGCGACCATCGTGGATGCGGCCAGTCATCGAAAACTGGCCCTCGAGAAGGTGGAAAACTTCGAATCGAGCACCGGGATTGGCGTGCGAGGACTTGTCGGCGGTCGGAAACTCGCGCTCGGCAACACCGCGTTGATGGAAGTTGAAGGCATTTCCGTTCGGGAACTCGCCACAGAGGCCGATGCGCTGCGAGCGCAGGGGGCGAGCGTCATGTACCTGGCGGTCGACAAGACGCTGGCAGGTCTTCTCGCGGTTTCGGACCCGATAAAGGCGACGACATCCGAGGCATTGAAGCGGCTCAGGGAAGACGGCATTCGCGTTGTGATGGCGACTGGCGACGGTGTCGTGACAGCCAAATCTGTGGCGACGAGGCTCCAAATCGACGAGTTCCATGGCGAGGTCAAGCCCGCCGACAAGCTTGCGCTCGTAACGAGGTTCCAGGAGGAAGGCAAGGTCGTGGCCATGGCCGGAGATGGTATCAACGATGCGCCAGCGCTCGCCAAGGCCGACGTGGGTGTTGCGATGGGAACCGGTACGGACGTCGCGATGAGCAGCGCTCAGGTCACGCTTGTCAAAGGCGACTTGCGCGGCATCGCGCGGGCCCGGGAGCTATCTGAAGCCACCATCCGCAACATGAAGCAGAACCTCGGCTTCGCGTTCGTCTACAACGCATTGGGTGTCCCGCTGGCCGCCGGCGTGCTCTATCCATTCACAGGGCTGTTGCTGTCCCCGATGATTGCGGCGCTAGCAATGAGTTTGAGTTCGGCTTCAGTCATCTCGAACGCGCTGCGTTTGCGCAACGTAGAGATTTGACTCATCGCTTCGGATTGTAGGGCGGGTATCGTGGCTGTATACGGTACACGCCCACTTCCTCGATGCCTCATTGGACCTGCGCGGTATCCCTGCCAGATAGCCTCGGAACGAAGCGCGGTGTTCGTGCGGCATATTCGCGCCACGCCTGTCCGAACTGCTGTTCGGAATCATGCTCCTCCTGACGGGCAAGGTGCACGTACATAGCGACGAGAATCGGGAACATGACGAGCGTCACCAACGTGGGCCACTGCAGCAGGAAGCCAGCCATGATAATGACGAAGGCGACGTACTGCGGATGCCGAACTCGAGCATAGGGTCCCGTCGTTGCCAGTTGCCCTTTGCGCTGCGCTTCATAGAGGACGTGCCACGCCGTCGACAGCAGATAGAAGCCACCGAAGATAAGGGCAATGCTGGACAGATGTGGGAAGACAAGGTGCGGATTGCCGTGCTGGCCGGTTATCGTCCACCAGATGTGACCGGCGTCGTGGGTGAACAGGTTCGTTTGCGGAAATTTCGCCTGGAGCCAACCAGCCAAAAGATAAATGGTAAGCGGAAAGCCGTACATCTCGGCAAACAGCGCGACGACGAACGCCGAGAAAGCTCCGAAGGTGCGCCAGTCTCGGGCAGTATTTGGTTTGAAGAAACTGAAAGCGAAGATGATGAAGATTAGGGAGTTGATGGCAACCAGCCCCCACAGTCCATACCCGCCAGTTGGGTCATTCATCTCGCCCTCCCTCCGTGTCCGTGCTTTGAGTAACGCTGCGCTCTCCGTGATGGTGTCCGTGGTGCATGAAAAGATGCATCAGCGGGCACGCCAGGAGAAGCAGATATGGAAGCGCGCCAAGAAAGTGCGCGCGATGTTCTGAGAACATAAAGAATGCGGCTATCGCCCCGAAGCCGAGCAAAGCAATAGCGCCGCGCGATTTCCAAAACGGTGACGCGACGTGAGAAGGCATCTTCATACCGGGCTCCCTGATAACTGGCTGGACGTTGTCGACTGTAACGACGGGGGTGAAGAGTCGATTGACCTAACTCAAGGGAAGTGCGATGTGGCTGGAATCGTGACTCGAGAATCGCGAGCGAGAAGCGTTTCCACACAGTTCCGGAGCTGACGACAGCTTGTCATCAAGACTGGCCAGTGACGCAGCAGCAAGGGGGCAACGTCAAACATGAACCTCGTTGATGTGCGTCAAAAGCAAAGTTCTCTTCGAGCGTAGGCTGGCATCACCATCTCGGCGGTGGTGCGTCGCTTCCACCTGGCAACCAAGGAATTTGCGGTCGTCGCATACGGCGCGCGGTCCTGTGGCAAGTACAGGAGCCGGATTCTCGACGGATAGGAACAGCTCAATGCGCACACTACTTTTAGGCTTGGTCACCGTCATCGTTCTCGCAGTCTCGGGGTGCGGCTATAACACCATCCAGACTCGGGACGAGCAGGTAAAGGCTAGCTGGTCAGAAGTGCTGAACCAGTATCAGCGGCGCGCCGACCTCGTTCCCAATCTTGTGAATACGGTCAAGGGCTACGCAAGCCAGGAAAAGGATGTGTTCACGCGCGTGACGGAGGCACGGGCACGGGTGGGCTCCATCCAGGCGACTCCTGAGCTTATCAACGACCCGCAGGCATTCGCGAAGTTCGAAGCAGCTCAGGCCCAACTGACGAACTCGCTCTCGAGGTTGCTGGTGGTGTCTGAAAATTATCCGCAGCTGAAGTCAGATGCCAATTTTCGGGACCTGCAAGCCCAATTGGAAGGAACTGAAAATCGCATCACGGTTGCCCGAAACCGCTACATTAAGGCGGTGCAGGACTACAACGTCACAGTGCGCTCGTTTCCGTCAAATCTAACGGCGAGTGCGTTCGGCTATAAGGAGAAACCCAACTTCTCGGTGTCGAACGAAGCGGAGATTGCCCGCCCTCCACAGGTTGACTTCAGCGCGGCGCCGGCGAGCGGAGCGGCCAATTGAACATACTGAAAGCGGCCAGAATCGTTTTCTTCGCGCTCGTCTCGTTCTGGCTGCTTGTTGCCAACGCAGATGTCGCGATTCCAACGCTAACCTCGCGCGTCACCGACGAGACCAAGACGCTCACCACCGACCAACGCGCAGCGCTCGAGCAGACGTTACAAAAATTCGAGGCGAACAAAGGGAGTCAGCTTTCGGTGCTCATCGTTCCGACGACGCGACCCGAAACCATCGAGCAGTATTCGATACGGGTTGTCGAGCAATGGAAGCTTGGTCGCCAGCGTATCGACGACGGTGCGCTACTCATCGTCGCAAAAAATGACCGAACGTTACGCATCGAAGTGGGATATGGCCTCGAAGGCTCGCTGAATGACGCCACGAGCCATCGCATCATCGACGAGGTAATCGTTCCCAAATTCAGACAGGGAGACTTCTACGGCGGTATCACGGCCGGTGTTGACAGCATGATGAATGTCATCAATGGTGAACCGTTGCCCGCGCCGGACCGAAACGCAGGCGGTCGTTCAGGGCGCGTAGGAGGCTACTTGCCCATCCTTTTCGTGCTCACCTTGGCGCTTGGTGGCGTGCTTCGTTCCATCATGGGACGTCTCCCGGGCTCGCTTGTGACGGGCGGCGCTGTTGCGGGCATTACATGGGTGCTCTCGGGGACAGTCTTTGTGGCAATCGTCGCGGGGGCGATTGCTCTCGTGTTTACGCTGGTGGGTGGTGGCATGGGTGCGTACGTCGGAGGGCGAGCTATCGGCGGACGGGGTGGCGGGTCGGGGAGGTCACCGTTTCGCGGTGGCGGCGGTGGTTTCGGCGGCGGCGGCGCCTCGGGCAGGTGGTAGCCATGGACCTAAGACGCGTCGTCAGACACATGTTCATGACTCGCTGGCAAGTGGACCGTGCCTTCCCACACCGGACGCTGCGAGCAATTGAAAAGGCGATTCAGACAAGTCACCACGCCCACATAGGACAGGTTCGATTTGCCGTGGACGGCGCACTGCACGTTAGTGAACTACGGCGCGGCACGACAGCGAGGGAGCGCGCAATTGATGTCTTTTCGGAGCTTCGTGTTTGGGACACTGAGCACAACAATGGAATACTCATCTATCTCCTGCTCGCCGACCGTGATGTTGAAATCGTCGCTGACCGAGGTGTGCACGCCCGGGTGCACGCTGCCGAATGGGAAAGGATTTGCAAGAAAATGGAGGCGAATTTCAAGCTCGCCAAGTACGAGGTCGGCGTTCTCAAGGGCATAGAAGAAGTGACCGAACTGCTCACGAGGCACTTCCCTATCCAGCAGGAGCTACGCAGCGAACTGCCGAGCAAGCCGACCGTATTATGAGCCGGGCCACCCCGCATGGGGAAGGACAACGGATGGCCGATTTATACCGCGTCAGACGATGGCAAGCAGCGTCAAAGGCCGCAGAGGCAAAACTCCAACTGGGAGACGAAACGCTGCACGTATTGGCTCTCGGGGCGCTATAAATTTCTAGGAGCGCTTTCGTGTCGCATCAATCTGGCACCCGTTGTATGGGTCTGTATGCTCAATTTCATGTAAGCGCTCGTGCGAAGTGCTGGTCGCGCGACTGCTTAGCTGTCTGCGTATAAATCCGATTCTCTAATATACTAAAAAGAGTTCGTTCCAAGATATTAGGCTTTCTTCAAAAAGCTAAGAACAGAAGTCTCTTTTAGGGCCACACTCCGTTCACATCTTCGGCCCTTCGCCGTATCTCAGGCGGCGAGTCGCCACCGTCTCCATGCGGTCTTCATGCAGGAACGCATGGGGAGACCTAAATGCGGAGAGTCAATGCACGGCAGTTCCCAGAGATGACCCTCCAGACGTTCAGTACGGGCACGCACTGCGACTGAGTTCGCAGCGGCAACGTGACGAATACGAACTGCAACTGAGGATTGAATCGCGGCAGCGTCATAGTTACTTCTTGGGTCAGTCTGTCTTGCGAAGCACTGCACGGCATCGTTCGAGCTCCTCGGTGAGCGAGTCTATCTCCGTCTGCATTTCCGCTACTCGTTCAAGAAGCCGACCGACGTGGTTCCAATAGGCACCGCCCGAACCATCTTCCTCACGCGCCAGTTCCTGAATCTTACGAAGGGCCGGCTCCAAGTCGATATGGTCTTCCGAGAGGGGCAACGCTCTGGCGCGGTTTCCACTCGGGCAGTGTCAGGCTGACGCGAGCGCCTGAACAAGACACCCTCGTTCACGTATCGCTTCATGATGCGCAAAAAAGGACCAAAATGAGGACTAGCGCCACGGCCGGCACATACAGCAGGGCCAGGTTTCGAAGAGCGAAGTCCAGGAGTTGTTTCATGTCTTCTGAAGTTGCATGACTACCAGACGTAGTTGCCTGCGACGCTTTTTCGTCACTTCTCAACGAAAGCCGCGGCGGCACGTATTACTCGCTTCTTTTCATCGAACCAGCCGACAAACGATATTAATTTGGCGCCAGAAGGCAAAGCCTTGTCGGAGCTAGAGCGCCCTAACCCGGAAAATGCACGGGAATCAAGACCACCCCTTTACGTGCTGGTCAAAATCCTCTACTGGCCGCCGGGGCCACGACGTACAAAGTGAGACTTCGGCGGTTCACCTTGCTGGGCTGCGGGCTTATCCGCAGGCTTCTCAACACGATCGGTATTGCCCAGACGCGTACGGGAAGACTGCCCGTCCTTTCGGCCCACGTCGACAACGTTGTCTGCGACATTCGCAGCCGTTCTGATCACTGTGCCGTGACCGTTCGCGTCGAGGCCGGAATCAGCAGCGAGCCGCTCGGCGCCCGTGACCGCCTGCTCAACGTTATGACGACCGCCGGCAACCCTCGACTGAACTTCGTTCTGCAGATCAGGGGCAAGGTTGAAGTTCGGGTCCGCCGCCTTGGGCAATTCCTGCGGTCGACCTGCGAGGGCGGGAGCGTTCGGCACGCGGGAACCTGGGTGAGCCGGTGCAAGGTGCGCCGCCGCCGGGTGAGCTGTGGGATGCGCCTGAGGAACGCTGGCCGGCGCTCGCTGTGAAGGAATCGCCCCAACCATTGGTCCGTGCATCCGCGCTCCGGCCGCGTTCGCCAGTCCGCCGCCATCCACGCCCGTGCCATCAACCGGCTTGCCGATATCGAGGTTCATTGGCCCGCTATTCACGTTGGGCTCGAAACGCATGTGCTGAAGCGCGCGGCCTTCGTCCGCGAGGTATCGCGCTGCTGCAAGACGATCCGCCGGCGCGGCCTTTTCGTCCTGCGCCATCATCACCGCTGCGCGATGCCGATTAACCGCATCCTGCGCGTCACGATCGCCAACGACGCGGTCCGTCGCTCCGGACGCTGCGTCCGACTCGGCCTTGGCAATATAGGGTTGTACAGCCGAGTTCTCAGAGAACTGGCGGCCGGACGTTAGCTGGAACGCGGCGTATTCGCTGTTCGATCTCTGCTGCCATGCAAGCTCCGTTGCACCGATGGTGGAACTCATGTTGACCATGCTGGACGTGTCGCGCACGCCTTGGCTCGCGGAGTCGGAGACCGATTGCACCTCGCTGAGTGTTTTTTGGTAGGACTGCTGGATAGACAGACTCTTGGACAGTTCACTCGACGAGCGTTGCCCCGCACTCGTGTTCTGGAACTCAGACATCGTCTTGGACAAGGCGCGTGACATCGCCACGGAGTCGTTGTAGTTTTCATTACGCGTGCGGCTTTGTGCGTCCTGCAACGAATCGTTCGCACTCGTCGCCGTGTCGCCGTGCGCGCCCACGTTGAAGCGAAGTCCCCTGTTGCTGAAGCTCGCGCTTCCGCCCCCACCAGCGGACGTCTGATTGGAGTTGCTGCGCACGCCCGTGACAGCGCCACCCGCCTGCATGTCATTACCTGTGCGCTGTTCTGCGTTGAAGTTGCGTGCAAGGGCCTCCCCGACCTGGCGATCCAGCCCGATGCTCTGGTAGTTGCCGCTGCTGATGGCGCTGCGAATATCGGCGAGGTTCGACTCCCCTGCCGTCAAGGCCCTCGACCGCGTGTCCGATTCGGTCAGTGATCGCGCGGCCTCGCGTACCGAATTACCGAAGGTATTGCTTGTGGAGACGGCGTTAAGGCTACCCGTCATCGCCAGGCGGCCGGACCCATTGCCTGTCTGGCTGATCGTGCCCACCGCGCTGTTCTCGAACATCGGTCGCGTCGATTCGGGCGCTGGCGCGAGGTTATCGGCCGTATCCCGACCTTTAGGTGCGATCGTTGTGGCGACACTCGTCATCGCGGACGATTCACCCAGCCCAAAGATCAGGCTCATCAACACCGGAAGGCTCGCCATGATATGGGAGCCGACGCCAATCTGCAGGCTGAGTTCCTTGTACGCGGAAAGCGTGGACGCCTGCGAGATCCAGCCGCCTTGGCGCAGCGACTGGAGGTAGTTCGCCACGTCGACGCAGATCATGCTGTTCACGAGCTCCGCGCCGACGTTCACCACGAGCAACGGCCACACGATGATGTGCGCGACCGTCTTGACGCATTTCCCCGCCTCGATGCCCGCGAACATCATCAGCATGACGATGGCCGGGCCGAGCCCGATGATCATCGCAAGCAGGTAATTGCCGAAGCTGCCCGCGTACCGCAGCATCGGCACTTCGCTGGCCGCCTGCTGGAGGTTGTTTCGCTCGACCTCGGCGGCCTGTAGTGCGGTCGCCTGACATTCCACTAGCGTGTCGCTACTCGCCTTCAGGCAGTTCAGGTTCGTCTCGACTATCTCCGAGAAAAGCAGATTCATGAACTCTGCATTAGCCTGCCCCGTCCCGCCGGAGAACACGTTGCCCAGGGTATTTGCCCGCGTGACTGCAGAATACTGCGCTGCAACCGTGTTGAAGCTATAGTCTGCCCCCGGCAACGGCTGGTCCATGCCGTTGACCGCGCCCTGAATGACACGTGTGAATTCGACGGAATTGAGTGCGTCGGTAATGTCGTCCGCGACCTTGTACGCGGCATCCGAGCAGGAAAGAATCTGCGTCGAGCTGAGCCCAGGATCATTCACCATGCCGTTGGTGTTCAGCGATGCCTGGTACAGCAATGCGCCAAGAGCGGTCGGGTTCAGCCCGTTGATCGAAATGGACTGTGCGCTCGTCGCGCCCGTGTTGCCGGCGTTCTGGACGAGATTCTGGATGCTCGCGTAGTTGACTCCGGAATCGGGCCCGAGGCAGGCTGCGAGCACGGTTTTCACTTCTGAGTCGACACCGCCGAGTCTCACCATCGCCGTGCGAGAGGTTAGCAAGACCTTTAGTGGGTTCAGGAAACCATTTGCACTCGCCGAGATTGCGGGATAGTCCGCGTCAACGGTCTGGAACGCAGTCGAGTATGCCGCGTTCAGATCCATCGACAGGATGCTGCCGGCGGCCGGAATCGCCGAAATGACGAGCGGAACGTTATCGACCTCGGTAACCGCACCATTGACCGTTGCCTCGAGCTGCACCGTGCCCTTGAGCATCGGATTGGTGAGGGTCATAGCCAAAATGAAGGGCATGAGTGTGTTGAATGCGCCATGACCAAGGACGGCGGCACCCTGCCCGCCTGGGCTCCTCAGGACGGCGCTGGTGGACGACGCAAGCAGTCGCCACATGGCGACAACAAGCGCAAAGCCCCAGATCCACGCGTCCTCCTTGCAGATCATCGCTACCCCGTTCAGCACGGCGTAGAGCGTCGTCAGGTCGGCGCTCGTGGAATAGATGGTGAGAGTTGGAATAGCCACTGTTTCCCCTCGCTGCGCTTACTTGATGTTGGACGACATGAACCGCGTGTCTTCGTTGATTTCCGTAACGATCTTCAGCATCACGTCGCTGTTGTTGCACGCGGTCTGCTTGACGAGATAGTCGCCGCGCAACTGCTTGATACGGTCCTTTTCGTCGTCGGTGAGATCGAAGCCGGTCGAGGTCTGAATCAGATTGGCGCCCTTGTACAGCACTTCGCCCATATGCGAGGCGACACAATCCACGATGTGCGGCGCAAGCCTTTGCGCGATCGCAACGCGGGTATTCGGATTCGACGTTTTCGACAGCAGCGCGGCCAGAGGCACGCCCGCCTGCTTCATGAACTGAACCTGTGCAGTCGTGAAGCTTGTCGACGTACCGCTGTTGACCTGACCGACGATGGAGGAGCCGGACACACCGTTGGCCGGGTCAGCCTGGCCGAACAGCATCGTATTAACCCAACCTTCGATGCCCTGATAGTTGAACGACACCACCTGCATCTGCGTACAGATCTGTGCGTCAATGCCGCCTGCGATGCTGCCGCTCGGGTTCACGCATCGGTAGAGCGACAAGGGGGTGCTCGGACGCAGCGAGCCCGTGCCGCCGCCCTTCACAATGTCGTCGAGGGTGATCAATGCCGGGCCCGAACAGGTAACCTGGCCGATGCTGTTGCCGGACGGCGTGGAGCTGCTGACGCCTTGCCCGCTCTGGTTCAGGCTGTTACACGGGACTGCATCGATGTTGTACCCGAGCAGCGCATACAGAATCTGGTTGTTCAGACTGTTCGGATTCGTCGCGTCGTCGCTGCTGCCGTCAACGTTCGGAAGTCCCGCGAGGCCCATGATCGACGATGCGCCGGAGGACACGACTGTCTTCACCAGCGAGTTGCCACTCTTCGGATTGTTCGCCGACTGCTGCTTGAGGAACGAGTTCGCATTCGACAGGTAACTCGTGAGGCCGGAGAAGGCGTCACTGAGCATGCCCGAATCCGTACTGGCGATGTTGCCGTCACCGTTGACCGCGTTGGACAGCGCCGCGGCCGCAGGGTCGACGATGAGATGGGCGAGCTGGCAGGAATTCTTAGCGAGATTGTTCAGGTTCTGCAGCAGCGTCTGGAACTCGGTGATCAGCGCGTCCAGTGACGGTGAGATCGCCTTGATAGCGGCCTTGAATGCGAGGCCCGCCGCATTCGCGGCTACCTGCCGGAAGATCTGGATCAGCTGCTGACCGTTGATGAAGCTGAACGAGCCTCCATAGAGATCGATGCCACCACACCCGGCATCAATCCGAGGCGGGTCGAAGGTGATGAGGTTCACCGACTGGATCGGCGCACGCATCGAGAAACCACCCATGAACACACCCACCCGATCCTTGGTAGTCAGCACGCCAGGCGCCGTCGAATTACTCATGACCATCGAGCCGAGGTCAGCGAAAATCCCTGCAAACGCGAACATCGGCGCAAGCGCGAGCACAATGGCCACCAGAATATGTTTTATACGCATGGGCGACTCCTTAATACTGCTTGAGCAGATATGGTTGCAGGGTTTCCTTGAATGAACCCGGTTTGCTTGGGTCCAGCCGCAGGTTGTTCAGGTCTTGCGTGCTCGCTACGCCGCGGTCCCAGACGTTCAGGTCTCGCATGACGTCCGCACTGAGCAACTGCGTGTCATGACCCGCAAATGCGATTTGCTTGACCAGTTCGTCCTCGGCGTAAAACCCTTGCGAGACGATCAGGTACTTGTTCGGGTCCACGGGCCCGTTATAGGCGCGGGGGTGCGGGACGAAGACAATCGACGGCGTCAGCTTCAGCCCGAGCTTATGGAACATGCCGTTGTCCTGCATGATGCTGCCCGTGAATCCCTTGGGACGGGTACCATCGAGCGAGATCACCAGATACTCGACGTTGTAGCCACGCCGGAGCATGTCGAGAATCGGTAGCTGCATGGCGCAGAAGCGGCAGGAGCCGTCAACAAATACAACGAGGCCACCGATCTTCGACAGCTCCTCGACGGCCTTCTGTTGCGCCTGATAGTCGGCGTTCCGGACGGAGCGTGCGCCAATCGACGCATACGGAACGCGATTGTTCTCGTCCAGAACCGGGTCTTCGTGAAGAACCCGGACCACTGCCTCCGAAAAGCGTTGCGCCTTGTCGAAAATCACACGCTTGGCATACATGTAGTCGGAGACATTCGCATCCGTCGGATTGTTGATCGCCCGCTCTTCCAGTTGGGGGTAGATCTTGCGGAGGAATTCCACCGTGACGGCCTGCTTGCCATCCGATGCCGGAGCAGAGGCTGGCGCGGGGGCGCGAGCGGCGGGTGCTGCGGCGACGGGCGGCGGTGCAGAAGCCGGGGCTGCAGGTGTCACGTATGGCTGATAGTTCAGAAACGCGTCGCCATACGCGTCGCCTCGCGGAGACACCGCCTGGGCCAAGGCACAAGTGGTTGTGAGCAAATACGCGAGCGCACAGCTGAATCGAATGATGTGGAATCGGCGAACCATACTGGTCGTTCAGAAGAGACGGTAAGCGAAGCCTGCGACCCGGCCTGCGTCGAGGTAGCCCCAATAGCGCGAGTCATTCGAGAGGGGATGAACACCAACCATGAAAAACTCCCCGGGCGGAATGATCTCGTCGCGCTCGAATTCTTTTTCACCACGGTGGTAGAAGCGCGCGAGCGGGAAACCTTGCACCACTGTCTTTCCGTTGATCTGGACCTTGCCGTCGCGAATCGTCACGCGATCGCCGGGCACGCCCGCAACCTGCTTGAGGATGAAGCGTTCCTTGAAGCCGGCCAACGCGCCAGACGGCGTCCAGAACAGCAGATCGCCGTCGTGGACCGCTGCGGGAGCACGGTGTACCAGCAGCGCTAGATGCAGGTCGGGAAGGCAGCGCTCGTTTTGCGGGTCAAAACCGATCGTGATGATCGGCTTGCTCCAGAACCCCCACGCAATGAGCAGCACCCCAAGGAAGAACATGAGGAACTTTCCGCGATCGTAGGCCGGCGCTTCTGCGCTTGCTGCTGCGTCGTGGATCATTGACGGGCACCCGCTGCACTCGCGCTAGCAGTCGCTTCCGCCGGCGCAGGGGACGCAACGTCGGGTTTCTGCACAGGAAGATGCACGGCAGTGCGCAGCTCGTTCGTGATGTCGATCGTGTCAGCCGGCAGGGCGTCGAGGGTTATATCGCCCTGATCATTGCGGCTGGTATTAACCACCACGAAGCCAGCCTTTTCGTACCGCTGGATCACCCCACGGATCGGCACGGCGACCTGCTGCTTCAATTTCTCTTGGGACGCAGACGGATCATTGAGGGCGGCCTCGAGGATGACCGCGCTCTTCTCGGCCACCGCAATGCGCGGAGCCGGTTTGGCCGTCTGGTGTCCCATGAGGTAGACCGCAAGCGACAGCATCATCACGACGGAGTACGGCACCGAGCCCGCTGTCATAAGTCCTTTCATTACTGCAGCTCCTTTATCTCGTTGATGACTTCGTTCGGTGTGAGTCCATCGTGATCGGTGCACATTGCGAGGATCTTGCGGAACCACTCGGTGCGGCGGGCTTTCTTGTCGCCCATCACTTTCCGGACTGCGTCGAGCACGTCCATGCCTTCATCCATGAGTTGCAGCACGACGTCGCGATCGTCACCTTCAGAACTGAAGAGCGTTGCAGTGAACTTGTCCACATAGAGACGGACAACTTCGTACGTTTTGTCGCCCATGATCAGGGACTCGCTCCAGAATCCCTTTCTCGATTCAACGCTTCGCAACAGGCGGTTGAAATACGGATCGTCGGCGAATGCCGTCATGACCTTCTGCGCGATCACCGCGTCGATTTCTTCAGGTTCCTGCTCCATGATTACCTTCCACGCCGATTGCCGGAGGATCACGGCGCCGGCCGGGAAGCCGGCGATCTTCAGCAGCGACTGGACGATGATCCAGACCGCGAGCTTTTCTTTCCGGCCCTTCAGATAGAGCCCTTCCATCGCGGCTGCGGCCGCCGGAACCTGGAACAGGTCCTGCGCCTCGTCGACATAGATGCGCTTCCGGCCGGGAATGGTCCTGACGCGCGACATCAGGACGTTCAGGCAGCAGAACAGCACAACGCGCTTGAGGTGGTCGTCATCGCCGAGGCTCGCCAGTTCAAACACCGTGAACTGGGAGCGGGGATTCAGCGTGCTTGGACCGCGGAAGTACGGGCCGCGAGTTGGCGATTCCACGAACGCCTTCAGGCGCGGAATGAGGTTGGCAGCGGCCGTGATGACTTGGTTCTTGATCGGATTCGACTGAGCCTGCTCGACCATCTTTTCGAGGCAGTCGATGACAGTGGAGGTTTCGGCCTTGTTGCCCTCCTTGCCCCAAGCCGCCTTGACCGCTTCGTTCGCGGCAATCCGGGCGCCGGAGTCGGGCGTCTCGCCGTCGTACGCCATCATGATATGCAGGGACGTAATCGTTTCCTGCTGGGCGTCGAAATCGTCGTCAGACAGGCCAGTGAACGGCGTCAGCGACGGTCGATAGCCATCGGGCCCGCCAAACTCGTTAAACTCGCCTCCGACTGAGCGACAGAATTTTTTGGAGCTTTTGCCGTTGTCGAAGAGCATGACGAAATCGCCCTGAGCCAGGTCGCACTCGATCATGTACTGCAGATTGAACGACTTGCCGGCACCGGATTTCGCGGCGAGCACACCGTTGTAGTTGGAATTGCTGACGTACGGATCAAAGTAGTGCATAGACCCGCGTCGCGTAAGGTACGCAGCGCCCGTCACCGGGTATGAAGCGTTGACGTTACCGAGATAGTCGCCGTAGACGGGAAGCAGGCACCCCACTTCGGAGCTGGCCATCACGGCCTCGCCGTCGACATTGTTGGCGATTGCGGACGAGAAGTTCAGGGGCAGAATCTGCGAGAGTCGAACCAGCCCGGTGCCAAGTACCGCACGGGCGTCGAAGCCGAGCTTGTCCAGAGTGCCCTTCACCGTCGCAGTCGCGCGCACCACCTCCTCGCGCTTGCGGCCGAACAGAAACACGTTGGTCGAGGCGTACACGAACTTCTGGCCGTCTTCAGCGACCTGGCGCTTCAGCTCAAGCAGATCCGCGAGCTTTGCCTGGGTGTCTTCGACACCGAGCTTGATCGGAAAGTTTTGTGCAGTGGTCCGCGACTTGATGGCGCTTTCCATGCGAGTCCACTCCTTGCGCTGGCTGGCGACCCGCACCGTCGTGGACAGGATGTAGGCGGTTTCGATACGCTGGCCGCCGCCCTCTTTCGTCGGCCCCTTGTTAAAGGGCGCTCCGCTGACCAGATTCATGATGCCGTGGAACGGCTCAACCGGGTAGCTCTTGGTGGTCACGACCGAGCAGTAGGTGTCCTCGTTGATGACGCCAATTTTCGAGTCCGAGAAATCGAAACTTTGATCGGGCCCGTAGATCTGGTACTTCAGATCGATCATCTGGTCGAGCTGGACTTCGCCATGCTCGTTGAAGATGTCTGTGAACTGCCGGTAGGTGCCCACGACCTGACCGGGCGTAAGTTTTTGCGCGTCCCGGAAGCCGCAGTCGCGCACGTTGGTCAGGAATTCGGTCTGCAGGTTTTCGGCCTGTTCGATGACCTCGGCGTCAGCCTTGCGGCAAGGCACCGCGAGCGAGATATACACCGTACGCTTGTTGATCATGCCCATGTCGGCAAGCGTGCCGGTGCGAAGGCCTTGCTCATACAGCCTGCGCTGCCTGTTGACCAGGTCGGTAACAACATAGCCGCCATTCACCTTGCCCTTGGCAAACGCGGCTGGAGCATGGTGGTCAGGTTGAACCAGAAGGCTGACCGTGATCACCGAGTCGTCGGGGACCGCCTTGAATACGTTTTGCACGACGGTACTGAATTCGCCGCCGCCGCCGGCAAGGGGACTCATACGGTAGACCGCGCCGATATACGGCTTCTCTCCGCCCGCGGCCTTGCTGATCAGAAGATGCGAATCAGGGGTATAGGTTTCGAGGTTAATGATGTCGCTCGCACGTTTGGTGCGGCTTTGCGTGATCTTGGCAGTCAAGATGAATCTCTCTGTCGGCGTCAGCGGAACGCGGCGCGACCGGATGGACGCGCCGCGATTTCTCCTACGAGGTGTCGCGATAGGGTCAGTGCGCGAGATCGACCGTTTCCAGCTGATGTGCCGTCGACGCATAGCCCGGGCCCGTCGCCGTTGCAACGGTCTGGACAAGAGACGGTCCGATCAGCGCAGTCGCCAGAATGCCCAGCACAACGGTCAGGTTGCGGTATCCACCGCCATGCGCGAGTTGCCAGATCGTTACGATCAGCGAGAGCAGCACGAGCGCCATGACGAGCGTACTGCCGAGCATCGTCTGGACGGTCGAAACAAGCGTGTCCCACGCACTTGCGGCCAGCGCCGTACCACCGTTGAGTGCGCCAACGGAAACAAGCATCGCCCCCATCGTAAGCACCATCACGGCTACGGGCCGGAACGAGCGTGCCGGTGCGTGAGCGTGAGTCAAGACAGCATTTTGTTTCATGGTTTTCCTCTACTTTTACTGTGGCATTGAAGACGGCAAGGAATTGCCTGGGCTACTTTCACCAGCCGATGCTTGCGGTCCTGGCTGGATGAAATCGGTGCGCTGGGACGTGTCGGGCTGCGAGGGCTTCGCGGCCTCGAGCGCCTTGCTGTCCGCAGGCTTGTGTGGGTAGACGCCGCGCGCGGCGCCGGCGGGGTTGCCCCCATCGAATCCTGACCAGTGCGAGCCAACGATCTCCTTGTAGACGGTGGTGTCACTGGTCAGCATGTCGTTGCCGTCCACGAAATGCTTGATCCACGTCCGCTGGATAACGGGGCCCTCACGGACCGGCATGCCGTCAGGCATGCCGTCTACGGCAACCGTGCGAACCGTTCCTGGAGTCGCCGATCCCTGAACGGCCGGACCGCCAGAGCCCATAACGACCGGCTCGCCCGAACCAGAGCGAATCGGGGAGGCCGCCGTATTGCGCTGGCCGACCGGCGCGATGTCGGTCGCCTTGTCGTACTGGCTGAAGTTCAGCTCGGAGTCGAAGCGGCTGGGCGGCAACTCGCCGTTTGTCGAAGCCTCAACAGCCTTGAAGCTGTGGCAGTAGATGCTCGACGGGTCCTGCTTGCGATTGCAGTCGTACGAGTTAGACCCGATCGGATTAAAGGCGGCTGGGCAGCCCGATAGGACCGGCACAGCGCAAACGGAAATGGCGATCACCGCAAGTTTGCTTTTAAGGTTGCTCATTGGACTGCTTCCTTGTTGACCAATCGTTTCTTCAACACGAGGTTTTCTTTGAGAATCCAGGTCACACGGGTGCCTGCCGTGACTTCGACGACCGGAAAGGTCTCCTTGGCAAAGTTCAGATAGAACTGCGACAGCTCAGTTGCCGCGTGATTGATGCCCTGGCCTACTGCCGTGCCCGCCAGATAGCTCGGGCTCGGATAGGTGTAGCTCTGCTCCGAGCCGCTGCCGACGTTCGTGTTGTAGCTGGGCACCGCGCTCGGCGCGAGCGCAGCGCCAAGGCCTGCAGCCATACCCGTCAACGCGGCCTGCATCAGCATCGCACCCTGCTTGTTGACCACTTTCCCCGCCAGGCCCAGCGTGCCGTCAACGTCGAGCGCATAGGCCTTCATGGGCGCTTCGTACACGTCACCGTTCTTGAAGATGCAGCTGATGTGATCGGCGATTCCATAGGCCCGCTCGGCGGATAGCACGGCAGTCGCGGAGCCGCCGACGAAGCAGTTCGCAAGATCACTGGCCTTCCACGAATTGGGCATGATCGCCATGCCCTTGACGCGCGAAACGAACGGCGCGCCAACGTCGAGCGCGGATGTCACGCTTCCGGCAGCTCCTCCACCGTTCGAGCCGCTGGGTCGCGCGTTGATCCCAGAGAGCATGACGGCCTCGATGCCCGTGTACATCGGCAGCACCAGATCGGGGCGCTTGTCGTCATCGCTGCTGGATCGGGCAGGGACCGGGTCGGCGATCATCGTCGGACGTGCCGGCGGCAGGTTCGCCACCTGGGGCGCAGGCGCTGCGGCATCTGCGCTCGCTGTCACGCCGGACGCGTCAATGGGCCGTGCCTTGGCGCGCGAGCCCGGTTGGTCGAAGCTCACCGCTTCCGGCAGGTCCTTGCCGAGCGGATTCGAACCCTGGCTGTCGGTGGCGGGCGTCGTCGGCGCGGGGGCACTCGCCTTGAACGGCGTGTTGACGACCCCAGGCGCGGGATTTCCACCCTGCTGCCGCTGGAGTGCCGCGAGCTGCGACTTCAGGCTCTCGATGTCCGTCACGACGTTCTCGAGTCCCTGATTGCGCGGCGAGGACGGCAGCACGTTGCCCACGACACCCGTAAACGTGGGAGCCGATGCCCCGGTTGCGGGAGCTGCAGCGGGGGTCGGCATCGCCACGGTCTGTGCGGGTAACGCTGCACTCGTCGAGGTCTGCGGCGGGCGACGCGTGAAGTGGTTGTACGTGATAAATGCCGTGCCGAGCACGGTCACCGCGATCAGCAGGTAACGGAACCCAGGCTGCATGTCGTTCCATTCCTGCTTCTTCTGGTCGAGCCATTGCCATTCAAGTGCCATGCTCACTGCTCCTCACGCTTGCGGGCCAGCACAAAGACCCGGGCTCTTTCGCCAGGCTGCAGCAACGGCTTCGGATAGATGGAAACCGCAAGCACGTTGGGGCCGTCGAATTCCTGTTCCCGCAGTTGTGCAATCGTCTGACGCGGATTCCTCACCGTGTAGACCCAAACGTCCCCTTCCTGACCGCTGTAGCGCGTGTCGGCCGTCACGGTTAATCCATCCATCCCAATCGGCGGCAGGTTCACGTCGACCTGCGAAAAGCCGTTCGGCGACTCGCCGAGCGCGACGGACGCCATCAGGTCCTGAACGTGGGTGACGTAATCGCTGCTGTCACCTGTTTTTGGCTTGTGGCTCGCAGTAATGCCGGTATCGTCCGCAACGAGGATCGTCTGCCCCGGGATGGTCTTCGGAACAATCTCGAGCCCAAGGGCTTGACCACCACCACCCGGCGGCTCGATATAGATCTGTCGCGGCTGCGCGTCCTCAGGACGATTGACGTTCCAGTACACGTACAGGTTGTTGCTCTCCGGGCGATGGTCGACCGTCACATCGCTCATCCGCACGATGTACGGGTTCTTGAACGGAAGCACGATGCGGTTCGGTTCGGTCACACTGAGATAGACGGTCTTCGATCCCTGATTGGTCCACGAGACCTTTTGTGAGCGCGTCGGATCGTCCATGCCCAGCTTCTCCCCCGGCACGTGCAGTACACCGGGCAAGTCGATTTCTTTGGCGGGCGTCGCCTTCACAGCGATTGCCGAATCGACCGTCAGCGCGTTGCGCGCGGCTTTGCTTTTTACATGTGCGACCACCTTTTTCCGGGTCGGTGCCGCACCTTGCGCGCCGGCGGACGGAAAAGGCGTCGAACTGGAAACTGCGCCAGTCGGTTGGCCGAAATCAACCGTGGCCGGCGCGCTGTCAGCGCGTGAGGCAAACGGGAGCGAGAGCCCAAGGCTGGCCAACAGCAGCGCGGGCAGGTAGCGTGTGGTGGTCTTCATTTCTTTTGTTGAGCCTTGATCCATTCGGAGTTATGTGCCTTGTCACCGGAATAAGCGATCGCGTCGTCGAGGATCATCTGGTAGTTGGCAAAATGCACCGGAAACTCGAAGACCCACGGCTCAGCTGTATCTCTTGCCGCGTTGACCGTGTGAACGTCGCCAAGCACGAATACCCTACCCAGCTTGTCGTCCGCCTCGAAACGCTTGAGGATGAAGTAGTAGCTGCCCAGCTCGTGCTGGATGCTGAGCGTTGCTACCTTGCTGTCAATGGCCTGGCTAACCTTCGTGTAGGCAGCGGCGGAGAAAAACGGCTGTACAAACTTCTTGATGCTTTCACCGGTGCTCGGATTAACAGAAGCAAGCGCCGAAGCTACGGCATAGGCGGTCGCCTGTTGCGCGCCGACGTCCATGCCGTTTCGCTCGATCTTCGCGCCATCGGGCATGCCGGGAACACGGTTCACAACAATTTCCGACATGAAGACGACCTTGCCGACGCACAGCAGTACTGCCGCGGCGAGACACAGCACTACGATCATGAGGAAGTCATTCTTCTTTCGGAGTTCCGCGACTGACTTGTTTCGGTTCGGAAGGTCCATATCGTTGTTGCCCTATTCAGTGACTTGTTGTTCGGAATCAGCGACGTCCTGCTTGCGCATCATCTGAGATAGAAGACGGTCCGAGGCGGGGTTGATCACCGTGGCATCCCCGACATACACCGTTCGCTGCGACTTGAACCCTTTCGAAAACCCTCGCAGCCCGAAGCGGTAAAGCCAGACCAGAATGAAACCAGGCAGTCGGGTGCTACGCCATTCGATGTACTTCTTGTTCGCGTGATAGCCGACGAACGGAATACCCAGATACGCGCCAGTTCCGTAGATCTTTCCTGCCACTAGCGCAACGAACACGCTGACGATGAGGATGTATGTGTCTTTGAACTCAACGCCTAGAAACGCGCTTTCAGCGCCGCCATATTTTGGAATGCGGAAGGTCTTATTCGACACGTCGATCTCCAGCGAACCAGCAGACGAGGTGTTGCTGCCAGTCCGAAGCAGACGCAAACGCTGATTGCGGGACACACGTTCTGTCGCCAACGAGAACGACCTTGGGCCAGTTGAGCTTCGGCGCCGCGCGTCGACTGACGTGCTTCGTTCTCGCCCGCGCATTCGCCGCCGCCATCGCCTCGCGTTGGAGTTCCCGAGTACGCCAGAGTGCGGCCTCTTCCACAGAGCTGAACAGGTCATAGTTCTGGCGAGGAGCCTGCCCCAGCATGAATCGCTGCGTGCCGCGTCCGTCGTCAGCCGGCTTGGACGAGTACACATATTCGCCGCCATTCGCCGGCGCAACGACCACAGCGCCCGACACGTACCGACCCTGCTGGACGTACGTGACGCCGTCCGATGCTGGTGCCGAAAACGCCGGCACGCACACGACGGCTAACCCCGAAAGAATCATTTTGGACTTTGTCATACATTTATTTTAATCACTAGGAAGACTGATCACAATTAGTATTTATCGCCGTAGGCCGAGTAATAAACGCGGCTCGCCGCGTCCCTCGCGGCAGGCAGTTTCGATGTCTGCGCGACGAACTTCAGTGCCTGGGCGAGACTGATCTCGCCCGCGACTTTTGAGTACTCGCGAGGGTCGTCACTTTCGCCGTGAGCAACGACAAACGTCGGTGCTGCAGTGACGTGATAGCGCCGGGTCAGAACGGGATCGATGATCCAATGGGCAGGCTTCTTTCCACAGCAGGCGCTGCTGATCTGCGCGGCATACTTCTGGGTCGCAGTCAGCGTGCCGTTTTCGTCCGAAAAGCCGGTGAGCACAATCACAGCACCCGCCTGACTGGCCTCGCGGGCCAGCTCGATCACGGAGGCCTGTGGCATCCTCGTGGAGACGAATACCAGCGTGTTCCACGGTGCGGTCATCGAATCGACAAGCGACGGTTGTTCAGCGTGGGTCGAAGCCGCACAGCACAGCATGATGGTTGCGAGCAGTCTTTTCATTTGCTCTCCTTTACTGAGCGACCGTGTAGGTTGCGCAGCAGTCCTTGCGCTGGAAGAGAAAGTACCCGTAGTCCTTGTCCTGCGGACGGGACGCGCCGATCTCCTGAAACGCAAGAGGCCGACCGATCGGCGTGCACATGTTGTCGGGAAACGGAAACGTCCGGTTCGTCTTGTACTGCCGCTTGTCCATGATCAGTTGCGGCACGCCAAGGGCGCCGCATGACTGAAGAGCGTCCTGACCAGCTGTCGACTGCTGCGCCCCGGCTGCGTGCAGCTTTGCAAACAAGCGTGCGATCATCAGATGCGAAACCTGCTCCTGCGTGTTCGCAACAGCGACGTTGCCGTCCAGCGGATACATCGGGCCCCAGGCCCCAGCAACCCAGAAGAGGATTTCCGAGGGAAAGCCGAAGGTGGCCGATATCGCGTCGGGCAGCTCGGCCGCAACACTTGGAACGCCTGCAAACGGATACGCATACGGCGTCAGCATTAGCGACAGCGAGTCATCGTTCCATGTCGGATCTGCCCAGCTGAGGAAAGGTACGTCGAAAGAGCGGTTGTCCAGACACGGGTTGTTCACCACCACGCCGATCGCCGACATGACTGGATTGATGTACTCATTGACCTGTACGAAGGCCGACTTTCGCTTGCCGTTTAGATGCGCCGTCGTGTAGTTCTCCGTTCCGTACTCGTCGGAGTTGTACGGCGTGTTGATGTCGATTCCTCCGAGCAGGGGCATGCAGCCGGGCTTTGTCGTGGTATCGACCATGTAGCGCGGCTCCCAGAATGAGACCGGTGAACCCACCGACAGGTTGTTGGCGCAGACGCAGACCGGAAAAGAACTCGCGCCTGTGTCGTAGTCCTGAGAGGAAACGCCGAGGTTGATGAACCCCCCCATGATGGAAATCGGAAATATGCAGTCGTAGCAGACGTCGTTAATGAGATTGGGAAAACTGCCGTTGCAGATCTGCTGTGCCTGGGCGCCGCCCGACAGGCTGAACGCCAGTACGATCGCAATCCAGAATCGCGAGAGAAGTCTCATTTCATATCTCCCATACCGAACTGGACGGCGAGCTTGTCACCCTGCTGGAATAGCGCAGCCGGAACGCTGGCAATCTGGATGCCATACAGCTTTGCGAGCGTGCTGATGATGATCTTGCGTTGGTCGAAATAGAAAGGCACGCCCTTCTCACCGCGCCACGGGACGTTCTGATACTTGATGCGCATCAGGTACGGCGAGCCGGCCGTGAGCACGATCTTCATCGGTTCCCGCTGGCTACGCCGGATTGCGTACTCCACTTGCTTTGGATCGGTTCCGTCGATGAACAGCAGGCCAGACGTCAACGGCATAACTTTCAACGGTTCGACAACCGTGCCACGTTTGACGATCACGTTTCCGTTCTGGTCTTTATAGTCCGACGGAATCACAAACCGAAGGTCGTGCAACTCCGTGCGCGTCGTGTAGTCGCTTCTGACGCCGAGCGACGGCGGGTTTTTGATCGACGCAATCACCTTGTCCCGGTAGTTTTTCCAGAACGTGTCCATCTCGCCGCTCTGCTGCTTGTGACGCATGACGTCCTTGATCTGCTCCGTGGCGTCGCGATCGAGCGCGTAGGTTTGCGCTTTCACGCCGAGGTCTTCGGCACAAGCAAGCTGCGCAGTGGCCGCGAGTGCGAACACAACGCATTGCAAAAATCTTCTGTTCATTTGTCCACCACCATTGTTGGTCGCGTCGGCCTCGCTTGCGTCTCGATCCGGGCGGCTCGAGGAAACACAGGCTCGCTCTCCGGGTTCATCAACCGCTCGTATTGCTGCTGGACGAGGCGCGCGTATTCGAGCCGTGCCTTTTCGTTGCCGGGTGCGATGCCCGCGCCATATGCGCCGACCGCACGCCAGGTATTGCCATACATGCGGATAAAGTCGGAGAGCAGGAAAGTGCCCACATTGATGTTCGTGCAGCCGTCTAGCAGATCGTCACGATTGATGCCATATCGCTTCAGCCAGTTCAGGTGAAACGGCATGATCTGCATCACCCCCATCGCGCCCGTGGTCGTGTTGACCGCTCCTGGCCGATAGCGCGATTCCACGTGACCGATTGCAAGCAACAGCTTCACGCTGATGTGCCGACGCTGCGCCGCGTGCTCGAAGCATGCCCGCAGGTCAGCGTCAGCTCGCGCGGATTGGCAGATACCCAGCGCGATCACGAGCGTGACGAAGGCCCGGATCATCACGCGTACTTGCTCAAGCCCCTTCGGGCCAGCCAACGCCCGAAGGAAATCAGCCCGAGAACCAGTTCGATCACCACCGCAGCGAAAATCACGTAGAACGATGCAGCGATGATTAGTGGCCCCAACGGACCGAGGTCGCCAGCTGTCAGCATCATGAAAACAGCCGTGGCGATTAGCGTGACGACGCCGGCATGGAGCGCCGTGTAGCGACCGGGCGCGGCAACGGCGCTAAGAAGGCGAAATTTCAGGGTGCTCATTTGGATGCCGTCAGGTTTGCGTGAGACTGCGTCAGTTGCGCCTCGATACGGGCCGTGGGGGTCAGGCCGGGCACCAGCGTTCCGTCTTCGAAAATCAGGGCCGGCGTGCCGTTGATACTCCACTTCTCACCGAACGCAAGATTGCGGGCGATGGGGTTCTCGCACGTCGGCTGATCGGGTTGACGGCGCGAATGCAGGTAATCGCGCCACGAAGAAATCAGGCGCGCCGATCGCTTTTTGTAGTCCGCTTCGGGGTCCGCATCGAGCGGCGGGCCGGAGAAACCGTCACGCGCAAGGTCTTGATATTTGGCCCACGCGGCCGCCCGATCCGACTGACACCAGACGGCTTCCGATACGCCGGGTGCGTTCGGGTGCAACTGCGCGAGGGGGAACGGGAAGATATAGACCGTAACGTCCTTGAGCTGGGTGAGTTCGCCATCGAGCCGACGGCAGTAAGGACAGTCGGGGTCGGAGAAGACATAGAGCTTTCGCGAGCCGCTACCGAAGCGGATCGCATCCTTCAGGTTCAGTTGTGCCACATCAATCTTCGGCCGGTTCGCCTGTTCGAGCGCCTGCGTCAGGTTCTGCTTGGTTCGCAGGTCGATGACGTTCCCGGTGATCAGCACGGAGAAGTCGTCGCGCACGAAGAAGACTTCGCTGCCCTTGACGACCGACCAGAAGCCGGGAATCGAAGGCTGGATCTTGGCACCCTGAGCGGCCGGAAAGCGCTTGACAAGCTCCTCGGGGAAACCGGCGTGAGCGAGTGCCGCGTAGCCCGCGATAACGAGCGCGGCGGTGAGTTTGGAAATGCTTCGCATGAGTCTGTTGCTCCGGTTGGTGCCGTTATCGGCGATCGAACTTTCAGACGGTTCGGTTGATACGACAGAAATCCATCTGCGGTGTGCGGCGTCGGAGCGTGGCATGCAGGTGCGCGGCGCAAGGCTGTGAAAACCACGCCAGCATGTACCGACACAATTCATGACGGTCCCCGATCCCCGTAACGGCGATGGCTTAGGACAGGTAGTTATTGAGGACGACGCAGCCGTAAACGACGATCAGTACGGCGAGGCACAGGCCGTACTCCAGCTCATACATTCCTTTGTGCGCTCGCCAGTAGAGATAGCCGATGGCGAGCAAAAGCAGAAATGCGGCCTTGATCAGCGTCAACTCGTAGGCAAAGCTGATCCACTGGGAAATCCAGTTAAGGAGCTTGTTCGACTCATGCCGACCATGCGGTGCGGTGAGCGTGCTGTGCCAGTCGAGCAGCTGAAGAATCGCAACGACGCCGAGAAGAACTGGCGTTCGGTTGCGAAAGATGGCGTTGGGATGGTCGGTCCTCATTACGTCCCCGTAGTGTGCGCGCCGTTTTGTGTAAAAAACTGAATCAGGCGACTGGGTGATTATAATTTAGTTTTTCTGGCGATGCACGACCTTCCGTTGTGCACTACCAACCATGTCATAGCTTTTCGTCGGGGCCGTTAACCGTTGTAATTTCAACACGTTGCGGCAAGGCATCGAGTGCGGATCGCCGGGAAGATCTGAAGACGTTTTGCCAACCGTGACAAACGAATTAAAATCACGGATGCAGGTTAACAAAATCAAATTATGCGGGGTGTGAGATGGAGCTTGAAAACATCCGGTACGTCAATTTCGACGAACCGGACCGGCGCCGCGTACAGGAGCGGGCGATAGAGTCGGCAAGGTCCGCGCCGGAGAAGTACATCGAGGCCTACAAAAGCGATGTCCGGTCGTTCGAGGGACGGTACGTTGCGGCAGATCTCTTCAAGGAGACGTTCCCGGAGTTCAGCGCGTCGCGGGAGGCGCGAAACCGATACAACCAGCCGGTGCACAACACGGCGGCGGTTCTGTCTTCCGCCCTCTTCACCGAAAACCTCCAGGGGAAGCGCGAAGCGGGCCGTGACACGGTGTATTTCCTGACCGGCTCTCCAGGGGCCGGCAAAACGTCGCTGATGCTCAAGGAAAACAGACTGCCGCAGGATGCCGTGATGGTTTTTGAGGGGCAGATGTCGAGCTTCGACACCAGCCGCGACAAGATCCAGAAGGTGCTTGATGCCGGTTACCGGGCGCATATTATGGTCGTACATCCCAAGGTCGAAGATGCGCTCGACAAGACGCTGCAGCGGTTCTACGAGGAGGGCCGGGGTTCAAGCATCGGAACCATCGCGCGGATCGTCGGTGGCCTGCCCGACTCGCTTTCGCAGCTGAGCGCATACTTCGGAAATAATCTACTTCTCGACATCATTGATGTGCGCGACCGGTCCAACCCGGTCAATCTGCAGGGTTTCGAAAACGTCAACGTCTTGAGATCAGAGGGCAACTATGAACACATCCAGCAACGACTCCAAACCAGAATCGAACAGCAGCGAGACGCCGGACGAATCGACGATGCCGCCTACCGACAGGCAGCCGGACTCCCACCGCGAGATAGCCTCGCAGTGGATTCGCAGCGCCATGAAAGGAGTCAAGGAGATGCACGAGAACGAGGAAGCTCGACAGGACGTAGCGGGCAAGCTGTTCTGACTGCGGATGGCGATGAGCCGACCGGGGCGAAGGCGACCGCGGGAACCCATTTACGTGTCACGAAAGCAAGCGATCTCGATCCCAACATCGTGGTGCGCGGCGAGGTGATCAGGGTCACAGACAAGCACGTGCTCGTGCAAACTGGACGTACGGATGCCGTTGAGTTTGCCCGTTCAGACGTTAGCGGTGCGGTTCGCGTTGGCCAGAGAGTGCAGATGAACTATCAGGAAGTCGATCAGAAGAAGTCGGTCGAGCAGAGTCAGGAAATGACGCCGGGAAAGCAGGAGCAAAGCCGCGGTATAAATGAGCCGTGAACCGAGTAACGTCGGAAGCGCTACCTTGCGTCCTACAAGCACTTAAAAAAACGGGGTTTGGCAATGCAACGCTATGAGATCGACGGACGGCTGTTCGACGAAGACGGTCCCGCACTGCAGGCTGCACTCGGCCGTATCCACCACACGAAGATCCGGCCATTGTGCCTTTGCGTGCGGCCGGGGATTCCAATGTACGTCGCGAAGTCGAACGGTCACTATCTGATCAAGCGAATGCCAGAGTCGGGAGCAGGCCACGCCGCTGATTGTGGGTCGTACGACCCGCCGGCGGAACTCAGTGGGCTCGGCGAGGTACTGGGTCACGCGATCAAGGAAGATATCGAAGACGGAACGACGGCCCTACGGCTTGACTTCGCCCTGAACAAGGTTCCGGGGCGAGCGCCGCCACAGCCCAGCAACAGCGAGCAGGAAAGCATCAAGGGCGAGACTTCGAAGCTCACCATCCGGTCTCTGCTGCATTTTCTGTGGGACGAAGCGCACCTGACGCACTGGAATCCAGCGATGGAGGGCAAGCGCAGCTGGGCCACGATCCACAAGTACCTGGTCCGCGCGGCCCAGGGCAAGTATACAAAAGGACTGCATCTGCCGAGTACGCTTTATGTACCCGAGCCCTTCTACGTCGATCGCAAGGGGGAAATCGCGCAGCGGCGAAGCGCGCTCATCGCCTCTGCCGAGAGCGCTGGCAGGACGGGACAGAAGCTCTTCATTGTTGTCGGCGAGATCAAGGAAGTGACCGCAGCACGCTACGGAAAGAAGGTCATCCTGAAGCAGGTTCCAGATTTTCCGTTCATGTTGAGCAGCGATCTGAACAAGCGGCTCGAAAAGGTCTACAAGGACGAGGTCAGTCTCTGGAACGCATTCCCCGAAATTCACCTCGTCATGATCGCGACGTTTAGCGTGGGCGGTGCCGGCATTGCAGACATCGAAGAAATGGCCCTGATGCTTGCCAACGAGCACTGGCTGCCGTTTTCGAACGTCGACGAAAAAAACCTGCTGGACAGCCTCGTTACGAACGGACGACGGTTCGTTAAAGGTCTCCGCTACAATCTCCCGTCCTCACGGCCACTCGCTTCGGTGATCCTTAGCGACACGTCGGAGAAACACACCGCGGTGTATATGATCCCGGGCAACGCGTCCGACGGCTTTATGGCGGCCCTTGGCGAGCTGCTGGAAAACGACCGGCTCAACCATGTGCAATGGGCAGCCGGCGATGCAATGCCCGATCTATCCCAGGCCGTCCCGCACGCTTTCAATACCGCAGAATGACACTGAAGCTGCTTTCGCATGCGAAACGATCTCTCTTCGTTTCCACGCCAGCCGCAGCCGCGGCGACACTCGCAGCTGGCATGATGATGCTCCCTCTTTACGGCCACACTCAGACGATCCATTTCGGGGTGTTCGACGGTCGCAACTATGCTCCAGCGCAGCTGCCTCTGGCCGCGCGGTCGCCGGTCCAGAACGAGTCACCGAAACTGGATCGCGGGGTCTATCTGGTGCCCCGGTCAGCGGACGGGCAGTACCACCTCGCCGGCTGGATCAACGGTTACCCGGTCGTATTCCTGGTCGACACAGGCGCCACTGTTTCGGCAATTCCGCTGCACGAGGCGCGTAATGCAGGGATTCGCGCTGGCCAGCAGGTTGTCGTTTCTACCGCTAACGGTATGGCAACCAGTTGGACGAGCAAGGCCAACATCCTCAGCTTCGGCGGCTTTACGGTCAGCGACGTCGACGTGCAGGTCGTCGAGCACCTGCAGTTCCCCCTGCTGGGAATGAACGTACTCAACCGTTTCCAGATTGGATACGCCAACGGTTATATGACGTTGAAAATCGCGCAGTGAATAATGCTGCGCGCCCCTCGGCCGACTCATGGTGACCTCGCTCGCGCTAGTCCAGCATCTGCCTGTTAAATCGATGCTGGCATATCTTTGCCCGGCAGCGATCATCGCGCTGCTTCTAGCGCGCTGGGGTCGTGCCAACCTCGCCTTCGCATTGGTGGCGCTCCCGGGTACGATCGCACACGAACTGCTGCATTTCATCGTCGGATTTCTTACGCTGGCGCGACCGGTACGCTTGTCCCTATGGCCCCATCGCGCAGCGGACGGTTCCTACGTGTTCGGTGCTGTCGTATTCGCGAACGTGCGGTGGTGGAACGCGGCTCCTGCCAGCCTCGCTCCGCTGCTCGGTTTTGCAATCGCACCTGTCGTCGCATGGCTAAGAGTGCGTCATGGATTCCACCCGTCCGCGTGGGATGCAATGCTGTGGCTATGTCTCGCGCAGCTGCTAATGGCGGCATGGCCGTCCAGCGTCGACTGGCGCTTGTCATTACGGTCGTGGCCGTTTCTTGTGATTGGGACGGCCGGGGCGTTCCTGATCCGCTTTGTACACGGCTGAAACGATTGCTCAGGCGCTCGCCTTCCGCCCTAGTCAGAGTCACGTACGAAGCGATCGGGCCATCGCAAGAGGATGACATACCGCGCGATGTACATCATGCCAACGACCGTTGTCATCAGCGCGCCGACCGCTAGCGCGACGGCCAGCTTCCACGCGATAGCAGCCGGTGGCGCTGCCAGGTCTGTAGTCGACACGTCGGGCGCCATGACCAGGCTGATTGCACACAGGACCGAGGCAGTCACCAGCGCGTAGAACATGCGACGCCCTGCACGGCGCTGAGCGGCGACTACCCGATTCATCGCGTCCGTGTCGTGAAGGTCGATTATCCAGACAAGAAGCCCCCGGATTGTTTCCATATCATCTCCCTCGCCGGTCACCGGCTAAGAACACTGCGTCACATTGCGGAAGAGATCGACGGCATCAGCCATTGCGCCGGCCGCGTCCAGCTCGACCTCTCCCCGTCCCATGAGAAGAATTTGTAGCAGCTGGTCGGGAAATCGACGCAGGACGCCATCATCGGCGCGGCATAAGTCACGCTCGTCTTCCCGTACCCATCGACGTACCTCAGTAGGCGTCGCGGTGTTGATGGACCGCAATTCAACACTGTCTTCGTCGGCGCCGAACAGGCGCAAGGCATCTTCCAGTGTCGCCGCGTGCGCCCATTGTTCGGTTGTCCAGGTAGGAGGCGAATGCTGGGGCGGAGTGCCCGCCATCAAGGGGTTCCGGCTGAGCCAGTCGGCAAACATCCAGACCGCGATAGTGTAGGCCTGGTTACCAATGGAGGAGGTGTACATTCTGTGTCGCCGGCGCCATCAGCTGCGCGGAGTCGAGGGCCGCTGCAACATCACCAGCGCGATCGGCGCGCCGGAGACGTCGAGGCCGGCCTTCAGCGTCCCGTCCTTGCCATCCCACTGAACAGTTTCGTTGAGTCCGGCGAAGCCGGCCGCTGAGTCGGGCTTGCCCATCTTCTCCGTCAGGCTCGTGACGATCCCGCTAAAAGCCGCAGAGGGAAATTCGATGCCAAAGGAGCTGAGCGTGTACCCGGCCGCCGAATAACTGAACGCGAGCGTCTGCTGAAAGCTCGTTGCGTTGCCAAGTTGAAGCTGGGCGACGCTTCGAGTGCCGTCGGCGCCGAGCGTTGACCAGGTGCAGAACTTGAGCGTAGTGCTCGGGGGCAGGCGGGCACGCTGATCAAACATAATGTCGCCGTCGCCCAGGCAGTACAAGGATGCGCCGGCAGGGGCTGCGGCCTTGACCTCATCGAGCGACATTCCAGCTCGGACGCCGAGCAGGTCGATATGCTCCGGCTTGCCACAACCAGCCAGCATCAGTGCTGAGGCGCAGGACAGAAGAGTTAAGGCGATTTTCGAGCAGGTGGTCATGCGTTGTTCCATTGTTTGTTTAATCTTTCGTTGAGGAGTGGTTGGCGCTTGCGCAACCCTTTTTACGACGCAATCTTTCGCCGCATCGCTGTCTTGAATTCGGCTGGGCTTTGTTTGTCCGCTGTGAGCCCTCGTTCTGCCAGATACAGAGCGAGTTCCAGTTTTCTCACCCGTTCGGCCAAATCGACATTCTCTCTGGCAAGCCGTTCGGCCCGTCTGACTTCGTCCTGCAATCGCTTTTCATACTGCTCAACCGAGCGAGGTAATGACCGCCGGCGTGCGATGGAGAACAAAACGGCGCGCTCTGCAATCACGTCGGCTTCGTGCTGGAACGCGGACCAGTCTCCCAACTTCGCACCCAGCGACGGCCATCCGTTTCCGGTCGGCCGCAGAATTTCGCGCACGGTGTGCCCATCGGCGTACAGCAGGCCCCACCGCTCCGGCAGATCGGCTACGTCCATCACTTCGGGCAGGCAGAGATAAAACCGATACACACCTAGACCGCCCGATATGCGATGTGGCTTGCGTGAGTCGGCCAGAAAATCGGACCGGGACGCCTTGGCTTCTATCACGGCCGAGCAGTTAGACCTGAAGCCGATAACATCGGCTTGTTCCCGCGTGCCGCTCGTCACAAGCTCGCTCGCGACTACGGCAAACCCCTGCCGCTTCAGCCATTTTTCGCCAAGCGTCACCAGCCGTTTATGGATTTCCCCCGCCATCGTGTTAACCGTGCAGCGCGAAACACACGGCGGCCCGGTGATCCTTGTACTGGGCCATCACGTTGCTTTTTGACAGGGCTTTAGCGATAAGACCTGCTGGGGCGCTGAAATGCAGCTCAAGAGCATCTGCAGCGTCGGCAGCGTGAAAACATGCAGGCTCTTTGGAGACAATATTCCCCTCGGCGTCGTGCATGTCGACCCACATTTCACCGTCTTCGAGATCTTGCCCGTTGTTTGGGAGAGCCCGATCGTCGGCTAATGCTGCCTGCAGCATGCGTTCGCCGTCGACCGGCGAAACTGGAGTCTGCATCACGTCGATCAACTCGCCGTGCACTGCGACCTTGGCGACAAGAGTGAACATCGAACCTCCTTCATGACGGACTTATGATTCAACCAACTTGCGCCTTCGAGCGCTTGCTTCAATCGTCGCAGTTGTGAACCGCACAGGTTGGAAAGTGACACGCGGTTACTTTCGCGACATCCCTGAGCGGTCCCACATCAGACTTTTACCGCGTCGCGCGCGTTACTTGCTGACGCCGGCGCTCGCCAGTTGCTGTTCGACATACTGCGCGAACAGGGCGTGGAGATGCGTCGACGGATTGGTCAGATCGGCGAACATGTACGACTGATCGGCACCAGCAACGGTGTAAAGGGCCGGCGCGCAGAACAGCGACGAGCCGAACGCTTGCGGATTGCTCACGCCAGAGTTGGTCGCATTCTGGACCATCAGCGAAATATTGCAGCCTGTGCCGGTATTGGCAACGGAGAAGCCATTCGCCTGATAGGCAGCGATAACACCGTTTTGCCACCCGAACAGGTCAACCGGAACGACCTTGCCGGCCGGCAAGCCGAAGCTCTGAATCGTCTGACTGACCGCCTGGTTATAGACGGTTGCGAGCGCCGTCAGCAGCTGCTGCCCACTCGAACCGACCTTTGCCCCAAGGGGAGTCTGGCCGAGGTCCGGCACATTGACCACGACGACGTGGCCGGCGCCCGCGGTCGCGATCTGTTGCACCGTCGCAGCGAACTTCTGAGCTACCGGCACGAGAGCGGCGGTTGCTTCCTTCTGCACCGCGCTGGTCAGGTCCATGCCTCCAGCGACATCCGATGCGACCAGGCTCTCGATCGAAGGCTCGAGAAGGAGAATGTCATTCGTGCCGCCGTTCACCAGCACGACCTGGCTGGAGCTGAAGGCTCCATGTGCACTCAGGTAGTTCTGCACCTGCTGCGTGACTGGAACGGTTGTCGCCTGCGCGTAGTCGGCGTTCGGCACCGACGACGCCGCATGCCCTTCGCCGGCCGGGTCCTGCACGCGTGCCCCGCCTTGCGCGTAGCCAAGGCCTGTCGACGCTGCGAGCGGCTGACCAAAGCCGCCAAGATAGGCAGCGCTGAGCGAGCCGCCGAAATATTCCGCGACCTTCTGCGTCCAGACTTCGCCCGGATTCGTGGTAAAGCGGCCCCCGCCAAAACTCGCGGTGATGACCGGCGCGTATGTACCTACATCCGACAGCTCGTCGCCGAACGATACGATTTGAACGTTTGCGCTGGCCTGCGCATTCGACGCCGCGGAGGTATTGCCACCGCCACCGCCGCCGCCGCACGCCGCGAGTGCCGCGAACGCCAGCGTCGCGAGCGCGTATTGCGCGGTCCGCTTGATCGTGGTGATGTCGTTTGCAAAGATGGCCGTATTCTTCGTCTTCATTATTTGGTTCCTCGGTCTGTTAATCGATGCGTTGTGGGTCGCTTGCTGTTGGTATCGCGAGCCACCACCTGTTTGGGCCGCTTGGCCGCTGCTGCTTTATTCTTGCGGGCCGGGCGGAGCCACTGCGTCGCCGCCCCGTTCGGTTGCCTGCTCGACACGTGTGAGCCGCGAGTGCTCGCGCATCGCGTCGCGTACGTCGTTAAACTGGTTTTTGCGCGTATCGCCTTCCCAGAGAACGTAGCGGGGGACGCCTTGCACGTAACACTTGGCGATCGTCCAACCGCTCGGATGCGACAGGCAATACTCGCTTTCTTTGGTCCACTCGCCCATTGCCTTCGTCCTCACCAACTGGCATAGAGCGCTACCAGCTCACAGCCAGTAAGTCATCGTCACGACGGCTGGCTGTCGCGCAAGGCGGCGAGCGCCGGCGTTTGCGTGATGGTGGCACCCATCGCCGGGTCAGCTTGCGCAACTGCGACCTTGAAAAACAGCTCGGGGTGAGCTTTGTAGACGAGATGGCCCATCTGGATAACGGCACCGAGGGCGACAAAGATTAGGCCGTTGCGGCAAAAACGCGATGCATCGACGAGGGCCTTAACGGTGGCCACTTCAATCGCATTCGGTGTCGCCCCCTTCTGCGTGTCGATCAACGAAAGCATGTCGACCTCTTGCTCCCTGCTCATTACGGCACCGATCGCCACCCAGCACGTTCCATAAAGCACCACGCAGGCAGAGATCCAGTCGAACTGGTCGTCGGCGAGAACGATGTGGAACGGAAAGGAAAGGCAAAGTGCGAACACCGAAGCGAGCGCGAGTAAGAAGGCGATGTTGTGATGCTGTGCCGGCGCCGCGGGCGCGCTTTTGTGATGGACGAGTCGCGCGTAGATCCGCCTGATGGCGACGAACGCGATGCCAATGAAAAGCCAGAAGAGAGTCGCCTGCAGCACGGACATGCCTGCTACGGCGTTGGTGAGGTCTTGAAGATACTTGGTCATTTTGCGTTCTTGTTGAGTTGCTGGTTCTGCTTGCGGCACCGCCCCCGGGCGGCGCACCTGTCTCGCAAACACAAACGGAATCCATCGCTAGATGGATGACAGACAACTCAATAATGCGGTGTACATGTACACCGCGTCAAGTGCTGCGACCAAGTTTTTTTAGTTCTTTTTCCAGGGCTTCGACCGCCCATTCATGGCACGTTCTTGCGCGCGTCGAGTCAGGCGAGCATGTCCAGGACTTGATGGCGCTCACGCTACATGGACGACGAGTATGTTTGGCGATCAACGCGGCCGCTTCAGCCTGCGAGCCGGCCAGCTCGCACAGCGCGCGCATGCGGTCCCTGTTGGCGGAATCGGGGGGAAGAGAGGTATTCATGGCCGAAACTATATCAGGGGTATATCGAACTCGATGCCCCGATCAATTACGGGCCGGAAGCCGCGGGTTGCGTGTCCGCTGGCGTGTGTCGTACCGCTTGTTTGGTTTCAGTCTGCGCGTCGGCATTCGCCAGCGCATCGAGAATATGTCGACCGTCTGTTATGCCTTGAGAATAGGAAGGCCAAGGCACAAACGGTTGACTGTAATCGCGGCCGAACTCGATCAGCGTCGGACATCGGTAGGTCGCGGTTCTACCATCCAGTCTCACAAGCACTGAGCTGCTGCAATTGACGTCCTTGCCTACAAAGGAAGCCTCTGCTGTGCCTGCTTTTTCAGAATCACGAAAGAACCACCAGTGATCAACCGCCGTGCCGCAGATGTAGAGCCCTGCCAGTACGGCTAGCATCGCTGTACCGAAGCGCAGCGTGAGCGGGTCGCGACGATCCTGGCGTTCCTGCTTACGCAGCCGCGCAACGAAGAGCGCGATGGTTGCCGCCCCGAACCCAAAAAATGCAACGGGGCTCCAGTTGTATGCGTCGCCCGCGATGCCTTTGGTCGGATCGGGGACCATCTCGAATCCCAACAACAAACCGAGTACGCCCACGAGGCAGCACACGAAATGCAGCTGCGCCACAACCCCGTCACGTCCTTTCAAGACAAGACCGCGAATAGCAATGACCAGATTGGCGTATGCGGCAAATAAAAAGGCGGGGAAAAATACCATCTTTTAGCTGCGGAAGTTTTCGAAAATAGCTGTCAATCCGGTGCGGCCGCTGCCCCGATTCGCCTCGTTCAAGCAGATTGAGAATGTCCAGCTTGCCCCGATGCTCTTGTTTTCTTACTCGTGGTCCCGGAGGTCCGTTAGGGACTCTTCCAGCGTGTCAGCGGCGTCCAAATGGAACTGCACAACGGCATCAGTTAGGGGCTCGCCGTTGGGCATCTTGCGTGATTCGGCAGAATCTCGCAAAAGGTTGATTGCGGCCCGCAAGGCCAGCGCCGGGGTAAGGTTGGACATGGCTCGCTTTGCTCGTGATAGACGGCGGCATTTCCCGAGTTAGATATGCAACCAAGCACGGATGGTCACGCCGGCAGCGGCGATTGCAATACCCAGGCACCACCCTGCCAGAATCCGTTTCGGAAGCCACGTGTCCCACTCATTACGAACGAACCAAACTGCCGCTACCAAAGGCGGAGCGATCACGCCGACGAGGCCACCGATCCAGCGGAAAGACCACGCCTCAAAGTAATACAGGTCAAGCGTGCTGAACTCTGCGATCAACATCGCGGCCGCACAGAATCCGTAGAGCACAGCAGCCATCGCGTACGCTTCCACGGGATAGCCCTTTTCGGTCATCATTCGTCGCAACAAGATCTACTCCTTTCTTTGGTTTAACGGACACATTTCATCGCGCCTGGAGTATGGCAAGCGTCACCGCTGGATACGGCCATGTTTCACGAGGCGGGACTCGATTGCGCCTTTAGTCCTGCCGTGTTTGACAGCCAATTCCTTAGGCACGATACCAGCATCAAATTCGGCAAGCAGCTCTGCATCTTCTTGCGGCGACCACGACCGGCCGGCGTTTTCTGGTCTGGGTTTTTGCGTCGGTGCTGCCTTGGCGTCTAGCCCGTGTGCCTTGAGTGCGTTCGATGCGAGATTTAGCGCGCGGATCACTTCCGGCTGATTGAACGGACTCTCTGCAGACAGCACTTCGCCGGTCGTCGGGTCTATGCCGTCCGCGAGCTGCTGGACGATTTGAAGGGCTTGTTGTGGCGACATGGTTGTTTCCGGAACGACGTGGCTCACCCGCATCAGACCTTCATGACGAGGTCAGGTGCGTACTGTTCAAGATGACCATCAACCGTCATGAAATGCATTGGCTCATGTTTCGCTTGAGCGATCAGCAGCCGATCAAACGGATCGCGATGGAAGTCTGGAAGATGGCGTACGGCGGCACCGTGCGCCGCGATGACGGGCAATTCGTTGAACCCGCTCGTCTCGATGGCGCTTACGAGGGCGTCAATATCGACGTCCAGCTTTCCCAGCCCCGCCTTGATAGAGGCTTCCCAGATGCTCGCGCTACTGACGAACACCTCTGCCGCCTCCGAGATTGTCGCGCGGGCCGCGGCGCTCAGTTTTGCGTCGTCGGCGACCACCCACAGGAAGATATGCGTGTCGAGCAGCAGGCGCATCACCGTCCCTCAAAAGCGGCGAGAATGTCGTCGGGCAGCGGCGAATCAAAGTCGTCGGCGATGCGGATGCTATCGCGCATTACGCCGAAGCGCCGGAGAGGTTTTTCGGATTCGACGGGTACGAGCCGGACCGCCGGCTTACCCCGCTTGGAGATCACGACCTCTTCTCCGGCTATTGCCGCGTCGACAAGCCGCGACAGATTCGTCTTGGCTTCGTGAATGTTGGCATTTTGCATGACATCGCTCCCTTGGACGACACCATTCTAGCCAACTTAGCTAAGTTGGTCTACTGGCGGCGTCAGATCGCGCCCTACTGTCATCGCCGTCACTCTGTCGGGCGGCTAGCTAGCGCGGCACGGGCCTTCGACACCAGCTCGACCAGCTTCGGCCGGTAATGCTCGTTGCCCGGCATGCCGTCAGGGTCCAGCGCCTGCGCGCCGTACTCGCGCTGGAATGAGTCCAGCGCCTGCACAACTTCGCGCAGTGCATCGCGCTCCGACGCAAGGTTCAAAACCTCTCGTGTCGGGGTCATTTCCCGTTGACCCGACACCCAACAATGGAGTCGACCGTAGCGACGCTCACTTTCAGCGCGGGAAACGGTCTCGCGTCGCGGCACGTCCGGGCCACCGCTTGATGCAGCATCAAGACTGACCTCGACGCGTCCGGAGAACTGCCACGGCGTGCAAAGCTTGATGCGCCATGTGCCGAAGGCTCGCCGGGCGAAGACGTAGATCTGCAGAAGGCTTGCGAAACCAAAGCCGACGACGACGGCTATCAACCCCAGCCACAACCATAAGGGCAACCAGTGATACGCCGCGCCGACAAGAGCGAGGCATGCTAGCCTCGCCGTCATCGTGTAGTTGGTCGTGGCATAGAGCGCGAAACTTTCGAGGTCCCCATTGGTAGCGCTCGAGAGACGATCCTCCAATGCGCGAAAGCCGCACAGGTTGCCGTCGACGTGGCTCATGAATGTCACGCCGGCTCGTCGGTTGATGCCGTAGAAGGCGACGCACGGCCCGAGGTTACCTGTGCGCAGGCGGTTCAACGTGTCCTGCGTGGTCGCAATGGCAAAGGCTCCCTGCCTCACATTAAGCGTTCTCGCCTCGAGGCTGTCTGTCGATTCCACGGTCTCAAGAACCGCCGAGCTCTCGCCTGTCTCGCTGTGTTGCTCACTCATATGGATGGACTTTTTCAGAACGCGCTTCGCCGGTTACGCTTGTATCTCGCTTCCGCTCGCTTGCCACCGACGAGCGCGACGACACAGCCGATGACCAGCACGACAGCCGATCGGACGATGTCATGGTTCGTTGCGGGCGCCGACCATCCGTACATGCGACCGTTGAACAGTTCGAAGACAACCAGCCACGCGACGAAGATGCCGATCATCCAGCGACGGCCGTAACGTGAAGCGGAAACATCATGTGGATTGCGCGATTTCATCTTTTATTCCTATAAGTGATCGATACGTCAGCCCGTACCGGCGTTGGCTTCTTGCGCGCCATGCCCGCCCTCTCTGCATGGCAAGGCGATGCTCTTGGGACTGCTAGCTTCGAACGCGCTAAATCGCCGATTCAGAGACAGGGAACAGCGCGTCGAAGCGTGGCACCGGAATTACCAGACCGTCGTTCAGACAGGCGGCCGCAACGACCAGATGCTCGCTTGCGGCCCGCTGGGGTTGAGGCTTCCACCCGAGATGGTCCAGCGCGGTCTTCGCCTCTTCGGCAAACACCGTGGCGGCCTCCTCCGGCGTGATTCCGCTGGATTTGATGTGCGAGTTCACCAGTTCGATAAGTGCCTTGCGGAATTCCGCTTTCCGATCTTTTTGTGACATGCTCCACTCCTGCAATGTTGATTTTAATCACTAAATGCAATGAGTGAAATTATATAAGGATTGCGCGTTGCTATGTGAATATCCAAGGCCGTCACACGCGGCGGGCCATCATGTGTTACGGCAACCAACGTCAGGATCTTGAGTATTGCGCGTGGCGCTCATGCTTGGAGCCTTGCAGTCATCTGCTTGGTGATGACCTGCTGCCGCTCGATTCCGCCCCACGGCATATCCCTGCGCTGCCGTGCGGTGCGCACATTCCACTGGTCGCCGCCTTCAACAGCGCCAAGTTCGTCCCAGCTGATTGGCACCGACACGCCGAGCCCGGGGCGAGCGCGAACCGAATACGCGGCAGCCGTCGTGGAGCCGCGCCCGTTGCGCAGATAATCGACGAAGACCTTCCCGACTCGGTTTCGAGGACCAGACACCGCGGAGAAGCGCTCGGGCACGACACGCGCAAGATGGCGTGCAATCGCATGCGAGAACCGCTTGACCTCGTCCCATGCATGAATCGGCCGCAACGGGATGACAAGATGCAAACCTTTCCCGCCGCTGGTTTTGCAGAACGACTCAAGCCCGATCTCGTCAAGGAGTACCTTGGCCAGCATGGCCGCCTCCCGCATCGTTCTCCAAGGCAGCGCAGGGTCCGGGTCAAGGTCCAGGATGAACTGGTCAGGGCTAGCGAGATTCGGTGCGCTCGCGTTCCAGCAGTGGATCTCGACGACGTTCAGTTGGGCCAACTCCACGAGGGCAGCGGGCGTGTTGGCGACAAGCAGGGGGGCATGTCCGGGATGGAGAGACGGCGGCAAGCTCTCGACCGCCACGAAGCGCTGCGATTCGGCGTGTTTTTGGTAAATTAGCGCGCCGCTGATGCCGTCGGGGGCGCGCACGAGCATCAAGGGCCTGTTGCCTATTTGCGGCAGCATCAAGTCGGCCATCGCTTCGTAGTAGCTGATCAGGTCGCGCTTTGTGACGGCCGACGATGGATCGATGATCCGGCCGGGATTGGTGATCCGCACCGGACGGACTCCGGATGAGAGACGCTCTCCTGCGCCTGTTGACATCGCGAGATCGACGCCTTCCTCTCGCACTTCCCTGGCGTCTTTGTCTTCTCTCAGGCCGACCATGACGCCCTGCCGAATCTCACCTACCGGCGTCCACTCAAGAAACGATACTTCGACCACTTTCTCGGGTTCAACCCAGACGACCTCGCGATCAGGGTCTCGCGCCGGCGGATTAAGAAACGGCGGCGATTTGCGCTCGTGCAGCGAGGCCGCGAACGCCTGCAGCTGCTTCGGCCTGAGTTCAGCCTTGGCCGCCCCCGCGTAACGCAACGAGCCGTCGCGCTCGAAGACGCCAAGGAGCAGGCCCCGAACGCCGCTTCGCGCGCCTCGCGATTGCGTGTAGGCTCCGATCACGAACTCCTGGCGCCGCCGACACTTCAGTTTGACCCAGTCGGGCGAGCGGCCCTCGGTATAGGTCGCGTCTGCCCGCTTGCCCACGATGCCCTCGAGCTGCATGCGGCAGGCAGAGTCCAACAATGAATGGACGTCCTGCTCAAAGTCATTGCTGAATCGCAGACGTGCGTCGTCTATTTCCGCCAACAACTGCCGCAAGAGATCGCGGCGCTCATGCAGAGCCACGTGACGCAGGTCGAATCCGTCCAGGTACAGAAGATCGAATACGAAGTACACGATGCTGGACGTGCGACGGCGTGCAAAAGCATTCTGCAATGCGCTGAAGTCGGGCAGGCCGCTTTCATTGAGCACGACAGCTTCGCCGTCGAGCCAGACGCTTTTCACTGGCAAGGAGCCAAGGGAGTCGGCCAGCGCCGGCAGACGATCGGTCCAGTCATGGCCGTTGCGCGTGTAAAACGTCGGCACGCCCGCCACGCATTTCGATAGCAGCCGATAGCCATCGAACTTGATCTCGTAAGACCATTGCCCTGTCGCCGGCGGCTGCTTCGCGAGCACGGCAAGCTGCGGCGCGATACGACCGGGCATTTCAGCCCTGACGGCCCCTAATCTGCGCAGTCGTCGCACGTCAATCATGGGAAGGCCTTGCGGAATCGGTGCAGAGCATGCGCACGTCGTGTGCCTCCTCCGGCGGAGGCACAGCGGTTGCTCGTCGGCGAAGAACAACCGCGGAGGAAGACATGGCAGAGCAGCATAAACCCGGCGAGATTGTGAAGACCTCGGGCATCTACAAGGTAGTCCGGGAAGGCGACGGCGGAAGTGGCTTTGAAGTGACGTGTGTCGAAGGCGAGCATTTCCCCCCAACCCGCAGCGGCAAGGGCGCGCATTACGAACTGATTCATGGTGCGACCCACTCCCACAAACATAGCGAGCTGGGCAGCAAAGACTAACCTCGGGGCGGTGCCCGTAACGTTAACACGACCGACGCGCCGTGTCCGCGTTCGTCACGCCGACGTGGTCTCGGCGAGGCTTCGTCGACTTACGGTCGCAGGACGGCGGGTCCTGGCGTGGCGGCTGAGCAGCACGGGCGACGGGTGAAGCTCGACCACGATCGGCTGCGCGGCGGCAGGTCCCTTTCGTTTAACGACTTCGACGGACACGCCGTCAGTTGTTGGCCGGACCGAGAGCCGCAATTCAGCCGGCGACGGGTCCATCGCGGCCGCCAACGGTCTGAAAACGACAAACAGGGTTTCGCTTGACTTCGCGACGACCTGCAGCCGCCTCAGCCATTCCGCTTTGACGTGGTTTTGCCAGAAAAGAAGCGCGCCGCACGTCCCCGCACGGAGGATCTGCTCTGCAGACCACAGGGAGTCGGCAGTCGTTTTGGGCCGTAACAGCAAGGTGTTTTCCAGCGGGACGCCCACATACGCGAGCCCCGGAGCATTTGGCTCTTGCGGTGGCTGGACCAAGGTGATGGGTCGCTTCGTGGCGGCGAGCGCCGGAGCCAGCAGGCGCAGCTCCCCAATGCCTGTCTGCTGGAGCATCATCTCAGTGAGTGCGCCCAAGGGCCATCCACCGCCCGGCAGCTCCGTCGAGAGGCTGGCATAGCCTGTATCGATCGTCCGTCCACCGCCCCGCGCCAGCTGCGCTCCGCGCCACAAGGTTATTCCCCCCGACTCCGAATACATATTTCTGTCGAGCGCAGCATCGATGGAGCGCGCCCGTTCCTCGGGCGTGCGTAACTGCTGTGCGGCTAACGCAGTCCGACTCACGATTTAGCTCCAGAAGTACTGTATAAATATACAGGTATTCTAGCCCAAGTGTTTGAGTTCCAGGTTGGAGGTCGAGTCCAATCTTCTTCGATTCCGCCCGCTATTTCCCGTCCCTAATTAATCGACCAAACACTGTCGCTCTGTCGTTTCAAGATTACTTGAATCTTTGAATCGACAGGTCTATGATGCTGCCATGGACTCGAACCTCGTTGTACGCGCGCTCGGCGCGCTCGCTCATGAATCGCGCCTGGCGATCTTCCGCGCACTGGTTGTCGCGGGCCCCGAAGGCATGCCGGCTGGTGAGATCGCTCAGCAGCTTGGCCTCTCGCCATCCGGTCTGTCGTTTCACCTTAAAGACCTGTCGCATGCTGGCCTCGTCAACAGCGTCCAGCAGGGACGATTCATCTTCTATTCAGCCAATTTCGACGCGATGAACGGCTTGCTCGGGTTTTTGACTGAGAACTGCTGTGCTGGCGCCGACTGTTCCGTTCAAGGTGTGCCGCAATGCACAGGAGCTAAATCATGAAACGCATGCACATTCATGTCGCTGTCGAAGACCTCGAAGCGAGCACTCGCTTTTACGTTGCTATGTTCGGAGGCACGGAGCCGACCGTATCGAAGTCGGACTATCGCAAGTGGGAGTTGAGCGATCCTAAGGTCAACTTCGCCATTTCGAAGCGTGGCGTGAAGCCGGGCATCGATCATCTTGGCATCCAGGTCGAGTCAGATGATGAACTCGCCGAGATGCGAGCCCGCTTTGCAAGCGCTGAGCTGCCTGTTTCAAACCAGACGGCGACGACTTGTTGTTACGCAAAGTCGGACAAGGCGTGGACTGTCGATCCTCAGGGAGTCGCGTGGGAGACATTTAGAACGCTTGAGCATGCTCCAGTTTATGGTGAGTCGCGCGACCGTTCACGCAGTACCTACGTTTCTTCAAATGCCTGCTGCGCGGGCGCAGATATTAAACGGAGCGCCACGTGAGCAACAAGACCTACAACGTTCTGGTCCTCTGCACGGGCAATAGTGCCCGAAGCATCATGGCCGAAGCGCTCTTCAACACACTCGGCAAGGGCCGCTTCCATGCGTTCAGCGCAGGTAGTCATCCGTCAGGTGCGGTCAATCCGTTTGCGCTCGAGCGTTGCGAATCACTGGACTACGACACGGCAGGGCTACGCAGCAAGAGCTGGGATGAGTTCGGTACGCCGGACGCACCGCAAATGGACTTCGTGATCACCGTATGCGACCAGGCGGCGGGAGAGGTCTGCCCGATCTGGCCCGGCAAGCCGATCACCGCGCACTGGGGCTTTGAGGATCCTGCCGCATTTGTGGGCAGCGACGAGCAGAAGCGCGCAGTCTTTACGAAGGTCTACCGGCAGATCCTGACGCGGGTGAGTCAGTTTGTGAACCTGCCGTTGAACATACTTGATCGCAATGCAGCGCAGAAGGAAGTGCGTGCAATTGGCGAACGTCCGGCCGAGGAATCCAATGAGCAGCACTGATTCGGTTGCTCGCGCGGGCCGCCCCGTCATTGGCTTCTTCGAGCGATACCTGACGGTGTGGGTCGCGCTGTGCATCATCGCGGGCATCGCGCTGGGCCAATGGTTGCCGTCGTTGTTCCAGGCTATCGGTCGCATGGAGATCGCGCAGGTCAATCTGCCAGTTGGCGTGCTCATCTGGGTGATGATCATCCCGATGCTCATCAAGATCGACTTTGGTGCGATGGCCCAGATCAAAGGCCATTGGCGCGGGATCGGTGTCACGCTATTCGTGAACTGGCTGGTCAAGCCTTTCTCCATGGCGCTGCTCGGATGGATCTTCGTGCGCCACGTCTTCGCTCCCTGGCTGCCTGCAGCGCAACTCGACAGCTACATTGCCGGCCTCATTCTGCTGGCCGCCGCCCCTTGCACGGCGATGGTGTTCGTCTGGTCGCAGCTTTGCAAGGGCGATCCCTATTTCACCTTGTCGCAAGTGGCGCTGAACGACGCGATTATGATCGTTGCGTTCGCACCGATCGTGGCGCTTCTCCTTGGCCTATCCGCCATCACTGTCCCCTGGAATACGCTCATCGCGTCGGTGGGTCTCTACATCATCATCCCAGTGGTCATTGCGCAGGTCCTGCGTCGCACGCTTCTCGCGAAGGGTGAGCCACACTTCAATCGAACGGTGTCTCGTCTGGGCCCCTATTCGATATGCGCGCTTCTCGCTACGCTCGTCCTCCTGTTCGCCTTCCAGGGGCAGGCTATTGTCCGCGAGCCGCTGGTCATCGCGATGCTCGCTGTCCCGATCCTCATTCAAGTCTTTCTGAACTCCGGGCTGGCCTATTTGCTGAACCGTAAGCTCCGTGTGGCGCATTGCGTAGCCGGGCCTTCGAGTCTAATCGGCGCAAGCAATTTCTTCGAGCTGGCCGTCGCGACCGCGATCAGCCTGTTCGGCTTCCAGTCGGGCGCGGCGCTCGCGACTGTCGTTGGCGTGCTGATTGAGGTGCCAGTCATGCTGCTCGTGGTTGGCGTTGTGAACCGCTCGCAGCGCTGGTACGAGACCGCGTGAGGAGCGGGCGTGAGCATCATCATTTACCACAACCCTGATTGCGGTACGTCGCGCAATGTCCTCGCTATGTTGCGCGAAGCCGGTGAAGACCTATGCGTCATCGAGTATCTGAAGACACCACCGGATCGCGCAACGCTCGAGCGGATCATCACGGACACCGGACTGGCGGTCAGGGACATACTCCGGATCAAAGGCACGCCGTATGCGGAACTCGGACTCGACGATGCGGCATTGACCGATGCGCAACTGATTGACGCGATGCTGGTCCATCCGATGCTGATCAATCGACCGATTGTCGTGACGCCGCGCGGCACACGTCTATGCCGACCTTCGGACGCTGTTGTTGACGTACTGGCTCATGCACCCGAGCGCGAGATGCTAAAGGAGGATGGCGTACCGTTCATCGTCGCCCGGGCAATCCCGGGCGACGACGCCACCTTCGTGCAGACTATGAGGGATGCCCAACTACCGGTCGATGACCTGTCCGAGCCCGGACGCGCATTCTTTAAGTTCAGCACGCTAGCCGGTGTACACATCGGCTACGGTGGATTCGAACGGTACGGTAGTGATGCGCTCGTCCGTTCGATCGTCGTCGCGTCCGGGCATCGAGGCATGGGCATCGGTCGCAACCTGCTATTTGTATTGCTGCACGAGGCATTCGATGCAGGTGCTCGCACTGCATGGCTGCTCACGACGGACACCTCGGCCTTTTTCGAGAAGACTGGTTTCAGGGCCGTCATGCGCGAGGCGGCGCCCCCAACGATCCTAATGACGCAACAGGCTTGCACCCTGTGTCCGGCCAGTGCGGTACTCATGTCGCGTGCCATTACCCTGTAGCTCGCGCGAGCGCGGGATGGCACTTAATTGGAGTCCAGTCATGAACAATGTTGACATCACAGCACCCTCGTTGTGGGTTGGTTCCTCTGGCTCGCGCTGCAACCCGATGACGGCTGCGATCGCGCTTCGATTGCGCCCGGCACGGAAGTCCAGCAGCGCGAGACTCAGGAACATCGCTGGATCGAATGTACCCGCTGCTTTGCAGTCAGTCAGTATGTCCACCTCAACCTTGATCGATGCACTCTTACGATCGCTTGGCCGGGAGGCCGGGCAGTTCGCGGAAGCAATGGATTTAACCGCGACTCGAAGCGGGCATGAGGACTTGATGCGATTTGTCTTAGGCGGCACAACAGCGGCTGCTGTCCTGTTACTCGATGTGCCAACCCTGTTTCAGGTCCCGCGCTGTAACTGGCAAGCTCCGCTCCTGCAAACACGCAACCGCCTCTCTGACGACGGATTCAAGGTCTATGCGATTCTGGTGAATGGCCGCAGGGAGCACAGCCTGTCAGGCGCGCTGTACCGATTAAACGACCGGTACGAGGGATCGCGACTCGCTCGGTTTTGTGACACGAACGGTGTTGGACTTCTAACGAGCGACGAAGCGCGAGTCGCTGAAACGCGCAACGGGGCGGAAGGCAGTTTGGCTTCGTCGATAGCGTCGGCGCTAATGTCCGCACGCCACTTTTGTTGCGGAGCCTTCCGGATTGGCAAGTCGGACGTCGACACGAGCCATCTGTAACCGCACATCTATATGATCAACGACCTGCCGCACGTCAGCGCCTCGCATCTCGACATACCCGATCTCGCGAAGCTTGAGGCGCATGCGATTTCGCAGCACCCGCCCCGAATCCTCCTACTGTACGGTTCACTTCGACCCACGTCGTACAGCAGGTGTTGCCTTTCGCCGTAAAGGGGCCGGGTGTTTTCGGCGTAATGGCGCCAGCGAAAGGCGCCTGATTCGGGGCTCGAACGGGGATCAAGAATCCTTGTTTTTACCTCCTTTCGCAAGTGCTGATTTGTTGCTCTCGGGCATCGGGCGTGGAACACGGTAGCTCTCGCCGTCGAGCACGACGCGGTATGCCGCGTGTCGCAAGCGATCAAGCGTTGCAGCGCCGAGCATTTTGTTGGTCGCGAACGCGTCGCCCCATTCCGTAAAATCCAAATTACTCGTTAAGACAGTCGATGTACGCTCGTACCTCTCGGCAATCAGATCGTGGAAGTCTTCATCTTCGGGCGTGCGCATGGGTTTCAGTCCAAAATCGTCAATGATGAGCAGCGGTACCTTGGCAAGCGCCTGGAAGCGCCGGTCGTAGGAGCCGACGGCTTGCGCGTTGCGTAGCGTGCTGAGAAGCCGGGTCTGGGTCATGAACAGGACATCGTGACCTTGCCGGGCGGCCGCATGGCCCAGTGCCTGTGCCAAATGACTTTTGCCCGTTCCGCAAGGACCGGCGATCAGCACGCTGACCTTCTCATCGATGAAGCGGCAGGTCGCCAGATCATGGACGACGGCGCGATTAAGGTTGGGCAGCCGGTCGAAGTCGAAACCTTCCAGTGTCTTCTGGCCACGGAAGTTGGCGCGGCGCATGCGGGCGTCGAGCTTTCGATGATCGCGCCGTGCGATCTCGTCCTGGATGAGCAACGTCAGGAAATCGGTATAGGCGAGCTTACGGTCGATGGCTTCACGGTTGCGCGCTTCGAGCGTGTCGAGGATGCCGGACAGTCGCAATTGCTTAAGGGAAGACGTGAGTTCGGGAATTGGATTCATGTTCAATGGATAAGCAGAGTCTGGGTATCGCGGCAGAAGCGGCCGCCGTGGGTGTAGGTACTCGCGCCCGATTCAATAGGTTCGGTCGACAGCCAGGTCTGGTCGAGGCCTTTCTGCAGGATCAGCTTGACGGCTTTGTAGCTTGGCGTGCCGAAGTGATTCGCGCGACGGCAGGCGGCCTCCAGGCGAGATGCGCCGAACTGCTGGGCGAAGCGCAGCACGCCCTGGACGGCGCGCAGCTTGATGAGAACCTGATCTCCGAAGAGCGCGTGAACAAGCGCGTAGCAGGACGGTCCGATACGTTGCGCTTCTCCCAGGCACCATTGGGTGTCGTGCATTTGCCAGGCCTGTGCTGCTGGCGGCATGTGATCGGCCACCGTGCTACGCGTTCCTGGCGCAGTCTGGCGGACATGCGATGCTGACAGTTCGTGCTCATAGTAAACCTGCACCATTGTGGCGGTTGCCTTGAGCCACAGCTCTTTACCGGCAAGCCGGAACGGCACGGAATAGTAGGCGCGCTCGAATTGCACATGGGCGTCGCGATGGACCTTCACGCGCGCCCAGGTTGCCAGCTCGGGCGGCACATCGGGAAGCGGCTGCAACAGCGCCTGTTCGACATCCTCGAAACGCTTGAGCGGCACTTCGCGCGTCGTGCCATGCGTCCGGATGCTGGCCTCGTGCATCACCCAGGCTCGTGCTTGCCGGTTGGCGTCGTCAAGATCACGGAATTCGCGAAGAGGAAGGAAGCTCGACTTCACGTATTTAACGCCCGATTCGACAATTCCTTTTTTAGCCGGGTCCCTCGGCGGACACGGATCGATCTTGAACGAATACCCTTCGGCGCATTGCGCATAGGCCCGCTGGACTTCGGGTTCGTAGATACAGGCCTTGACGATGGCACACTTGGGGTTATCGATGATGACGCGTCCCACTACGCCGTTGAACCATTCGAAGGCGTGACGGTGACATAGCAACCATGTGTCGACGCTCTGATCGCGGACAAACTCAACGTATTGATGCCGCGACCAGCACAACGTCATCACGAAGAACCACGTCTTGTGGACCTCGCCGGTGTGTGCATCGGTGATAGTCGGACCTGCGCCGAAATCAACTTGCGCGGCTTCTGCAGGTTTGAACTCAAGCCGCATCGGAACATCCGGCGTGAGCTCCGCCTTCAATTGCTGAAGTAGCCTGTAGACGGATGAGTAGCTTCCCGCGTAGCCGTGGTTGCGCACCAGCGCGCTGTGAATCGTCGTGCCGGGCACGCCCGCGTTGTGCCACTGCGCAATCTGTTCGCGCCACGGTTCGGCCGACGAGATACAGCTCGCGGGCAGGAACTCCTTGTGGCTGAACGCTGTAGCAAGCTGCGCGTCATCCGGCAAAGCGTTGTCCGGAGAAAGCCATCCGCGCTCGGTTGCGATCTCCCGCACGGCTGCCAGCTTCTTACGGCCCATGATCTTCGACCGGTCGATATCCCGGTCGGAGTCACCCTGGCGCATTCGCACCAGAACCTGTCGATATTGGTACATCTCGAACTTCCTCTTCAAGCCACCCTCCGGAGCAAATGCGTGCCGTGAGGGTAGCGGTTGGCGGAGTTCGAGCGCCCGCCTCAGACGCCAGTGGCGCCTTTACGGCGAAAATCTACTGGCGCCTATATGCCGAAAAACTTTCGGCGCCTAAACGCCGAAAACTCCCTGGCGCCTTTATGCCGAAAACGGTTTGGCTCCTTAACGGCGAAAGTTCACAGCAGGCTGCTGACGCTTGAAGCTGAACGCATCCTCCGGCAGTTCGGCGCTGAGACCAGAGTGTTTGATCCGCATGGCCTGCCACTCGCCGACAGCGTGCCCGCAGACCACCCAAAGGTCGTCGAATTGCGCGAAGCGTCCATCTGGTCCGAGGGCCAAGTGTGGTGCAGCCCGGAACGACATGGCGCACTGACCGGCGTGTTCAAGAATCAGATCGACTGGCTGCCGCTCGATTCCGGTAGCATCCGGCCGACGCAAGGGCGCACGCTAGCGGTCATGCAGGTGTCGGGAGGCTCGCAATCCTTCAATGCGGTGAACGCTTTGCGCGTGCTTGGCCGCTGGATGCGGATGGTGACCATTCCCAACCAGAGCTCCGTTGCCAAGGCGTTTCAAGAGTTCGATGAGGACGGACGCATGAAGCCATCGCCGTACTACGACCGCGTGGTCGATGTGATGGAGGAGCTCTATAAATTCACGCTGCTCGTGCGCGACCGCTCGGATTACCTGACCGACAGGTACAGCGAGCGTAAAGAGAAGACCCCTACATCTGTTTCCGCCCTCGCCAATGCAGCAATGAGCCATGAGCACAGCACACAGAACGCCGACACCGACGACAGTGAAGTCGAGTAATTCGACGGATCGCGCCGAATCACTGGCCACCTGGGCGCTCGCGCTCGCCCAACTGGTGTCGTGGGGCTCGGTCTACTATTCGTTTTCGCTGCTGGTCGTACCCATGGAGCAGACGATGGGCTGGAGCCGCACGTCCACGAATGCGGCCCTCTCGCTCGGACTGCTGGTCTCGGGCTTCGCAGCATATCCGGTGGGCAAATGGATCGACCACGGGCTCGGACGTCGGGTCATGTCCATCGGATCGCTGATCGCGGCAGCCATGCTGCTGATGTGGTCCGCCACATCGTCGCTCACGATTCTCTTCGTAGCGTGGATCGGCTTGGGCTTGTCGATGGCGGCGACCTTCTATGACCCGCTCTTCGCCGTGCTCACGCATCGCTATCCGCTGCGATACAAGACCAAGATCACACTGGTGACGCTCGTTGCGGGATTCGCGAGCACGGTTTTCATTCCGATCACGCAGTTCCTCGTGGATGTGGCCGGTTGGCGTCTCGCGCTCGTCGCACTGGCCGCGTGCAATCTAATCATTTGCCTGCCGATTCATGTCGTCGCGATCCGCTCCTCACGAATCGACCCGAACGCTTCCCAGCCGAGCGCGGAGCGCATGGCGGTCGATGCTGCGGCAACGCGACGTGCACTGCGCACGCCTACCTTCTGGGCGCTCGCGCTGTGCTTCACAACCTACTACGCGACCTTCGCCGCGCTCACATTTCATCTGGTTCCGTTGATGGTCGAGCGCGGCGTCACCAACACGGTTCTGGTCATCACCATGGCGCTGATCGGACCCGCGCAAGTCATCGCCCGCGCGGTCTGGTTCGCATTCGATCGCAAGGTCACCATCACGACAGTTGGTTTCATCGTGGTGACACTCTTTCCCGTCTCGACGGTCGTCCTGATCGTGGCTGGCAAATCCGCTGCGCTATTGTGGATCTTCGCGCTCTGCTATGGCGCCGCCAACGGCATGATGACGATCCTGCGCGGCACGATCGTCCAGCAGTTTCTGTGGACGGAGGGCTACGGCGCGATCAGCGGCATGCTGTCGTTTCCGTCGAACATTGCGAAGGGCATCGCGCCCATCGCAGCGGCGAGCATCTGGGGACTGACGCATGGGTATGTCGCCGTCGAATGGACGGTGTTGCTTGTCTCGTCGCTATCCGCCTTCAGCTTTTTTATCGCAGCGAAGTGCGCGCCGGCACGGCTCTCTCATCGGTGAGTCGATTCAGGAGCAGCGATGACTTACAACGGTCAACGTGGTGACTTAAAGCGTGCGTAGGATGTTTGCTATTTCTGTCGAGCGATGTTCGTCAGCATCAGAGCAAAGGTCCTCACGGACGAAACCGGCGTCTACACTGAGATCCCCGCCTTGCTTGCCGCGACGGGGATACTCGAGCCGCTGATTGATTATTTCCTGCATAGAAGCCACGATCGCAGTCTGGAATGGATGCGCAAGGTGACGCGATCGGTGCGGCTCTTTCTTGAGTACATTCAGCTCAACCCCGCCGAACGCGACCCTCATCAACTGTTTCAGAATTTCGCGAAGCGCCTGTACACAGGAACGTTCAATCGCGAAACAGGACTCGACGCCACGGGCCTTTGCTGGCCACCTCGCTCGCCGCACGACGCGGCACGCATCATCATCCATTTGAGCGACTTCTTCAATTGGTTGGGCGAAGTTCGTCCTGAAGCAGCCAGCGTCAATCCTCGGTACCTCGGCAGCACGTTCGATCGACAGATTGATGAAGCCGCTTACCAATATCGTAGAAGCAAGGCCTTCCTTGGGCATACGTGGTCGTCGAATTCCACCGCGCGCGCCACACGATATTGGCTTCGCTACGGGAGAATCCCGAGGGTCGCGCGAGGTGAGCCGCCAGCTTTTCCAGAACGTCACTTTGAAGCGTTGCTCTTCAAAGGCTTTCGCAACGGCGATCGTTACGACTATCGTGGCATCTTGATCACGCTACTGCTCCATGGCGCGGGATTTCGAGAGTCGGAGCCTTTTCACCTTTACGTTCAGGACGTATTTCCAGATCCACAGGACCCGCGTCAAGCCAAGGTCCTCATCCACCATCCGCACTACGGGATCGCGCCTGCCGATTGGTGTGACGAGCGAGGACGACCGCGTAACTCGAACCGAGCAGAATACCTCGGCCAGCGCTTCCGCCTTGTGCCGCGTACAGACCTGATGGACCGTCGCCATGCCGGCTGGAAAGGCAGTATGCACGACGGCCCTTACTACAAGCAAGCTTACTGGTTCGTGCCGGAGTATGGCGAGTGGTTTCTCGAGTTATGGCAACGCTATCTGAAGCAGCTGGCGCATTTTGACCGGGATCATCCCTTCGCCTTCGTGAACCTTCGACACGCGCCATACGGTGCAATGTACACCCTCACTCAATACAACAAGGCTCATGCGGCCGCATGCAAACGCATAGGACTCGAGGTCGGTAAGGCGCTTGGCACCACCCCTCACGGGCACAGACACGCCTACGGCCAGCGCTTGAGGCGTGCAGAGATCGATAAGTCGATGATTCGCCGCTTCATGCATCACGCCTCCATCGAGAGCCAGGAGATCTACACACAAGCAAGCTTTAGCGAAGCCCGAGAAGCACTTCAGCAAGCGGCGCACCGGCTGGATGGACTTCTTACGACGCCTCTGTCGGATTTGGTCCGTTCATCGGACTAACCACATCTCCACGTGACCGAGCAAACACATGTACAAGACCTCTCCAACTAAACCGAAGGGGCGTCGCAAGGCGGCAAGGACCGAGCGCAGCATGCGACGCGATTCGGATGCAACCCTGGCCTGGGTGGTGGAGTTCTATCCAGAACTTGCAGCCTGGAGAGTCTTCGCCTTGGAGTGGCTCGGTGGGGAAACGCATGGTCTACACCAGAGACTGCAGGCCCTATCGACTTTCTTCGAGCGCTACCTCATTCTGCAGAGCCTGCCGCTGGACCCGAGTGTATTCCTGGCGCAAACGACACAGGTTCCAGAATTTCACCGAACGGCGTGTCCTGACTCTCCTTGGGGCATCAGCGCGAATAATCTTATCCACGCTTTTCTGCAGTTTGTGTTGCTTCGGCATTTCAGTCAGATTGGTAAAGACGATAATGCCGTATTAATGCAGGGCTATCGCAACCCGGTACGTCGTATGTCGAAAGCGGGGTTGCCGAAGCGCGGCGAGAGCGTTTACTCACCGCTGCCCTATGGCTACATCGACCAACTTCGGCAGATGCTGGCGGCGGGACCCCATTTTCGCGACTGGCAATGGGCGCAAGGGGCGCTCGGGAGCAAGATCGGCCATATGGGTGCGAGCGCACCTGATTGGTTCGACGTGACCGAAGACGAGATTGATCGCGACGATCCGGATTGCGTGTGGCGCATACGTAAGCTGAGTCGAAACTATCGCGGTGGTCAAGTGTTGCAGATGTGGAGTCCAGTGCGCTGGGTCGCATTGCTTGTGAAGCTCATCTTGCCGTTACGCACTAGCCAGGTCCGTGTGCTTGACTCTGGAGAGGCAGACACCTGGCGCTATATGGCAGGTCGTTGGGAACTGAACAGCAATGAGATTGCGCAGGGGAGCGAATTTCGACCGCTACAGCAGGGTGTGTTCAGGCGCGACTATGATCGCAGCAGCAGCGAGGACCCACTAGCGGTCCTGTATATCAACACGAACAAGACTGCCGATGTTTCGAAGTCAGGGCCGGAGAAGGGCTATTTGCTGCCGTGGATGCACGGCGGAGCAGTTCACCAGAATGTTTTCTACTGGATCGAGAAGCTGCGTAACTGGCAAGAGAAGTACAACCCCATCTCCCGTCGAACCTCATGGGCCGAACTGGATCGTCGACATATCATCGTCAAGACTGATTTCCAGTTGGCGCGCTATCCCGACGCGTGCTTTCTCTTCCGATTGCCAGAATACCCAACGGCACAAATGCGTAACTTTCCGCTTCAGGATCAGGCGCTCAATTCGTGCTGGTTCTATTTGCTGAAGGCATTTGAATCACGGCTCGCCGTGCGTTCCGAGACTCACCACAATGGAACGCCGATTCGGCTGCTGCCGCCCCAATCCAAGAAGAGGACGTTGTTCCCACTTCACAGTTTGCGAGTCTCCCTTGTCACCGCCCTGGCCTTGGAAGGCCAGGTGCCGTTCCCTGTGCTGCAGAAGCTTGTCGGTCATAGCCGGTTGGTCATGACCTTGTATTACACCAAGCCTGGAGCCACCCATATTCGCGATGTCCTCCTCGATGCGAAGGCTCGTTTGGATGCCAATAAGAATGCGAGCATTCAGAATTTCCTGCTCGATACTGCGCACGAGGAACTTGTGCAAAGCGCGATCTGCAATAGTGTAGGTAGTGTTGCAGATGCAATCGCTGAGCATCCAGCGGCAAGAAACGCGTTGGGCTGGATGCCAATGCACCACGGCCTGTGCCTCGCTGGAGGAAACGCCAGCGATTCGATGGAGAACCGTTCGATTGGTGGATGCCACAACGGAGGTCCGATGGTTCTGCCAGGTACTGCTGTTGGCAACGCAAAGCACGCTCCCGTTCCGGGAGGGAATCGCAACTGCGTTCGATGCCGCTGGTTTGTGACGGAGCCTCACTACCTTCCATCGCTCGCCGCGCACTTCAACACGATCGCCTACCATTTCGACGAGGCCCGCAATGCTTGCCTCGCGAATGAGGGCGTGCTTCTTGATCTGAAGAAGCAGAAAGCTGACGCTGAAGACGCTGGCGAGGTCTTCCTTCATCTCGATACCTTTCGGCAAGCAGAGCGCGTGTGGGAAGGATCGATGAAGCGATTCAACGACTTCGCGGAGGATCTCACCGCTTGTTGGCGGCTCATTGAACGCTGTAAGGCCGCGCTCGACCGGCTCGTCGAAGACTCTACTCAACTGGTGGCCGTGGGCACCGCGAGCGACGTGCATATCGCGTTTGAAGACACCGAATCGGAATTGCTTCAGCTTGCTGGAGTTTGCGAAGACGTCGAACTCTATCCTGATCTCGATGCTGGCAAGGCGATATTTCGTCGAAGTCAGTTGCTCGATGCTGTGCTATATCGCGATAACCTGTCGCCCGTCTTCATGATGCTGAGTGAGGGAGAGCAACTTCGCGTTGGCAACGCATTCATGCGCCGTCTCGCACGGCAGATGAACCCCGCCAATCCGGTGCTGGGAACGCGGCAAGTCATCAATTTGATGGATGCTGGCCAGAGCTTGAGCGAGCGATTTGGCGTCGATTTCGCCACGTTTCTGCCGGAATGCAATGCCACCGGCATGCTCACGCGCAAGCCTCAATCCATCGACGAGTCGCAAGGATGAACAGCCCAACAATCGGCCACCCGGACATTGTTCTTGGCACGCTGCTCGCCAAAGGCGGCCGCGCTCATCGGCTTGCTAGGCTGACAGCGCTGCATGAGATTTGCCGTAGGCATCAGGAGTTAGGCTCGTGCGATTTTTCTCTCTCAACCATTGGTCGCCTGGCGGAGGCGGAAGGCATCCTAAAGGGGCGCGTCCTCTACAACATGCAATCGGCGGATTACCGCAAGCTGATTTTGTCCTGGGCAACGTATGCCGGGCCACCGACGCTTCAACCATCGAAACCGCTGGCAAGCCACGAATACCTCATGCGTATTCAAGACCCCGCGATCCGCTCCATCATGCAAGCGATCATCGGGGAGCGAGACAAGCTCCGGGCCGAGGTCAACCTTCTGAAATCTAACGCTCAAGTCGTCGTGGACCGGCGCCCAATCGGTGCGCGCGGCCCAGGAGCCGCCATCGTCTTGCCAACAACGACGCACGGCCACGACGCGCAGCTCACTCCTTCAGAACGTGAAGCGCTGGAGAAGGCGGTCTCTGCCGACTACCTTGATGGACACGGCTTACACGAAAGCAGCCATGGGGAGATTGTGAACGAACACGGTCGGACTGTGTTCGATGTCGGCTTCGCGCGTGCAATACGAAAGATCCTCGGAGCCTGAACAGCCGATAACCGAAACGATGTAGTTCGATGTATGCATACATCGAAACGGAGAGTCCTTGGCGACCCCACCGCAGAACGCTTTCACGCTTTTCGCTCTCAAACTATGTACTCCACGGGTATAGGTCCACAGCGACGGATGGATTTCCTCGACACGTGCCGGCAACGCGCCCATAAGCCCTCCAAACACTGTATGTTTATACAGTATAGAGCATTGCGTGGAATGCAGGGGCCTGCTACGCGAGGGCCGCACGCTCCCTGTTCGCGCTGGACTCTTTCGAGTAGCGAGAGCGTGCGGGTACAGCTACCGTGACCTGCCGCAATCGGCCTGTGTTGGCCACCCGCCGGTCCGGCAACCGATTGTCGCTACTCCGCCGGAGCGGCCGCGCCCGGCTTTCCATCGCCCAGCGTGAACGCCCACTGCCGCCGCAGAAAGTTGCCAAACGGGACCTGGCCACGCTTTTCGTCCCGCTCACAAAAGTAGTAGATCAAACTGTGGATTACTGAGAGGGACAGCGGCGTGTGGAGCAGAGAATCACCAAAACCGGCGCCCCCGATCCGGGCCTGCCCGCTCGAAGCATGGCAGGTGTAGGCACCGTATATATCGACCGGGAAAATCGATATGAACGTCAACGCGAAGATCATCGCAGCCGGAATCTCGCGATTGTGACCTCGCGCGCGCGGAAGCCAGATGCTCACACATAGGAGGATCGCACCCGGCACGACGTGGACGGCATTCGCATCGCAGTACGAGAACGCCGATGAGATTACCACCGATAGTACGAACATCGCGCACGTGAACTTTGTCGTTACATCCAGCGTGCGCGGAAGGTATGCGACGGCGGCGGCAAGCGGTAGGCCTGCCCCGATCGCGTCGAGGGAAACTGTATTCATCCTCTTCCCGGTAATAGTTTGTCCATCAGCGTAACGACAAGGGCAGGCTGACGCAACGCAGCGCCGTTCGCTCACGCAGCCTGCGGTTGCTCGGCAAAGGAATGCACAAGTCGCGGTTTAACCGAACCCACACCGGCTCCCGAAGCGGCCAGCCGCAGGCCGTCCTGTGATTCACCGGCGACCTCCAGAAACTGGTGTCTCAACCGCATGGCCTTCGCCTGTGAGCATTGCATGAATCTTCGGATTTCCTTGACGGTTGGCCGCACTCGCCCGTCGGCGATCGCGCTCGTTAGCTGCACCAGTTCTGAATTGACGACGCTGTGCATCCGATGATCGGTGCGTCCGCTACTCCCGGTCTGAATCGCATGACTACCGGTGACTTCAACCCGGTAACCATGCTCGTCCGCTACGGCCGTCTCGCCCTTTACGGGACTGGCCACCAGCGACATGCTACCGGCAAGCAAGGCGGCGTTACTCGACGATACTGAGACGTCTTCTGCACTACTGCTGATGCGCGAGGGGCCGGAAAGCGCGATCATCCAGCCCAGGCAGGCGACGCCTTCCAGCAACCAGCCCATCGAGAGAGCAAACACAAGATCGATCGTTCCCCGCGGTGCGCCAAGCACGTCTGCTACCCGCGACGTTACTGGATCATTTCTCGCTGCATCCGCTTTAGCGTTCAGTGCATCGCGCGCGGCAATTTCCCTGTCGGCGGCTTCTTCACGCCGGCGTGCTTCGTTCGCTTCGGTTCCAAGCGCCGCCAGTTGGGCCGCAAGCGATTCACGCCTGATGTCGAGCGATTCACAGCGGACTGTGCAATGTGTCGAGCGCGCCACGAGCAGTGCACGGGTCACGCGGGCCTGCTCGCGAGCGATCGCGTCCGGCGCACGACCTGGAAGCGCGGGCACTGCGGGCAAGTCACGTTGCACCTGAGCCGCACGCGCCTCGCCAGCATGGCGCTGCGCGGCAAGAAAGAATGTCGCATGCCCATAGCCGGTGCTGACCATGCACACTAGCCATAGCAGCACGGCCGTACAACGCACATGCAACGTCGCCCCATGAGTAAGCGCTGGAATCAGGTGTGCGCCGAGCAACAGGACAAGCCCTACGGCCGCCCACGCGAGACGTTCTGACGCTGCTCCCCCTCGTTCAATTCCCGCGATGATGGATATCCAGGCAGAAATGCCTGTCGCTAGGACGGCGAGAAGAAATGCAGGTATGCGAACTGAGAAGGAAGGAAAACGATGGGAAGGTTGCCTGAAGCCAGGCGCGGCGGTGTTGCTCATGATGCGGCCTCTTTGGTTTGCGGTCGAACTCCGCTGCCCATCGCCAAATGGGGTGAGCGGGCACAAGGCAGGGTTGGCGAACCGGAACCAAAGAAACCGGCAGACCCGAAGGTCTCCCCACCAGGGCCCGCCCATAGAACCGGCGTGCAGAGGCGCAGGCACAAAAAAGCCGCTTTGCGCGGCGTTTGCGCTTTGATTTGTTCAGGTCGCCAAACCCGACGTCTGCTGTTTCAGACGTGTCTACAGTATAGCCGTGCCGGGCAGGGTTAACAACCGGCGAACGGCGTGTCGTCCGACTAACGGACTGTCCCTTATCCCGTGCGCTCCGTGACAGCTCACCGGACGGACCAGCCGCCCACTAGCCAACAACAGACAGGTGTATCAGAACCCGTACGGATTCTGGCTCCAGCGGCGAAGCACCTGGTAGTCGTGCTCTGGCAGCACGATCAGCCCGTCTTCGGCCGCCTCGAGCACCCGCTCCATCTGGCCGCTCTTTACGAGGTTGCCGTGCAGGCCGTAGAAGTACCATGCGAACGGCATGCCGATGCGCTCATCAAATTGTGTGAGCTTGCCGTACAGGCTGTACACATCGAGCTTACCGGTGTTTTTCAGTTCCGCTATCTTGCGCGTATGAGCCCACTGCGGAACGAAGCTCAGCTCCCGCTTGCCACTCGGATCGGTGTAATCAGAAGTATTGAAGGTCCAGCGCAGGCAGGCCCGGTGGCCTGCACGACCGGCGCTCGACGCGCTCCAGTCGTCGAAAAAGCGGCGACCCGACCAGCGCACCTGATCGTAACCGGGCGTGAGCTCGCGCACCGTCACGATCCGCTGCTCGCCCGTCGAACTGTTGGTTTCTACCAGACGGCGGTCGCCGTCGGCGCGCCGGCGCCGGTCGTACATGGCCGTGGCGAGCGCAGTGAATTGCAGCATGTCGATCGCACCCTCAAGCCGATATCGGGGCGTGCCGACCATGCGCGGTTCGATGCGCTCGATGAAGGCCATCCCGGTCGCGCCCCTCCGAAGCTCGTCGATCCGGGGCAAGCCCCAACTGTCGTCGCGCGGAAACAGCTCGCGCTCGACAAACTCCTGCTCTTCCCACACTTCGAGTTGAACGAAGTTGTCCTGCTCCCCACCACGGTCATGCACGAAGTAATGCAGCAGCGGCCGGATCTCGGTCAGCCGATAGCCAGCATTCCTGTACGCTTCCCACACCGCGCGCACCGAACCGCCATGCGCTTCGAGCTGCGCGTCAATCCACGCATGATAGTCGGCCGCGATCTCGCGATCCTCCGCGTCGAGGATGCGCGCCGGCCGCTCGCTGTATACGTCGCGGGTCATGACGTAGCGCGCACTTCGATAGTCCGTGCGCGTGGCGAAAGCCGTCAGCAGGTCGGAGTGGTTTTTTGTGAATGACGTCGCGGCGACGATCGTCGCCAGCACGTCAGTCTGCAGATCATATTCTTTGCGCATGGTGCTACCTTGTTGCTGGGCCGAAGAGCCGCGGGTCCAGGGTAAAGGGTTCGCTGCTGAGGACCTTGACGCTCGCCATGTCGGGATGCATCGGGTTCAACAGCAGGTTGAAGTCGGTTGGACAGACGACCGACGGCACCCGCATTGCCAGCCGTTCGCCGGTCTCTATCCACTGGCGGCCGAGGGCGCGCGTCGCTTCCGGATCGCGCGTCAGGTCCGCCCACCCGGTCGGCAACGCAGGCACGAACGCCGCATCGTAGACCGCGTCCGCCACGTCGAGCGTCACCAGAAAATAGCCGCCGGCAGGCAGCAGGCCCGACATGTGTACCAGCGCCTCAAGCAGCGCGGTCGACGCGTGACAACACGTGTACAGCACCCGCATGCCTCGCGGGTTCCAGCGGCCGCCGGCCAACGCCGCGCCGTTGCCGCTCAGATCATCGGCCCGATAATGTCCGCGCCGTTCCTTCGCGAGTCGGTACAGCCTCATGCAGACACGCCGTGGATGACGCGAAGCAACAAGTCGCGCACGCGGTCGTAGCCCGGCTGCGAATCCAGAACCTCGAGCGGCCGCAGGCCGCCCAATTCCATATGCGGCCGTTGCATCCATTCTGCCGCCAGTGTGTCGTCTTCGAACACCTCCGCTGCCTGCTCGAATACATAGAGCACTCGCGCGACCCGATCTGACTCGGGTCCGGACAGGCGTTCTTCCTTCGAGATCTTGCGGAGGATCGTCGAACTCGGCAGTCCAAGACCACTCAACAGGGTTTGTACGGGAATATGCAACAGCTCCTTCGCGACCCGATCGATAATGATCGCCTCCATTCCCTCACGAATCTGGCGGCGCTGCTCAAGCGGGTCCATCTTCCGGAATGATTCGAAGTCGTGCGGTTGTGCGCCGAGGCCGTTGGAGCCCGCGAACGCCTTCGCCCGTTTGCCGGCGGCCGGGTCGCGGCCGGCGGGTTGATTCAGTACCATGCGAGCCTCCCAAATGAGAACATCATAGCTCCCAGATTAGTACTGTCTCAAATGGGAGTCAAGGAATTTCCATTTGGCAGCAATATGCTGGCGACCCAGACGCCGAATTTATACTTGGGAATCGGTCTTGCTGATCTAGGGTGTACCGTCGAGGAGAACCGCCATGTGCTACGGAGAGCCATACCAGCTGCTTGAACTTGTCCTCGGGAATCGCGACCTACCCAAAAACGACCTCGGGCACACGCCGCTGGACGACTTTCGAGACTTCTGCACCCGCACGCGCTGCAAAGAGGATGAACTCGGGCCGACGGCCTTTGCTTTCGTCAGGGTCGCGTACGTGACCGCCGCTCTGGGCCGCGCCAGCTTCCGACGCGCCGTTGAATGCAATGATCGGCCGCCGCCAGATGCCGCCCACATGGTGCCGGATGAGCTGCTGCAGCTGTTCATCGTTGATGGCGCGCTGCCCAAGAACGATCTGGGGCATACCCCGCTCGACGACTTCGAACACTTCTGTGCGTATAGCGGCTGCAATGAAGGTGACCTGGGTCAACGGGCATTCGCATTCGTCAGACTTGCATATGTGACGGCAAGCTTGGGACATCGAGGGTATAGATGGGCGCCACTCGACGACGAGCTGGCAAAGGCGCGAGCGAACGTCGGCATGCTCCTGCGTGACCATCCGCTGGGAACCACCGCGGACATTGCCGAGTACTGCGTGCTGTACTGGGATGGCGACGAGCTTGCCGGCGCCCACCTTTCCGCCGACCAGCCCGGGACCGTCGACGAACCGTTCGACGCGGATGAAGTGCTTCCCGAGATCGCTGAAGCGGTCGACGACTGGCTGAAGTCGCCAGTCTTCACTTTCCGCCCGTCACTTCTGGAGTGGCTGAAAGATGCGCCGCCGCGCGATTCCGCCGTCTGAAAAAACTGTCTGACCGCACGGCGCCCGTCACTGTGGGTTTCCGCCTGCCCTGATCGCTCTTGCGACGCTCACGGCGAGATTGCCGCAGAACCAAGGATACCCATCAGGGTCCTCGCGTTGCGCTGTCCCTGGTCTTCGAAATTGTTGTTGAACACGACGTGGGTCCGCTCAACGTTCTTTGCGATCCGCTGGATCATCACGGCCAGTTCTGCAAGCTCCTGCTCGGTGTAGTCGTAATTGAACCGCGACGACGCAGAAGTGGCGCCCTGAATGTTCCACGTCTCATGATTGCGGCCGTGCAGCCTGATGAGCGCGAGTCGCGGATTCGTCACTTCCCACACGGCAGGGATCGAGTTGGCCGTCGTGTTGGGCTCGTCGACCACCACGTTGACGAAGCCGCGCTCCCGTTCCATCAGTAGCGTCGATTCGCGCGCCTTGTCCGAGAACCACGATCGGTGCCGGAACTCAGCCGCGAGCGTGTAGCCCTCCATCACATCCGCACAGTGTTCGACGTGAGCCCGGCCATCGGCGTTATTGACGACCCACGGTGCGAACTGGAAATGCACGGCTCCGAGCTTGCCCGCTTTGCGCAGCGGTTCGATCGCTTCAATGTACCGGCGCCACAGTTCACGCAGGATGTCTCCCGGCGTGTCTTTGTAGTACAGGTTTTTCTTATCGCTTGCGGGCAGGGCGGCCTGGATATCCTTGGGCAGCTTGGTCCGGTCCGTCTGATGCCCAGTGAAGAGACGGAACGCCTTGATGTTGAACGTGAAATGCGGCGGTGTGCGCTCGGCCCACAGAACAGCGTTCGAGGCGCTTGGCATTGCGTAGTAGCTCGAGTCCACCTCGACCAGCGGGAACTGGGTCGCGTAGAACCGCAGCCGCGCTTCCGCGCTCGTACAGCCGGGAGGATAAAACCGCTTGCTGGCGATTAACGTCGGGTCCGTCCAGGACGCCGAGCCCACGCTGATGGTCATGGATATTCCCGTCCGTTTCGCATGCGAAAAACATTCTTCGCCTTGGTCTGAGGGTACCAGCCAACGCAGCGGGGAACCAGCCCCCGACATGACCAACCTGCGTCACACCGTGTCAGTGCCGCTGCGAAGATGGTCTCTGCGGAGCATGTCAGTCGCCAGACGACGCGACACCGATACGGCGCTTCGCCAGTTCAGCCAGTACATATTTCCCGAGCAGCTGTGTGTTGATCATCCGGCCACCACTACCAAGCAACTGGATTCCTAGGTCGTACCGGTCATTCGCCAGTCGCAACATCGGATGTGCATCGACCTCCTGATCGGCTTCCGCGTCAAACACCTTCACCGGTCCAGAGGTCCCCGCCCCGCGGTAGCGAGCAATCAAGTATTCCTTCCCGTTCAGCTCGACCAGCCGCTGCTCGATCACGTCCATCGAATCTTGGCTCGCGAACCTGCGCTTCGCCACCGACTCAGCGACGATTTCCCGCTGAAGGAACTGCACGAACGCCTTGAGCGTGTGCCGGGTGTAATCCGAGATCGGCTCAATTTCGGCGAGCGCCTCTCGCCGCAGCAGGTCGCGGATCAGCTCCACGACGGACAGCTGTCCTTCTGGCCCGCCGGTCCAGCGCAGCCACGTCTTACGGTGTGGATGGCGACCGTCGAGCTCCAGGGCGTCGAACTCCGCGCGGAGCAGAGCGCAGCGGCTTCGCCGGGCGGCGTCAGAAACACCACCGTGATGGGCGTCGGCAAGTCGCGGTTGGCTTCGCTGATGCAGGCGAACTGCTCGGCAAGCTGCTGCGCCTGCGCGGCTCCGGCTTTCACCTTGTTTTCGATAACGATGTGATGGGCTTTTTGCTGTGAGTCTCCATCCCCGGTCATTAACTGGATCTCAATGTCAACGATACGCGACACGGGACCGTCGTACTTCTTTTCGAGACCTACTTCAACGCTCAGGAGCGGATGCCCCAGCGCGGCGCTGAAGCGCTCCGGATCGCCGCAGGATCGAGCGACCTCGGTGAGAAAAGCATGCAGGAACGCATGCGAGAAGCCGTGCGGTTTGTTAGGTGCAAGCAGGAACGCCGCGAACGCACTGAGGTTCGTTTCGGTCAACCTGCCGCGCCCCTCGGAGAGGGCGTAGAAGATGTTCATCGGTGTGTGCAGGTGAGTCAGGAGGATTTGAAGCCACGTCGATCGCAGTCCATCAGCAGCGCATTGTGGACCGCAATGGGCATGCTCGACCGCAGCATCGGTTCCAGCGTGGTGAGGCCTCGATCGACAATTTCGGTGGCTCGGGCGATGGTTATGCCCTGCAGGCAGGCCGCGAAAAGCGGCTTGGTCTGCTCGAAGAGTACCCGATCGGTGTCGAGTGCCCCTGCCACGTAGAACTGTCGCTGATCGATCGACAGCTTCGTGTATCCATCGGGCGACACGGCCTGCAGGAGTGGAACGGCCGGCAGTGCCGGTGCTTGGGCGAACGCGCCCGTGGTTAGGCAAGCGACAAGCGCGGCGGCCGTTACGACGGTTTTGCTGTACATGGGGTTTCCTCAAGATGGCTCGTCGCTCTTAACGGCTGTTTGTTGAGGTTCCTTGAGTCGTTTGGCCGCGGCTGGGCGGCCGAAGATCACCTGACGGCACGGTCACTGACGCGGCCACGCTCTTAGCCTAATTCAGCGATCGAAACGAATCGCGAGCGGTTTTCGCATGCGCAATGAATGGCAGTTTCCGTCAGGGGGCGCCGCGCCCTGCGACGTCTAGCTGACCAGCGTGAGCGGCCGAGGCTTACGCGGGTCGACCTGGGTGTCCTGATGCGCGAAAACCGCGAGTCGAATTTCTGCCTCCGTTGGTTTTCTGGTGGACTCGAAACGTATTGTCCGTATCGCGGCGCTCGCCAACGCGGCGTCCCTCGCGGCGTCCCTGTTGCGGTTATGTGTCCGATCGTCCAGTTCGACGACCGCCATGAGTTTCAGCTCGGGGTCGCAAATTGCGAAGTCGACGCGTTTCTGCGAAATTCGGTTGAAGTCGCCGATTCGCTCTTTCGTACGCGAACAAGGTTCTATCAGCGCGGACATGGCCACCTGCGGGAACACGTGCGCGTCCGGCAGCGCCCGGCGCAGCCGATGAAAGAACTCGGTTTCATTCTCGGTGAGGAGCAACCTCGCGCGATACCGTGGGCTCTTTACCTTCGCTTTGTTACCGACGATAAATATCAGGCCGACAAGCAACAGGACGGCGAAAAATGACGCGTTCAGATGCATGGTGTCTGATTGTTTCTCGTTTGATCGCGGACGGCATGAACGTTATCAGCAGAAGTGATCCGCAGTCGAGCGCACGTCGCGTGAAACATGCGTCTATCGGACCCCGAGACGCTGATGTTCGTGCAAAAGGTACGTCAGATAGCTGCGCGTGAGATCACAGAAAAGGCGCGCCTCGCCCTCCGTCAGCTCGTAAGCGTCGCTCAGCACCGCACCGTGTCGCACCCCGCCACCGGACGGCGACGATAAGTACCCGTGCAACTTCTCGATCCATGAAATCGCTTCGCTGAGTACACGTCCTCGGTTGAACCGCTTGAGGTCGCCAATGATCCGGTTGAAGTATTTGCCGGTTACCGTGCCGTCTTCGTGCTCCAGACCCTGGAACGCAGTCGACACGGTTTCGAGCAACCACAGGATCTCCTGTACGGCGAGCCGGTACTTGCCGGTATTCAGCAATCGCTCGGACTCCGAAAGCGAGCGCTGGATGCGGTCGTTCGCCTGCTCGTCCAGTGACGGGACTTTCGCCGGCACCGCAACCGGCACGGCAACGCGTCCCGCGACCAGCCTCGGCGGATCGATCGCGAACCCGCTCGGAGCGAGCGCGTCATTCACGTAGTGCCACGGCGGCAGGCCTGCCTGCGGATGTTTCTTTGCGAAGTCCTGCAGGGCGTCGTACAAGGCCTCGACGAAGAGTGCCGCGTTACCCGCTGCCTGTCTCATATAGGCGAGGAGGTCGCTTACGGCCCAGCTTTCGCTCGAGCTTCGGCCGGCAGACTCGCCGCAGCACGCGGCAAAGCGTGGCTTGAACAGCTCGTAGACATCCTGCCGGCTGCCTTGCGCGGGCAGGCGGGAAATGACCTGAGAGAACACCGCGTCGACGACGTCATCGGGCATCACACCCGGAGACTCGTAGCGCCACGCCTGATCGAACTGCAACATTGCTCAGCCCTCGTTCCTGTCATCGGCGGTCGCCCCTGCCCTCACTGGGCCGGTCCACCAATCTGCGCTGCATTCTGCCCGAAAAGAGGCACCGTGACGCCGCTGTCGAGAAATCCGCACATCTGATAACCGGAGTTATCACGAACGCTGGATTTCCTCGTCAGATTTCACGTGTTCCGCTACACTTCGCTGGAACGTCCGCCGGGCAAGGGTCTGGCGCCGATCCGTCATGCCTTCTCACCGAAACGGTTCTGTGATGACGCCACCGAAGATCGACCCCACCAATCCCGAGGCGCTGCTCAATGAGCTGTTCGACGATGACCGCTGGGTCAAGGACAAGTTTGCCGAACATCTGAGCGGACCGATCCTCGAACTGTGCGAAGCGCTCGCCGGTTGTTTCCGCCTGATGACTGCCGTGAATGAGGCGGCCACCAAAACGGAAACGGTTCGCACTGCGCTTGTCGGGGCATTCGTTTTCGGGGTCCTGGACGACATCATGGTGTCGACGAAACTGCTGCTCACCGGCAAATTGCCGGCCGCCGGTAACCTCATGCGTCAGGTCATTGAAGGGATTGCCATGTCGATCCTTTGCTCAGCGGACAAACCGCTCATCGTGAGGCGCAAAACGAAGAAAGAGTCCGAGATCAAGATGCTGTACTGGGATCGACTCAACGCCGGCGACAAGCTGACCAGAGGCTATCTCGCGGTCGACCAGTTGGCGTGGAATGCCGTGCAACTTGGGGTACTTGCCGTCGCTGTCGAGCGGCTGCGGGAGGCCAAGGACTACTACAACACCTTTAGCCACTGTGGCACCGCCACGATCACGAATCGGGTTTCGCTTGAGGGGATCGGCGTGTTCCATATGGGAGGCCATTTTGACGACGCGAAGGTTGAGGTCTACCGTGCCGAGCTGCAGGGCCGCATCGGTCTGTCCCGCATGCTGCCGTCGTTTATGGAACATCTGCTGAATACGATGACGGTTCCGGCCACTACATCGGCAACGCCAGCCCAAAGGGCCGAGCCGGCATGAAGCCGCTGAAATCAGCCGCTCGCCGGCTAACCCGTCAACACTTCGCGCTGTACCGCGGCTGGCTCGAGGGCGCGGCGATCGAGGGGCTGCACACCGCCTACGGCGAACCGGGGACCGACGTCCGCGTCACGCGGCGCCTCGTCACGACGCTGCGCGACGCCCTTGCCGTCGCCGCGCGGCGTGCGCGCGACATCGAGGCCGCCCACCTGCTACGTCTGAAACCCGGCAGCATTCCGGCCGCGGAACTGCACGGGCGCGACGACACGCCGTCCCTCGACGACTATCGCGCACAGGTCGATCCGGACAGTGTGTACGGCGAGGCCGAGCTGCTGGAGCTATACCGGGTCGACTTTCCCCCGGAAAGGTCGCCCCGCGTCGATCGGAAAATTGCCCGCAATGCGCGCCTGCGCGCTCGCCAGGCAGCGGCGCTGGCCCGCATGGAGAAGGCTCTCGCCGAGGAACCGGCCCCCAGTCACCCGCTGGATGGCTGGTTCGAGCCAGCGCTGGCCGCGCGCCTCAGTGCCGCAGGGCTGTCCACTCTGGACGATCTGCTCGCGCTAATCCGGCGCCGCCGGCATCGCTGGTACGCGGCCGTGCCCCGGCTGGGCCCCAAAGGCGCACAGCGCGTCACTGCATGGCTGTCGTTGCACGCCGCTTCGCTCGGCGAGGAGTTGTCGGTGCTCGCGATCACGCCGCGGCGGCAACTTGCGGCCGGCCACCCGGCGCTCGCGCGGCCACCCCAACTGGGGACGTCGGTCGATGTCGTGCCGCTCGAATCGCTCCGCGTACCGAACGAACTGGACGGCTCGCGCGGCTTGAACCGCGCGCCGTTACCGGCGCACCAGGCTTCGCTCAACACCGATCTTGACGCGATCAACGCGTGGATCTCGATCTGCGGATCGCGCAGCGAGCATACGGCGCGCGCCTACCGGCGCGAAGCCGAGCGCCTGTTGCTGTGGGCTGTGATCGTCAAACGCAAGCCCCTTTCCTCCCTGAACACCCTCGACTGCGGCGAGTACATCAACCAGTTTCTGGCCGATCCGCAGCCGGCGGCCCGCTGGGTCGGCAAGGGCAAGGTCGAGCGGTTCGATCCGGCATGGCGGCCGTTCGCCAAACCGTTGCCGGAGGGCAGTCGGGAGACGGCGCGCAAGCTGCTATCCGCCCTGTGCGGCTGGCTCGTCAGGCAGCAATACCTGCAGGTCAATCCCTTCCACGGCCTGCCCAGGGTCGGCAGCCGCAAGGCGGACCTGGACGCGACCGGCCGCGCACTGACGCACGCGCAATGGCGCTTTGTGCTGCAGACCGTGAGCCGGCCTAACCCGACACCTGCGGAGTTGCGCGACCGGTTCGCGCTGCTCTTCGCCTATGCGACCGGTCTGCGCCGCGCCGAGCTGGTCTCTGCGACCACCGGCGCCCTCTCCCGCAAGGCGTTGGACGGTGCGCTGGAGGACGCCTGGACGCTGAAGGTCCGGGGCAAGGGAAAGCGGGATCGGGTAGTGCCCATGCCGGCGCGGCTGATCGACACGCTTGCTGGCGTGCTGCGCGGGCGCGCCGCACCCTGCACGCTGGAAACGGCCCCGAACGAGACGCCGCTGATCGGCCACCTGACGACGGGGCGGCCACTGACCCCGGATGCCCTCGCCCGGCTATACAAGCGGATTTTCGAACGCGCCGCGCAGCAACTGGAGCGAACGTACCCCGGCGCAGCGGCGGATCTACGACAGGCGAGCACGCATTGGCTTCGCCATACGCACGCCAATCATTCGCTGGACGCCGGCAGCGACCTGCGCGACGTGCAGGCGGGCCTCGGTCATGCCAGTCTTGCAACGACGACGATATACACGAAGGGCGATGCAGCCCGACAATACCGGGCAATAGAGAAGTTCTACGACGCTGGCGTCGACGCGGACGCCACACGCCTCTAGCAAAAACCGCATCAACGCGGTCAAAACCGCCTCTTTTTCGCATGCGAAAAGCGGCCCATCGTTGTCCTCGCCGCGCACCGAGCAACCTTCCGCAACAAATACCTCAAGTAAACCTTCAAGTTTACGGGTTTACCGGCTATTATTCGCCGAAATCGCAAGTCATCGAAGATGGATGATTTCGGCGATTTTCGATGACAACACCAAAAGGTAGGGAACTCATGGCTATCAAAGAACTGTCACCGCCTCGCAAGGCGATCGGTATTGACCAGCTGATCGCGATTGCTGACCGGGCCGAAGCGACGCTCGCGCAACTTCGGGATGACCTTCTTGAGCCGTGGCCCCGCAAGGTCGCGCCCATGCTCACGGCTTCGCGCGTGGCGAAGCTCTGCAAGATCGAGCGCACTCAGATCCAATACCTCTGCACGCGAGGGAACAAGAAGGGCGAGTATCCCACCGGCACACTAACGGGCAACGGCCGCAACCGCGAATTCACGCTCGCCGAAGCCCAGCAATTCGTGCGCTTGGCGGGCCCATACAAGGCGCGACCGGACGGCGCGCAGGGCATCGCCATAGCTGTCGGCAATTTCAAAGGCGGAGTCGGAAAAACCACTAGCGCCGTGGCGATCGCGCAAGGGCTAACGCTTCACGGCCATAAGGTCTTGCTGATCGACCTTGATCCACAGGCCTCCACGACGACGCTGATGGGCTATGTACCCACTCCCGAAGTCACGGAAGAAATGACCGTGATGCCTATGGTATATGAGGAGCAGTCCGACCTCGCCTACTCGATCATTCCGAGCTACTGGGACAACCTTGACCTAATCCCTGCATGCCCCGCCCTGTTTGGCGCCGATTTTTACCTGCCAAACCGTCAATCGAAAGACCCAGACTATCAGTTCTGGCAGGTTCTGGAGCGGGCTATGGGACCGATCCGCGCGAAGTACGACGTGATCGTCATCGACACTCCACCCAGTCTCGCGTACCTAGCGACCAGTTGCTTCATGTCGAGCGATGGTCTCATAGTGCCCCTCCCCCCTGAAACCCTCGACTATGCATCTAGCGCTTCCTTCTTCAGACAGTTTGCTGATCTGTTCAAAACGCTAGCTGATGATCGCTCGGTCGCAAAGGAGTTCGCTTTCATCAACATTTTTCTGTCGAAAGTGAAGCCCCGGGTCGATGCCACTGACATCGTCAGGTCATGGATTCAACAAACGTATCCGGAGTTGCTGGGTCGTGCCGAGATCCAAGACTCCGATGTCGTGAAAAACGCCGCTGCCGAGTTCAAAACCATCTACGACGTACAAGCTCTAGGTGCGTACGCCCGGGCGATTGAATCGTTCGACGCGATGGTTGATGAGATCGAAAGCAACCTGCAGAGCGTCTGGTCCACCCGAGCTCTAGCTACCCAAGCCTCGAAGGAGCGGGCGCATGCCGAGTAAATTTAAGGAGCGGTTGTTAAGCCGGACGGCAGGCGTTGCGGAACGGGCGGAATCGGCAGCGGCTGCACGGCCGTCGGAAAGTCAGGCGCGCAGCGCCACCATGCCTGCCCAACTCAGCGCATTCCGGCTTGAGGCTCGAGGCTACCAAGAGCGAATCCAGCAACTGCAGGAAGAGCTTGAAGCGGCCAAGCGTCACGGCGGCGCCATGAAGGTGCCTTTGTCGGACCTGCACGAAGTGCCGGGGCGTCGGCGGTTCAAGTCGCCAGAAGCCTATGCGGAGTTGCGTGAGAACCTACGGCACAACGCCCTGATCACGCCAGTCGCGATTCGACCGCGGCTAGAAGGCGGTTTCGAGCTTGTATCGGGGCATTGGCGCACGGACGCTTACCGAGAACTAGGCCGCACAGAGATCGATTGTGTGCTCAGTGAGTCGACCGAGACAGAAGCAAGCTTGGGCGCGTTCTACGCTAACTTGCTGCAGTCAGATCTCACGGACTATGAAAAATACCTGGGATTCAAGGACATCCAGCAACGCTTCGAGGGTATTACACAAGCAAAGATGGCGGAGCAGGCTGGAGTAGGCGAGGCGGCGATATCTCGACTGATGGCGTATAGCGACCTGCCCGCCGAGGTGCTAGCGATGCTGGATGAAAAGCCGGGGCTGTTTGGCGCCACGTCAGGGACAGCTTTGGCACGTCTTGTTCGGACCGGCAGATCCGCGCAGGTTATCGCTGCGGTTCAGCGTTTGGCCGACAAACAGTTTGATGAAACGCAGGCCGTGAAATTTGCCAGCACGGACCCGGCGAAGGAAAAGCCCCGCCCGATACCGACAGCGTTCAAAGTGAAAGCGGGCCGGTCGACGTATTGCGATGTACGGCAGGCCAAAAACGTCGTGCGATTAGAGTTCCAGTCGGAAGAAGAAGCCAAGGCGATGCAAGGGGCTCTTAAAGAAGTGTTGGAGCGACGAGCTGCGAAAGCGCAAACGGAATCATCGCCCGACGCGGGGAAATAATCTTTTATTTTCAAAGACTTCCAAGTTGGAATCGCATCTGAAACGCTTCTGACGGAGCGTCATAACAGGAGAATCGCCTTGAAATAGGTCCCGAAAAAACAAAAGCCTTCGGCGTCGGAACCGAAGGCTTTTGAGTTTGGGCTTGCTGTCGCGCGCCCTACCGCTCACTTCCCCGACGGCTAATCGGGCAAGGGATCAACACCACGAAGTGTAGCGGAATGCGATCGACAGTCAAGCATCCATCAATCCATTTTTGAAATGGACGCTGGACATGTCTATCGCGCAACCCTTGGTTGCTGGCGAGGGTCAAACACACCACGACTCAGCCAACCTGTCAATCTCCGCACTCGACTCTGCCGCATTGGTGGAGTTTGGCTGCGACACCACGAATCTGACCTGGATAACGTTCCGGGCCGCATTCCGCGCGTCACACATCGACGCCCTGCCCGCGCGTGCGCGTGCCGTTCTCGCCGCGCTCGCCAGGACCGTTCTCTCGACCCGTCCTTACGCTGCAATCTATGCGAGGCGCGAGCTCCTTACAGGCCGTGCCATGCAGTCCATGCGGACGTTCTACCGCAGCTTGGACGATCTGGAGACTGCGGGACTCATCCGACGTTCTGCGCAGAAACGGTACGAGGCCGACGGCATCTACGGTCGCGCCTATCTCTATCTGACGGAGAAAGCGGCCGTGTTGCTTGGATTTGTTACCCCCGCGACGCCCGTAGCCGCCAGCAAGCAAGCAGACGGTTCCAGCGATCAGGAGCAGTCGGCAAAAGCGCTTGGGCAGCCGTCTGCCACGGTGGCAGACGGCTCTATATATAAAGATGTTTACCCAACCTCTTTTCAAAAGAGACAACCAGGGGCCCTGCCTCAGGACCTCGAACGCCTCACTTCGCTGGGCTTTAATAGATTTTTCGTTTTCAAGCTGATGGCCGAAGCCAGAGACAACGGCAAGCGGCTATCGGACGTTGTGGAGAGCTGCTGGAACTCGCTCAAAAAGGCCGTCGCACCTATCGCCTACCTTCGATCGCTGCTGCGCCGGCCACTCGACTTTTCGTACCAGGCACGCCAACGCCAAGCCGATAACGACAAAAAGACCCATGCGGACAACGAGCGGGCAGACCTGATGCAAACCCTCGATGCCGCGGCCGGTCAGGTTTTCATCGATCCGGCCACAGGTCTGCTGATCGAGATCGGCGAACGCGGTACGGACGCCCTCGTTCGGTATCCGCAAGAATCGAGGCCGCGTTCAGTCGTCGGCAGCTGGATGCTCGACATCGCGCGCGGCATCAAGGCCGGCCAGATCCAACTCAAAGGACACTCAACCCAGTCCCCCGCACGGACCGACAGTCGGCTTCCATGCGAACAAGCCGCTCAAAGAAGCGAGGAGGGCAGCGACGCGATCACGTCGAGGACGCACGTGATGCAGATGCGCGAGGTGCTGAAGAGCCGCCGTCGCGCTTTGTCAGCGCACTAGGCCGAGCCGTGCGCGTTCAGGCACCCTTTGCGGCGAGCTGCGCCACTGCCAGCGACGGGTCGACGTCGCACGCGCGACACCAGTCGAGGTAAAAGAGCGTGTCAACATAGCGCTCCCCGCGCTCGATCTTGGACACGCGCGACTGGTCGACTTTCAAGCGCTCCGCCAATTCGGCCTGGGTGAGCCCCGAGGCGAGCCGAAGATCCCGCAGATGCGCGAGTAGCAAGCCATATCGGGGATGATGGACGGTGATTGAGCGGGTGTTGTGCGGGAGCATGGACGAATGCTCCCTGCAAAGAGAGAATAGGCCATTTTGGCCTATTTGAACTATCATCGCCTACTGGGGCATCAGGGATGCATCAGCCGGCTGCGTTGTTCGTCACCAGGTTTTTCGCGCGGTTGATCAGACTCGTGTCGAAGGTCACAGCTTGTCGCAAGCCGTCGCCAAAGTTAGTGAAGACGTCAGCTGAAGTGGAATTCATGCGGCCCATCACCCCAGCCTGAATGAACAACAGGCCGAGCAGGCAGAGAACGAAGCGGATCATGCTGAGGGTGTCCCCAAGTGCATTCCAGCCTCAAGCGGCAATGGCGGGGGCACATACGTGCCGCAGCGCACCTTCTCCCTGAGCCGGGAATCTGTCGACCAACGACAGCCGGTGACATCGCAAGCCGTTCAGCGATCTCGGGTCGCGACAGGCCCATATCGAGCAACGCAGCGATTCGTTTCTGATCCCCCGTGACACCGCTGATCGCAGAATTTCGCATGCGAAATTTAATCACCATTGAGACTGATTAACTTACGCGCCGCGCATCGATCGCGCGTGACGCATTCAATCCGGGATGTGCGCTGACCTGTTTGGCACCCTCGGGCCGCGCCAATTCTACCGAACCCAAGCCGTCCAGGCCAGGCGTCGATAACAATGTTTGTCCTTGTCCCTTGACCGTCAACATATCTAATAATATGATCAAAACACATCGCAGCCGGCGGGGTGGGTAACCGGCAATCACCAACAAGAATTGGAGAATTTCCATGAAGAACGCTGTGCAGTCCCGACTCTTTGCTCTTCTTTCCGATCTCATCCCAAACCTGGGCGGGAAGGAAAGCAGAACCCACTTTGCCCCGTCGAGAATCCCGGGAGATATGGCAGTCCATTGCACTATCGACGCGGCGGAAGACGGACATCTTGAGGTGGAAATCGCGCATGACCAAACGAACGCGCGAGGTGAAGCACAGTCGTGGATCTGTTTCGACGTGGATATTGCGAGCGGGACGGCGCGCGTCACGAGCTTTCAGGAAGGCTGTCACTACAGCCTCGCGAGTCCCCAGAGCGATGCGCGGGCCGCACGTGTTAACCTTTACGCTGCAAACTGGCTGGCAGTGTTTCACACGCTGGGCCGCGTGTTTCAGCCAGTTGACTGCCTCGTGCTCGCTTGAGGCCAAACAATGAAGATAATCGGAATCTGCAACGGAAAAGGCGGGGTCGGAAAGACCACTACCGCCAGACACCTGATCTATTCAGCGATCGACCGCGGCTTGCGCACGCTCGCAGTCGATCTCGATCCCCAGGGAAACCTGAGCAAATCACTGCTCTTCCAACAATTGGTCGCGCAATCGCAAGCACCTACAGGCACCGTTGCGCTCAGTTGGCAGCATATGGGCCTGCCAGAGATCGACCCTCAGGCTAGTGCGCATCTGCTTTATCAGGACGAGGTTGCATCGCGCCCGATGCCAATTATTCCGAATGTCTGGCTAATTGGTGCAACGCCAGAACTCGCGGACGTTCTGACATGGCCGCTCGACAGTGCATTCACTGCGCGCAACAGCTTGCAGCGAATGAGCCGCGATTACGACCTATGCGTGATCGATACGCCACCCACCATGAGCAATCTTGTGGTCGGCGGATTGATCTGCTCGCAGTACATGTTGATGCCGACAGATCTCAACATCGATAGCATGGACGGGCTGCTTGAGACCTCACTGAAGGTCGACCTTGTCCGTAGAGAATGGAATCCCGAACTCGAATTACTCGGCGTGCTCCTGAATAAAGTAAACCCGCGGCGTGCCGATGACCTATCAATGCGGACCACAGTGCGCAATGCCTTCGAGGGTGCGGTACTCGAGGCGGAACTACAGGACCGAGCAGGCGTTCGCCTGACTAGTTTCCACCCCGTGTGGAAGCATCAACGAGGAGACAGCGACAGACGAGCCGCAAAAGAAATGCGCGCACTCTGCGACTCAATCTTCGAGAAAGTCGGCCTGTAAAAAACAAACAGCAATAGAGGTTACGCATGCACCCAAATGGTGGAAAGCTCTCATCACTGTCGATGCTAACGCGCGCCGCAACGGCAAGCGCACGCGCTGCAGAAATCGAGAAGGAAACCGGCGCCTTCACGAAGACAATCCAGATCGCGAAAATACGGGTCAAACCGCAAGTGCGACATGACTTTTCCGACATCGCCGATTTTGCAGTTCGCTTGCAAGTCGTTGGCCACGTACACACGCCCATACTCGTGCGTGAAATCAAAGGCGCTGACGGGTTCGAATTGATTGCCGGCGAGCGTCGCGTGCGCGGCAGTACGCAGAATGGCTGGACGGAAATTCCTGCCAAGATCTTTCCGGCCGATACACCTGATCTCAAGATCCGCATGTATCAGGTATCGGAGAATGTTGATCGAAAAGGGCTGTCACTGAAAGAAACGTCCATTGGCCTCGCGGCAGACGTTGAGCGATTTGGTCGTGAAGAGGCCAGCCGAATCTGGACAGCACCCAACGGCAAGCAGCGCAGCGCCTCATGGATTTCGAAGCATCTGCGCTTCCAGAAATACGGCCCGATCACGCGCGAATTGTTCGATGCCAACCAGTTCGACGACATCGAGGCCGCAAACAAGATGGCGGACATCGAGGAAATCAGCACCGACGCCGCGGCCGAGCTGGCAGCGGAGATCCGCGCTGAATTGAGAGTCGGACGCAAGATCGGCCGGCTCACGCTCGACGCTCGATTGAACGCGCTGAGGCAACAAGCAGCTGTACCGTCCGACACGCCGAATGCTCAGCAGCTAACGTCTCAGGTCGGAGCCGAGCGCGAAGATGACGCGCCCCCGACGATTGCGCGAGACGTGGACCCAGTCAGTGTCAGGGAGCCGCATGCAGCTGCAGCCGCCGATATGACGGGCGCCGCGTCGTTGCGTCCCGCGTCGTCAAGCACAGGGGCGGAGGACCGCGGGAATGATTCGGCGCCGCGCACGAATACTCCCTCGCGTGTCAAGCATGAAAGGGCATCGAGCGCCGATCCCAAGAAAAGTGTTGTATGGCGAGTAGAGGAAATCTACGAAACTGGAACCGGCTCGATTGAGCGGGTGAGATCGCTGCAGGCCGATCTCACGGCCGCCGGAGTAGGGGCCGAGGACCGCGAGTGGCGTCTCTGGGTTGCCTTCGTCGACATCGCGGCCTCAGCTTTGGTTGGCATGGAATCAGAAACCGCGAGTAGAATATTGAACAGGTTCAGTGCTGAATTAAATTCGAGGGGACCACTCGAGCTGCTGAACAGGCTGCATCCGACCCGCAAGACCGGCGTTTTGCCAGATGACTTCAGGTACGATACCGACCGCGAAATTCATCCTCTGGCGCCAGGCGACTGGACGCTGTAACGCAACGGGACGGGGCTGGCAGGCTTCTAAACGTTGCCTGTCAACCTTTCTGGATAGCAACCTTGGCAACTTTCCGTCTAACGGCAAAAAATTTTTCAGCACTTGACTCCGCCATGCGCGAGCAGGCAAGCGAGTACGGCACACGATCCTTCTCCGAGCAGAGTCGTGACATTGCCCGCGCTGTCATTGTGGATGGGCGAGCCGCAGTCGAAGTCGCGAAGGAATTTAACGTGACGCGGCAGCGGGTCAACCAGCTCGTGACGCGCTACTACCAGGCATTGTTAGGCTCGAACGTGCAGGAGGACGTCGTACTGTGGCTGAAGCACGGCTTCGAGGTGCCGAGCACAGCCATTGAACCGCTTGAAGAGTTTTTTTTCAAAGCTCGACGTTCTAAAGACACGAAGAAAGTCCAGTCGGCTATTGCGGCCCTAATAAAGACTTTGGGGGCGCAAGTTAGCAAGCTGGAGTAGAAAAACGGGGTTAGCAGGAGAGAATGAGTACAGTCGAACAAGACCGCAGTTACTCACTGCGAGGGCCAGCAGTACCGGGGCGCGGCAGAATGGCCAAAGCGCCGCTCCATGATGTCAACATCGTCCTGACGCGTGATACGCCTCCAGCTGTTCAGGATGCGGAACCGCTCGACGAGGGAGACGTCGACCACGAGCAGCTAGAGCTCTTTTCGGGCGAACAACTTCCGGACTCCTGGAAGCCGCGTGAGGACCTTCACTCCCTCGAATTCCCTCTCTTTTCACTGCAGAAGGGGAAAGACACACGTGTGCGGATCTATCGCAACGGCGATCAGATCGTCCGCATCATCCCTAGCGTCGTCGGTGCAGCGAACATCTTCGACAAGGACCTTCTTGTGTACGCCGCCACGTTGATCTGCAAGGCGGCCGATGCGAACAAGCGCGTTTCGCGTCGCATCCGCTTCAAGGTCCGCGATTTCTTGAACTATACGCGCCGCAGCACAGGCGGCGCATCCTACACCCGCATCATCGACAGCTGTCGCCGCCTCAAGGGGACGATCGTCGAAACGAATTTCGACACGGCGAGACAGGGCGCAAACGAAGAGGGCATTCACGAGACGCTGCAAGGATACGGGCTCATCGAGGAATACAAGGTGATTTCGTACACCGCGAACAAGCAGGGTGCACTCGAGGTTGAACTGATCCTGTCTGAATGGACCTTCGACTCGCTGCTGAATCGCCGCGTGCTAACGATTCACCCCGGTTACTTTGGACTGGGGCAGGGGCTTGAGCGCCGGCTATATGATCTCGCGAAAAAACACTGCGGTGACAAGCTCTGGTTCAAGATCGGCCTCGACAAGCTGCACGCAAAATCTGGCTCCGCACAGGCCCTGAAGTATTTTCGGCGCGATCTGGTTGAAGCCATCAAGGCGGATACGCTTCCGGAGTTTCACATTGCGCTCGACGACGACAAAGCAATGGTGGTCTTCTTCCGTTGCGATCGCGACAACCGCCGGCAGGACGAGCAACTGGTCGCCAGCATTCATCGTGAGCTGCTATCGAAGAAACAGCAGAAGTGGTATTACGCGCTCCGCCGCTGGGATTCGGCGGCGCACGGCGAGGCTCAATACCCGCTGCTTCCCGCGTAACACGGGATGACCTCCGACCATTGGAAAGTGTATGAACTCGTCACCGCTTCAGCTGGTTGAGATCCACGACACGGACGATGACCACGAAGTCGGCGGCCAAGACCTGCCGTACCTGGTGACCGCCGTCTACCGCGGCGAATATCAGTCTGCGGCCGCCCTGATCCAGGCAGACAAAGCCCTCAACGCTTTCAACATCCAGCCTGCGGAATCGCGGGTCAAGCTGCCCGGGCACGTCGAGTTCTGCACGTTCGAATACCGGGATATCTACCGCTTCTTTGGCGTGCCCCGGCCCATGTCGCCTGAACGCGAGCTGGCGGGTCGCTACTGGCAGAGCACTTACGCGCGGACGGTCGGCGAGCTGCGCGCAGCCCTTGCTGACCTGCCCGATGACTTCCCCCTGATCCACACGGGCCACGACGATCGCCGCGAGGCCACGAATCGCCTCGGCGTCCACGTCACGACAAACACCTGGGAATGGACCGCTCCAGAGCCAGCTGAGTACGGCCGCTACGCAGGCTGGGCGATGAGAGTCGGGCAGCTGGCCAACGACGACTGGAATCAGGTCGTGAGCGGCACCTGGAAGGACAAGCGTTACAACGACATTGAGTAGCGTTGAGCGAAGGCACCCCGCCGGTATCCCGTCGGCACCGATGCTTTCCTTTTTTGCTGTCCGGCACTCCCCACCGATTCGCTTTGGACTATGCTGTTGAGCAGGGCGCCGGCCGTTCTGCTGACAGAGGACGTCCGGCGTCTGCAAATCTGCGTAGCCCCTTCGGTGAGGCTAGACATGAAGAGAACTCCCCGCATTGCCAGCTATCAAGGCTGGACGATAGACGCCGCCCCGGTGATTCTCGCGCAACATAGGCTATTTCAGTCATGTGCCGTGATTAGGCGAGACAACGGGGAAAGATTTGTGTTTGTCGACCTTGGGAACCGCGTATATCGATGGCAGGCGCACGACCGCGGAATCGAATGGGCCAAGCACTGGATCGACAACAATTACACTTATCGTGCCGCGCGGCGCTCAGAGTAGCGAGCACCGCTTGATCTGCCGCGGGACATCTGTCGGGGCTGTTAATTCGCCGCCCGCCCGCCGGGCGATTCAACAGCCGCAGGCTTGCAAAACGAACGTCTATCGCGCCACTGCCGATTGGTCGATCGGAGTGAGAAACCGCAACAAAACCACGACCAATGGCACGGAACGCCGCGTCCATCGGACCACCGCGCACGAACGTCTATCAGACCACCGCCAAGCGATATTCCGGTCCGTCCGATGTGTCTATCGGGCCACCGTCTCTCGCGTCTATCGCGCACTTCATCTGAGATAGCAAACGCTTGCGGGGAAAGCCTTGGGGCGGAATTCATTCAAAAGGCATAGACCCAAAGCCCTGCTTTTTCATGGGTCTAGCGCGCGTCTTTGCGCCACCGGCGGGCATTTTGTGGATAACTTGGGTGCGCCGGCGTCTATCAGACCACCCGATGTGTCTATCGGACCACCACCGAGGTGTCGATCGCACCACCGCTCGGGCGTCTATCAGGCCACGTGATCGGGCGCAGATCGTTACGGGACAAGGCGCTCGGAAACCGTAAACGCGCGCGCGGTTAACGATTTTTTTTAACTTTGGTTTTAACTGCGAATGGGAAAGGCCCCACCCTCAGTGAGGGGGGGCTCAAGAGCCCCCGCGGCCGGGTTCGCCGGCTAAAGCCGGCCCCACCCACCCGGCCCCACCCCCCAAGAAGCATATCGTGGCCCCTTCGGGGCACAGATGACAACACAACCAAACCAGCTGACCGCTAAAGACACCGCGCGGCAGGCACTAAGGGCTGCACCGCGCCTACGGCACGCTGCACCCCTAAGTGCGCGATAAAAGATTTACGGGGCGGTTACACCACCCCGTAAATCAACGCGCTCGTGTGCTCGCCATCTGCCGTGATGGTCGGTTGGTTTATCAGCGTCTACACCGAGCTGGCAGAGAAGGGGGGGTCCCTCGGCGGAAGACAGCGATGCTGGCTTGCGTATGGGCCGCCTAACCGCCTGCCGGCAGCCCGGTAGGGGTAGGGGATCGCTCGAGTCTCCGAGCGGCGCTACGGAGCCTCCGCAATTCCGCGCTCGGAAGCAATCCGACGCTGTTCTGGCCAGATGGTATTTCGCGGGATGGCCTTGGGCCGCCTGAGCCTGGACGTCGAGCTGCTGGTCGACGCCGGTCCAAAAAGCCAAAAGCCCGCTTGCGCGGGCCTTCGACTGCCTTTTCGGGAGGAAAACAACTTGGTTGGTGCCCTGAGGAGCAGGGCAGAGATATTAAACCGCAAAAGCCGCGCGCTACGCAACCGTTGTTTAATAATACTCAGTGCAGTAAGTGATCATAATTACACCACGCGCCGCGAGACGCGTGGTGCGTTCGACGCACTGTCAGTATACTCCGCGGCCTGGGCGTTGCTCACGCACGCATGTTCCTTACGCTGCCTTGCCCCATTCGCGGACGTTGTCGCGGTCCTGCTGCTGCGTCGCTTCCTGTCCTTCTCGCGCCTATCGTTGGCCTCGGGACAGGGCGCACGGGAGCGTCCACAGCGCGGATCTGAACCGCTCGCCGTCAGGTACTCAACTCGCTTCCGACCGGCCTGGCTGACCAGTGAGCTGCACTGCGCACGCTATCCAGCCCAGGTGGTGCGCGCTGCTGACGCGAGATCTCCTGTTCCGATCCAGCCGTCGTCCGGCGGACTGGCCAGCCAGTCCCCCACGCCGCACGCCGGTTTCCCGGCAGCACGCAGGTCTTCGTCCTGCGTTTCCACACCGACGAAATGTCGCTCCGCGGCGCTATCGCTTGCTACGCGAGAGGGCGCTCGCCGCGCGGCGTCCTGCCTCGTACGTGAGCTGCTGCTGCCGACACCTACCGTTCCCCTGGTTCGCCGTCCAGTTCCCGCGACCTTAGCTCAGGCCTTTGCCGCGTCAAGGCGCGCGGGGCCGTGTCAGTCGCTGCGCTCCATCCCGCACCCACCCCGCGCTTGATCCCTTGACGCGTCGCCGGCCCTCGCACGAATCGTCGCGGGACGACGAACTCAGGGGAACGGCGGCAGCTGCGAAGCGCAGCCCGCCAACTCGGCAGAACAACCCTACGCCGGGACTCGGAATCTAGGGGCCCGGCGGACGATATTCACGCGGATGGAGCAAGAGCCATGCAGAAGCAGACGATTGAAATGTTCACCCTCCATGAAGTGCGTCCGACGCTCGATCAGCGCGTGCACCGGGCGTTGACCGCGCTGCGCAAACTGTTCAATGAGCAACGCATGGTTGTGTGTCAGTTCAGCGCTGGGAAGGACAGTAGCGTCGTCGCCGCATTGACGCTGGAAGCGGCTCGGCAACATGCTGCAGATGGTGGAGCGCCTATGGTCTGCGTAGTGACCGTAGACACGCGCGTTGAGTCGCCAGAGATGGTCGCGCTCGCTCAGCTTGAACTGGAGAAGATGCGCGACTATGGACGCACTCATGGTTTTCAGGTCCACGCGCAGACGGTCATGCCGTCGCTCTCCGCATCGTGGCAGGTCGCGATCCTCAGCGGTCGCGCCTTGCCCAGCTATGCCGGGACAAATTCCGATTGCTCAGTATCGCTGAAGATCGAACCGTCGCGCGTGTTTCGCAACCAGCTATATCGCTCGGCGGCGTCGCAGGGCTATGCCGAGCCGGTCGTGTGTCTCGGAAGCCGCTTCGCGGAAAGCGACAAGCGCAAGGCCGGAATGCAAGCACGCGGCGATCGCGCGGATACGCCTGCGCGCAATGCCGACGGCGAGCTGACGCTCTGCCCGATCGCCGACTGGAGCACCGAAGACGTTTGGGAATGGATCGGTGAAGTGACATCCGGCCTGCGCACCGCCTACACAGACTTTCAGGAGACTACCCGCGTTTACGCGCACGCCGGCAACAGTAGTTGCGCGATTGTCTCCGAGCTGACGTTCGAAGAGGCCACCGCTGGCAAGCGTAAGCGACGTGGACAGTGTGACGCGCGTACGGGCTGCTGGGTGTGCCAGCAGGCCGAGGATCGTTCGCTCGAGGAGATGATCAACTTCGACGAAGAACGGTACGCGTACGCGCGCGGACTGAACCGCCTCAACAAGTTCATCAGGGCGATCCGTTACGACTGGTCGCGTCGCAACTGGGTCGGCCGCACGATTCACGAGGGCTTCGTGTGCATTGAACCCGATACCTTTAATGCTGCAACTGTTCGGGAACTGGTTCGCTACATGATGACGATTGACCGCGACGAGCAGCGCCGTGCATCGAGCGCCGGCACGAAGCCGAAGTTTCAGACGTTGCCACTCAGCACGATGATCGCCGTCGACGCGATGCAGTCGTTGCAGGGCCTTGCCGTGCCGTTCGCGATCTGGGCGGACTACCGCGACATCTACCTGCACGGCGTGAGTTACGACGTACCGGATGTCGAGCCGCTTCCCCCTAAGGGCATGCCCGAACCCATGTTTCTGCACGTCGGAAAGGACTGGGATGACAACGCCGACCAGTGGACCGGTTTCCGCGATGCCCTTTACGAGTCACTGACGGCAGATTCGCCGTGTGCGCCGGAGATCCTGCACTTCAGCGACGGGCGCAGTACGTGGAAGGTGCCTACCGGACAGCGCCTGGAGGTGGACGAAGAATCCGCCGAGCTGATCCTTGAGTTCGAGCTTGATCGTCTGCTGGAAATGCACGATCGCGGCTTCTTCCCGGGCGGCATCACAGCCGGATATCGCTGGTATCTCAACTATGGCGTGCTCAGCCTTTCACACGGCCAGCAACGCGAGCACGACGAGATCGCGCGCCGGACCGATTTCAAGGACCGTATGGGCCTCAACCTCAACTATGACATCGAGTCGCTGTTAGGCCGTGCTGTCAGGTACGGCGATATGCCGGAAAGCGCGCGCGCAGCGTGGTCGCACAAGGCGACGACGTCGGGCGCGCAGATGTCAATCGACTTTGACCTTGCGGCCTGACCGTTGGGCGCGCGGTGGCGGATTACCAAAAAGAAGGAAGCTATCATGACCAGTGCTACTCAAGACCTCGTGATCCTGGCGTGTTCCGCAACGAAGCTGCCGTATGCAGCGCGGGCACTCGATCTCTATCAGGGTGTGATGTATGGCACGTTTCGCGCGAACGTGCGCAGAGACGCTCATCCTCATGTTGTGATCCTTTCGGCCCTTCACGGCTTCATTCGTTCGGACGCGGTTATCGAGCCGTACGAACAGCGCCTGACATCGGAACGTGCAGACCACATGTTGCGCCATCTTGACGACTTCCTGCCAGCGCAGTCGCCACAAGGCATCACCAAGGTACTGCTCGCCGGCGGCGCCGAGTATCGCCGCGTGATGCGCGCGGCAGTTCCGCGGCTCGTCGAACGCGGATGCATCACGGCGCAGGCCTCCGTAACCGAGACATCGGGTGGCATCGGCTACCAGCGGCAGCAGCTGGGCGAATTCCTACGTGCGTGCCCGCCGGCGCAAGATGTGGTTGGCCAGCATCAGAACGGCACGCCGCTTTACCGATCACTTGGTGGCTTCAACGTCGACCAGTCGGTAGACGTGGTCTACGCCAGCCGTCCGGACCTGCCGGCGAGGCCTGCGGTCATCGAGCAACTGTTCCACGGTCCTGCTGGGCCGACCGCGTGCGTACTGATGCTTGACGCGAAAGACATCGACCGCGCGCGAACCTGGGTTGGCCTGCGGGACATCAAGCCCGGCAACTCCCTCTTCTGATGTACACGCCGATCCAGGATAGGTCGGTGGCACGCCAGTCAGCCGTCGTCCGGCGGACTGGCCAGCCAGTCCCCCACGCCGCACGCCGGTTTCCCGGCAGCACGCAGGTCTTCGTCCTGCGTTTCCACACCGACGAAATGTCGCTCCGCGGCGCTATCGCTTGCTACGCGAGAGGGCGCTCGCCGCGCGGCGTCCTGCCTCGTGCGTGAGCTGCTGCTGCCGACACCTACCGTTCCCCTGGTTCGCCGTCCAGTTCCCGCGACCTTAGCTCAGGCCTTTGCCGCGTCAAGGCGCGCGGGGCCGTGTCAGTCGCTGCGCTCCATCCCGCACCCACCCCGCGCTTGATCCCTTGACGCGTCGCCAGCCCTCGCACGAATCGTCGCGGGACGACGAACTCAGGGGAACGGCGGCAGCTGCGAAGCGCAGCCCGCCAACTCGGCAGAACAACTTTTACGCCGGGACTCCGAATCTAGGGTTCCGGTCAGCACTCACTTCAAGGAGCCTTTCATGACAGCAGCCGTCATTGCCATCGAAGCGCCGAATCGCGCGCAGAACCCGTCACAACGGGCCAAGACAACGATTAAGGAAGCTACCCGCCTGATGCTCGCGGATATACCCGTCATGCGTCAGGGCGAGTTGATCTTCGCGCTCGAAGCGCTCATGACCCCGACTGAGCGTGGACGGCACTTTTTCGACGTTCGCGAAGCGATCAATGAACTGATCGACGCGGGCGACCTGTGTGTGTTTCAGGTAACCACATCGACTGGCGCGGCGGTTCGGCTGGTGGCGATGTCGGGTTCGCAGCTTCAGCGCATTGCGTGACTATGGAGACCCGCCATGAAAAGCGTCAAAGTGAAACGCGACATCAAGCAGGAAGTGACGGACCGCATCGTCAAGGCGATAGAAGACGGCCGAATGTCTCCGGCAAATCTCTGGGCGCGCAATGCCGCTGGAGGCCTGCCGGTCAACTATGGTACGAAGACGCCATACAGCGGGGCGAACGTGCTGCTGCTCTGGCTCGAGGCGCATGATCGCGGCTTTCAGCGAAACGAGTGGATGACGTATAAGCAGGCGCAGGCGATCGGAGCACAGGTACGTCGCGGCGCCAAGGGATGTCCGCTCGTGCGCTTCAATCAGGTCGAGCGCGTTGACCAGGAGACGGGCGAGGTCGAGTTTTTTCCCGCGCCGACGGGCTTCACTGTCTTTAACGTAGAGGAAATCGACGGCATAGCGCCTGCTGCCGTGTACGACCCGTTTGATCCGATCGACGCAGCCGAGCAAATCATTTCGAGATCCGGGGCGTGCGTCAGGGAGACAGGGGACCGGGCGTTCTACCGGGCGAGCACCGACGAATGCTTTCTGCCGCAGAGGACGCGCTTCAAGACGGCCGCCAACTTCTACCACGTTGCGCTTCACGAACTGAGCCACTGGACCGGCCATCCTTCGCGGCTCGCTCGCGAGTTCGGCGCGCGCTTTGGCGACGAAGCGTATGCATTCGAGGAACTGGTGGCCGAACTGGGCGCTGCATTCTGCCTTGCCCGTATCGGGCTCGATCAGGGGCAACTGGAGTATCACGCGTCGTATCTCGATTCATGGTTGCGTGTCCTGAAGCGAGATCGCAATGCAATCTTCACCGCTGCAGGGCATGCCGCAAGGGTATTTTCACTGCTCATGGCGAAAGCCGGCATCAGTGAAGCGGTCGGTACGACGCAGCAACTGGCCGCGTAAGGGGAGGGCGATGTGAAAAAGCGCAGACAGCCGAAGATCTACGCGACGCTTCGCAAGCGATATACCACTGAGGCGTTGGTAGGTCTGAGATTCGTACGCCACGGTGGAAATATGGTGCGCTTCGGTGCGTGCCGTGTCCAGCTGGCGATAGCGACGAGCCTGGACGGCCAATGGTGGCGGGTCACCCCACTCGTGCGCCACTGGCGCTAACTTCTTTTGTTACCTTCAATCACGCCATGAAAAAGCCACGGATGAAGCTGCAGCCGCAACAACTGTCGTTCTTTCAATTTTGCGAACTTGCGCGGATCGAACCATTGACGAATCACGGCCGGGCTGCCGAGGTGTTCTTCCACGGCGCAAGCCTGCGCTTCGTCGACGCCATCGGGATCGCCGGTCTCATGCAGGCCCACAAGCGCGAGGTCAACAACGCCCTGTACGCACGGTCAGGCGACGCGCCCGAGTTCATGTCCGATCGCGCACTGCCGGCGGCCGTCGCGCTTGCCGAGTATCCGGATATGCGTATCAAATTTCCCCACGCCTCGCAGCTCGTCGACGCGGCCGGGACGTCGGCAACGCCTGAAATAGGTCCTGCATCCCAGTTGCGCGCCGTTGCGACGCCGGCGCTGCTCGCCGAACTCCATATGCGGGGCGCACTTACGTCGCTGCATCACGCGGTCGGCGCAGTGTACGACCACCTCGAGCGCGCAGGACATCTTGACGCGGGCAGCCCGCTGTTGGCATATCGCATGTTTCGCTTGAGACGGTTCGAGGCTGAGCTCTCGGGCGCCCCGGGAGCCGAAGCAATCGCCCGCCGATGGGAAGATCGTGTTGGTTCGCTCGAAGTGGGTGCGCGATAGACGCAGGTCCTGAATACCACCCGCGGCCGCCAAACTCTGTCGTCGTGGCGGCCGACGACGGCGCTTCGCACCGCGCGAACGCTGTCCAGCCGGACCGCAAGCGGCCCGGTTTCCCCACGAACTCCGGCGCGCTATCGCTTGCGCGGATCTTCAACCCGACGAAGTGTCGCTCCGCGGCGCTATCGCTTGCTACGCGAGAGGGCGCTCGCCGCGCGGCGTCCTGCCTCGTGCGTGAGCTGCTGCTGCCGACACCCACCGTTCCCCTGGTTCGCCGTCCAGTTCCCGCGACCT